>JBAYHA010000001.1:0-58812 GCA_041666425.1 Patescibacteria group bacterium
ATTTTGGAAATGACAATTGCCGAAGCCAAAGAATTTTTTCGCGATATCCCATTTATTTATGACAAATTAAAAATGTTAAGCGAAGTTGGGCTTGATTATTTAACACTTGGACAAAGTGCAACAACGCTTTCCGGCGGTGAAGCGCAGAGAATTAGATTGAGCAAAGAATTGGCAAAACACAGTACCACAAAAACTTTGTATTTATTAGATGAACCAACGACCGGTTTGCATTATGAAGATGTCAAAAAATTAATTGAGGTTTTGCAAAGATTGGTTTATCAAGGCAACACCGTCATGATTATTGAACACAATCTGGATGTCATCAAATGCGCTGATTGGCTCATCGATCTTGGTCCGGAAGGTGGTGACAAAGGTGGCGAACTGGTCAAAGCAGGGACACCGGAAGAATTGGCTCAATATGGCCCAAGTTGGACTGGTAAATATTTACGAAATATTTTAAAGTAAAAGTAAAAAAAATAAGTGAAAATAAGTATAATAAGTAAATCAGTCATTTAATAAACAAAAAAAACAGCTATAATTAGCTGTTTTTTTGATATAACTATTGACTTTTTTATAAAATTAAGGTATATTTACAAGTTCTTTTTTATAAACATTGTTGGAGGACAAAGATGAAAAAACGTCTGCTCGATGAATTTCCTGCCTATCTGTTTCGGCCCATGACAAAAACCGAAGAGTATGGTTTTCGCAGAATGATGAAACGATTGAAAAAGAAGTTGAATAATCCCCTTACCTTCGAAGAAATGATCTTCGATGGGGTCATGAGTATTAACATCAGAAAAGTCCTTTCTTTTAATGAAAAAATTGGGGCAAGCACTTACCAATGGGACGGTACGGTCAACTACGATCAGACTCCCCATGAACAAAGCGGCTATCCAATGGAACTTAGTCGGAAATATCTTTCTCTTTTGAAAGATCTGCTGAATGACCAGGAAAAGTTTGACCTGCTCGCACTCATCGGTCCTTATGAATTTCGTTTTGGTAGTATCGAAGACGAAAAAGTGGAACCGGGAATTTTGCTTGGGAATCACGTCCCCGATTGCGGCCCCAACTATGATTGGAGCATCAGGGAAGATGGAACCATTTGGTTCCACAGTTGAGATGACGAGAGCTGACATCTAATGTTGGCTCTTTTTTAATTATTTAAAGTAAACAAACTGCCAATAAAAAAAATCCAAAGATTATTGCCACTATGCCCAAAATTAAAATTGATAACTGTAATTTATTTTTTTGATCGACAAAACTTTCCCCATCCGCTAAAGAATAAGCCCAAAAAGAATACAACAGAAAAGTTACGACTAAAGTATCAAAATGAAATTGCAAAGCGACTAAATAAGCAAAAAATATTGCCAACAATAACAATGCATTTATTTTTTTTATCCAATCAACTGAAATAATTTGATGATAAATATTTTTTAAAATTTCAAACCAAAAGAAAAACAACAAAACAACGCCAACAAAACCGAAATTCAGCAAATTATCAAAAAACAAATTATGAACGCGATCGGACGGATGATTATCAATCACCTGTTCAATCGGCCATTTGGCTCTTTTTTCATAAAGTAACAAATAATTTTCTGCACCATAACCAAAAAACGGTTTTTGATAAAAATAATCGGCCGCAGCGCCCATATCCAAGATTCTAATCAACATTGAACCTTCACCAAAATTTTGTTCGCTCGGCGCTTGGCCTTTTGGCAAAAATATTCCCGTCCAAAAACAAAGAAAAACTAACGTGGCCGACAAAAACGACAAGGATAATTTTTGCCAACGATTTTTTCTCTCAGAAATTTTACAAAAATAAAAGCTAAAAAAAATAATGGCGGAAAAATAAGCAGCCAAATATCCACCACGATTGATCGTATTATGCAAAGCGATTAAAATTAAAAAGATGGCCAACGAACAAACTATTTTTAAAATTACTTTTTTTGTAAAAAATAAAAAATAATATAAAACAGGTAAGCTCATCGCCAAATAAATACCCAAATAATTGGGATGCCCCAGTGTTCCATCTGGCCGAGGCAAATTAAAACCTCTGGTATAAACAAAATCATCATTCGTCAAACCCAACCGCTGAATGATCGCGTATACTGACATCGCCGTAGCAGAAACAGCAACCGCGATAAGAAAATTTTTACGATTTTTTAATTCAGCAAAAAAATCAAAGAGTAAAAAGAAAAAAACAAAAAAAGAAATTTGCGTAGTTAATCCCCACCAACGTTCGGGACTTCCCCAAAGACTACGCTCACGGTCAATTGAAAGAATCACCGAAACAAGCTGCGAAACAAAGAATGCGCAAAACAAAACTACCGGCCATTTTCTTTTTTTTAAAAATAAATTTTTTATCCATAAACCTATATCGTGCCAACTCTTTAATTCCAGCATTTTTAAACCAAACAAAACAGAAACACAAAACTTAAAAATTAAAATTTTAGGAAATTCATAACTATTTTCAAAAACCGGAAAAACCAGAAAAGGGATGGCCACAGCCATCCCCAAAATAAGATAATTAAAAATATTCCGCACCAAACTCATAAAAACTTATTTTGTTGTCGGAATAATCAGTTGCCCCGACTTGATGTTTGTTTTTATTGGCTTTGGTTTTACCGTTGTTTTTGTCGGAGTTTTGACCGCAGTTGTTGTTTTTGTCCCGGTTTTGGTAGCTGTTTTCACAACAAGTGGCCAACCAAACGCAAAACCTCTAGCTTTGGCCATTTCATTCATAATGCCGGCTACTCCGGCCAAAATCGCTACGGTTGCTACGGCAGCAATAACTTTTGACCTCACTTTTGACTTTGTCATAATGTACATAATTATTTTTCATTAATTCTATTTTTTGTTTTGTCCATATTCAAACAAGTTGCCACAACATGAACGATATCCCCTGCCAAAACAACCGGCACTTTGCCTTGTGTTTGGAAACTCAATATCCGCCTTTCCTTCTTTTCAATCTGTGTTGTTAATAATAATATTTTCTTGGCAATTTTTTCTTTTTGCGTTTCTAAAATGTTTTTTTCCTGTTGCCTTTTTAATACTTCCAATTCTTGCATCATGGATTGGATCTGAATCGGCGATTTTTTTATTCGTCTATGCACTTCATCAGCAGCCGCACGAATCAATTTTAAAGAATTATCAGGCAAATCATTCTCCCGAAAATTAACAAAAACTCCGGCTTCATCAATTAAATCAATCGATTTGTCCGGCTGATTGCGGTTCTTGATATATTTGTCAGAAAGTTTTACTGCCTCAACAATCGATTCATCACTAAATTTGACGCCATGATGATCTTCATATTGCTTTTTGAGACCTTGCAAAATCGCAATCGTCTGGTTTACATCAGGCGCTTTTACTTCTATCAATTGAAACCGACGCAATAACGCCTGATCTTTTTGTAAATATTCGGAAAATTCATCTATTGTTGTTGCTCCAATCAATTGCAAATCGCCACGCGCCAATGCCGGCTTGATAATATCACTGGCATTCATCGCGCCTTCGGTTCCTTTGGTTTGGATAAGTGAATGAAATTCGTCAATAAATAAAATAATATTTCTTTTTGAAAAAATCACGCTATCCATAATGCTTTTTATTCTTTCTTCCAATTCTCCACGATATTTGGTTCCGCCCATGACATCGGCCAAATTTATTTTTAACACTCTTTTGCCTTGCAAGGTCGGAGGAATATCCCCGGTAACAATGCGCAAAGCCAAGCCTTCGACAATCGCTGTTTTGCCAACTCCGGCCGCGCCAATTATTAAAGGATTATTTTTGGATCGACGACTCAAAATTTGCACTAATCTTTCAATTTCCAATTCGCGACCAATAACCGGATCCAAACCTCCCTTGGCCGCTTTTTCGGTTAAATCTTCGGTAAAATTATTCAAAATATTAAAATTTACCAGCGGTTTCATTCCCGATTTGTTCTTGTAAAACAAAAAAATTCCAATACCGATTAAAACAAAATATAATATAAAATTTTTATCCATATCAATTTTATTATAACAAAAATACCATAAAGAAACAAAAAGTTATCATCTAATCATCAACATCTTCCATTTTTTTTAATCTTTCATATGTAAACCAAGGATGATCTTCGGTAGATTTAAATAAGTTTTTCTTAATAAAATCAACCACCAAAGGATAATTAAAAATCTTGTCACCATCAGTAAAGCAAACTTGCCGAGCAGCACCTAACTGTCCCATTTTTAAATATTCAACCACAAGACGAAGACACGAAACCCCACGTCCGTTGTTCTCAACCTTTTGCAACTCCTCCAGTTTTTGAGCCAAGGATAATAATTCTTCTTTACTTTTTTCATTGACAATTGTTGGTTTTTCCATATAAAAAAATCAAAGCAAATCAATGCTTTAATTATAGCAAATTATAAAGATGTCGTAAAATTAGTTAAATTTGCAAAATATTTCACTAATTCTTTCCATTTTCCAAAACAGTCACCCTATCCACCAATAAATTGTGATTTTACGTCAAAATAACATGATCATTATTCAAACGAAAATATAACAGGTCCATTTTTTCAAACTGTTCATCCATGTGTTCGAATGTTTTGTCAATTTTCTCAAACTTCTCGTCGATTGATTGAAATTTATTAACCATCAATTCAAACATCTCATCGTGTTCGGATAATGTTTTGTTGATTTGCAAAAACATTCCATCATGTTCAGCCAACTTTCGATAAATTTGTAAAAACATTCCATCATGCTCAACCAACTTTTTATTAATTTTCATAAACATTCCGTCATGTTCAGCCAGCTTATCTGAAATTTGCTCAATTTTTGCCGTTAAATCAACAACCGCGGATGAAATCCGTTGAGTTAACAAAACATCAATCTGCTCAAACCGTTTTTCAAAACGGCCATCCATCTCATTAAGTTTTTGCATTATTTGATTCATAAACAAAACTAATTACACTTATTTTCTAAAACAGTTACTCTGTTTTCTAAAAGACTCTGATTATGCGCTATCGCCACAGTTTCTAAATCCCTTTTTCTGAACAAAACTAACATTGCATCAAAACGAGTCACAAAGGTATTGAACTCATCACGATGAACCATATCTCGATGCATCTGGTCAAATTTATCATCGTGCATAATCAGTTTGTTGACTATAAGTTCAAACATTTCATCATGGCCAGATAGAGTTTTTTCGATTCTATCAAAACGCTTATCTTGTTTAGCAAAACGTTTATCAGTTTTTTCAGACATTTTATCAAGTCGTATTTGCAAATCTGCAAACTGTTGAAAAATCTGCTCTCTCATCTCGTTAAACTTTTGTAATAATTGATTCATATGCTTTTGTTTTTAACACTTTTCCTGAGTTGAAAGGCTTTCAGAATTATTATAAAACAACGTCAAAAAAAGACGCAATCGTGGGGTGGATTTTCAACTGACCAACCGAGCAACCGACCAACTGATTAATTTAAATTTAGCAACAAAAAGAACACTAACAAAAAATAAATCAATAAAAAAAACCGCTGAATTAGCACCTTTTTTTTGAACTTATCCACAGCAGTAAAATTAGCAAAGTTTTTAAAACTTATTATTTACAATAGATCTTTTTTGTGCTAAATTTAAGGTTATGAATAACCTACAAAAAATTAGACAACAATTAACAAAACTTCCCGATTTTCCGGGAATTTACCTTTTTTATAATGAAAAAAAGGAGTTAATTTATGTTGGCAAAGCCACCTCATTAAAAAATCGGGTCAAAAGCTATTTTAATTCCAGACTCCGGAACAAGTCCGGAGTGACGGTTAGAAGACCGATCGAAAGTCTGGTCCATGAAATTGCAAAAATCGACTACCGCACAACCGAGTCTGTTTTTGAAGCAATTATTCTCGAAGCGATTTATATCAAAAAGTTTTTACCAAAATACAATGTTCTTGGCAAAGACGACAAAAGCTGGAACTACTTGGTCATTACCAATGAAGAATTCCCCACCGTCAAAACAATTAGAGAACATGACTTACAAAATTTAGAAAAAAAAATAGAATTAAAAAAAAAATTTAAAAATATTTTCGGTCCATTTCCCGGATTAAATTCCTCAATGACTTTAAAAATTTTGCGTCGATTATTTTTCTATCGAACTTGCGAACCAAAAAGTGGCAAACCCTGCTTTTATCGACAAATCAATCAATGTCTGGGCGTTTGTAGCTCCGAAATTACGGCAAAAAATTACATAAAGAAATCTATCAATCCTTTAATTTTATTTTTAAACGGAAACAAAAAGAAAGTTATTCAAAATTTTGCTCGAGAAATGAATCGACTTTCAAAAAACGAAAGTTTTGAAGAAGCGGGTCGCCTGCGTAATCAAATTTTTCAGTTACAAAAAATTCAAGATTTCGCCTTATTAAACAAAACTTTTTTTGAAAATGAAAAATTTTCAGAAAATAAAATAAAAACAATTGAAGGTTATGATATTTCCAATTTTGGCAATAACGGTTTAGTCGGCTCAATGGTCAAATTTTTTAATGGACAGCCTGATAAAAAAAACTATCGAAAATTTAAAATAAAAACGGTTAAAAAACAAAGCGATGTTGATTGCTTAAAAGAAGTTTTAACCAGAAGATTAAAAAATGATTGGCCATTACCTGATCTATTTTTAATAGACGGCGGATTACCGCAAATCAATGCCACCAAAACAATTTTAAAAAATTTCAAAATAAAAATTCCCATTGTTTCCATCGCCAAAGGCCCAACCAGAAAAAACGAAAACTTTTTTACAAATGATGCAACTATTTTGCATTGGTTAAAAGAAAATAAAACCCTGTCATCCGACAGGGCTAAATTGCTTCTCTCTGTTAGAGATGAAGCGCATCGCTTTGCGATAAATTTTCAAAGGCAAACCAGAAAAATAAAATAAAAAAAAACCCGTTCAAGGACGGGGTTTTCAAACACTAACTTTTTAGAAATTTTTCTCCTCTTTCTGTAATTTGGCAATCCGCCAGAATTACATCAAAGGAATAAGCTTCCTTTTTCCTAAAAACTGATGACGGCGCAAGGACAAAGTCCTGCCTCACCGCCCATTCCAGCGCACTCATCAGCTCTTTGCTGGGATAATCCAACAAAGCAGCGACTTTGTGGCGAAAAAGCAATTTCCGCCCTTGCTGTTGGCACAACAAAACCCCCATCATTCGTCGAGCGAAATTTTCATGCAACAATCGCTCAACAAAACGATGCGTTAAAATTACGAATAGCACCAGAAAACATGTACAAACAATAGGCGAAACAGGAACTTGATTCATCCTTTCCTCCTCAATAATGGAAATTACATAATACAACAATAAAAAAGAAATGTCAATCATTTTTTACCAATTCATCTAAATTTAAAGCATTTTCCAGTATAAACTCCCCTACTCTGGTTCTTACCAAATCAGCCATATAACCACCGACACCAAGTTCCGCACCAATATCTTTGGATAATGAACGGATATAAACACCTGGCCCGCAAACAACTTTTATTTGCAAAAATGGCCACGAATATTTTTCAATTTTAATTTCCTTTATAAAAACATCCCGCGGTTTCATTTCCACAGCTTTATTTTTTCTGGCCAAATCATAAGATTTTTGACCATTAATTTTGATAGCAGAAAAAATCGGGGGAATTTGCTGAATATTACCAATAAATTTTTGGCAAACTGATTCTATTTCTTCCAACATCGGAATATTTCGAGAAAATTTTATTTCCGTCTTTTCACCTTCTTCATCATCAGTTGCACTGGTAAAACCAAATTTAACAGTAGCCAAATACTCTTTTTCTTTTTTTACAAAGTCATTTATTTTTTTGGTATTCTCTCGCCCAACGGCGACAACCAAAACCCCACTCGCGAGAGGATCGAGCGTGCCGGCATGACCGATTCTTTTTTCGCCGGTCAGTTTTCTAATTTGGTGAATAATGGCAAAAGAAGATGGGCCTTTTGGTTTGTTGACGGCAAAGATACCGTTTAACATATTTTGTAAAACGGTTTTGTCATCCCGATTGAACGAAGTGAATAGAGGGATCTCAAAACCGTTTTTTCAATTGATGATTTTGAGATTTCTCCATTCGCGTTGCTCAGTCGAAATGACAAAATCATATATCATTATTTAATTTAATTTTTGCAAAACCAACAATGATTCAATATGCGGAGTGTGCGGAAAAAAATTATAAAGTTTGGCAAATTTTATTTCGTATTTTTCTTTTAATAAATTGAAATCCCGAGCCTGAGTTGATTGATCACAAGAAAGATAAATGATTTTTGGTGGTAATTCTTTTAAAATCTTATCCACAATTTCTTTGTCCAACCCTTGCCGTGGCGGATCAACAATCAAAACTTTTTTGCCATCAATTTTATTTTTGGCCGATTCAGCGGTTGATTTTTCCATCTTGCAATTATCCAAACTGTTTTTTTCAATATTTTCTCTGGCAAAATCAACGGCCTCGGAATTTATCTCCACTAATTCAGCGGATTTAAATTTATCAGCCAAAGATAAAGCAATGGCGCCAACTCCGGAATAAAAATCAACAACCACATCTTTGGTTGTCAAAAATTCGGCAATATCATTCAAGACTTTTTGAAAAATCGGAACATTTATTTGGAAAAATGAATTTACCCCGAATTTTAAAATGGTATTATTCAAATCTTCAGTCAACGCATTTACACCCACATTAAAAATCTTTTTTGTTTCAAATTCATCATCCTGATAAAAAATTACACCGCTGACACATTTTGGTAATTTAAATTTTTCCAATCCTGTTTTTTCACGAACAAAAACGGCCACCAACACTTGTCCCTCGGAGTTTCCACGAAAAATTATTTTTTTGAAAATATTTTTTGGAATCTTGGTTTTGTTCAAAACATCAAGAAACAAATCGGCTGCCTTGTTGATCTCCAAACTGGCCAAAGCGCAACTATACACTTTTGTTAAATCATTCGTACCGGGAGCAAAAATCGCATAACTCAATTTTTCTTCATCAACGATAAAATTAAATTCAATTTTATTTCGATAGTTATATTCTTTGGCATCAGTCTCAATTTGCAATTCCGGCAAATCAATTTTGGCAAAACGTTGAAATGTTTCAAAAACGATTTGGCATTTTATTTTATTTTCTTCCGAGAAATCTAAAATTTGCCAAGGACTACAACTGCGGTAATGATCCTCTCTTGGCTCCACGCGAAATTTACTTGGTTTTAAAACTTTCACCACTTTGGCTTCGGCAAAACTTTTGCCCTCCTTGGTAATCGTTACGTCAACTGATTCACCAGGCAAAGCGCCTTCGACAAAATAGACCTTACCTTGTTCTCGTGCCAAAGCTTTTCCACCGAAAACCAATTTTTCAATTTTTAATTTTTGCATATACACGAGTTTATAAAGTTCATAAAGTTTAGAAAGTTCATAAAGTATAAATCTTTAACTTTGAAAAATTTACGACCGCTATTGTTAAATAATGAAACAATTAAATACCTTTCCTAACCGACTTTAGTCGGTGTATAAAAGATTTATAAAAAACACTAATAATCATGACGACGACTAAAGGCCTGCACCGAGCAGAGTCGCCGTGCTTCGCCATAGCGGCTACGCGACGGCAAGAAGTGTCGTCTAAGAAAATAGACTATTTTTTAAAAAAACACACAATCCCCGCATGAACTTTTTGATAAATACGATAATCAATCGGTAAATTATTCATAAACAGTTTTTGCAAACTGTCGTAATCTTTTTTATTAATAATTTTGAACTTTTGACAAAACCGTCGGGTGTATTCATCAATAACAAAAATCGGTTTGTCCAGGGCATAGTTCAAAATACTGTCAGCCGTTTCTTTACCAATACCCTTAACCGACAAAAGCGCTCGGCGAAGCTCCGGTAAATCCAGTTGTTTCAGTTTGTTAAGACTGCCCTTAGTTTTAACAAATTTAGCTAAATTTTGCAAGTATTGGCTTTTGGAGCGAAAAAAACCGGCCGGTTTGATAATTTCCTGCAATAGGCTGTTATCTCCGGCCGGCAAATTAAGATATTTATTCAAAGTTAACATTTTGGCTTTTCTTAACTTTTGAATAGCCAACTCCACGTTTCGCCAAGAAGTATTCTGCGCCAAAATCGCGCCAATCATTATTTCTTGTCGATCTTGAGCAGTTTTGTTTTTTTTGCACCAAAATTTCCACTGAACTTGCGCCGGCAATTTCATTTTTTCCAATTCGGCAAGTGCTTTGATTATTTTCTCATTTTTCATAAAAACGCAGATCCATGTTGAAAGCACCATCCGCTAAAGCTCTTTTTGTTTGCGCTTTGTTTCTATATATCTGCGCAAGGCCGATTCCCACGCCAATTCAAAAATGGTTTTCATAGTCTTGGCAATTTCCACATCCTTGATCAAAACGGCCGACAAATCTTTGCCCAAAGAAGAAATACGAAAAGTATCACCATAAATGGCCAAGTCGCAAGTAATCGGAAAATCTTTGTCAATCAAATTAACGCGCATACCGTCAGGAGAACTTTGTTTTTCTCCTTTTTCATAAGAATAAATAACTTTTGTTTGGACTTTTTTTTGCAAACGAATTTCCTTGAATTTTTTTCTTTCTTCTTCAGTAAAAAGATTGCTCAAACGATCTTGAGAATAAACCATACGCAACGGTTCGCTCTCTGCTTTTGCAGAATCGGCCATAAATTCTTCCATACAATTAAGCAATCCTTGTCGTCCGTCAAAAAATCTTATCACCGGTTTGTCGACTTTTTTGTTTTGGATCATGCGCAGTTGCGGTAAAAGTCTTTTGAAGTTCTTTTCTTTTTCTTCCAAATCTTTTTTCTTTATTTCAAAAACAGAATCAAGTTGATCAGGACTGGTGGCCACAAAAAAAGCTTTTTTGCCATGTTCATAAGAACTAACCAGACCTTTTTCTTTTAACGCTTCAAGAATTATGTAAGTGGTGGCGCGATTAACCCCTGATTCTTTGGCAATATTTTGTACCGAGGCTTGCCCCAATTCCAGAGATGACAAATAGACACGCGCTTCTTTGTCAGTCAAACCAATTTTTTGCAATTCATTCGCTAATTGCATAGTGTTGTTATTAATTTATAACAACATTATACGATTTTTCACCTTTTCACGCAACAATACTATTAACAAAAAAAGCACCTTAATTAAGGTGCCCCAACTATTATTTTATGAACGCTTTTACTAATCTTCCATTTTTAAAAAAAGCAATGAACCCCCAATCACGTTTTCATTTACTCCTCCTTTTGCCAAAAAAATCATCACCCATGCGCTTTTCCTCCTTGTCAAAGGGACAACTTGTTTTGTCATCTCAATGATCGACTTTTGATTTTACTCTCCACCCGCCCGCAGAGAAAACAACCGTTCAGTTGTCCATGATTACCTCCACCGTTAAGTTGACAAAAAATATTATCACAAAAATTTACTCCCGTCAACAATAATAAGTTTTTCATATAAATTCAAGAAAATTAAACACAAAACGCCAAGACATTTCGACAAAGAAAGAGCACCATTTTTTATTTAAAATTAGATAAAATCAAACAACAAAAACCATTTTTTGTCATACGCTATTGACAAAATTTTATAAACGAGCTATACTGTTATGTTAGCTTTCAAAAACAATATTTTCGATGGAAAGCCGAAGTCTAGACTTCCTACAAATTTCTTATGTCTTTTGGAGGAAAAACTGAGCCTTCGTGTCGAAAATAATCGCACCGCTTCTTGGGCTCGTCAAAACAGTGCCAAAAAGCAGTGAGAGAAACATTAAAATCATTGATTTGATTATAAACAAAAATCCGCTTCCTATGCTTAGCGGTTTTTTGTTTGTTTTTCCCAAACAAAAAAACTGCCTAATTGCAGTCTTTATAAATTAATAAAAAGCCATTTGTCGTTAAAAAATATAGCTGGCGCGCCAGCCGAAGCCTTGGCGTAGGCTGGAGCCGTTGATCGGAATTGAACCGATGACCTTTTCCTTACCATGGAAATGCTCTACCAACTGAGCTACAACGGCAAAATAATTTCTATAATTTTCTTTTATAATGGAAATGCTCACCAACTGTCCCAAAGGGATCACTTCGTGAAGCTACAACGGCAAAATAACCTAATTCTGAATTCTCCCAAAGGGATCACTTGCCCCTTTGGGGCTTCGTGATAAATTCTGAATTTTGGAACAATATATTTATAATTCTTTTAGCTTTTCGTAAAACTCCTGAATCTTTTGGTTTTCCGGATTGACCGATTCCAGTTTTTTGATAAAATCAAGCGCCCTGGACTTTTGCTTCAAGATTATACACGATTCTATAAATTTATCAAGGTATTTGGGATTATTTTCATCAACCGACAAAGCCTTGACCAAAAACTCATTGGCGATAAATTCTTGATCCAATTCGTGAAAAATTTCCGCCAAAGAAAAATAGGCCTTGCCTAAAACCACTCCATTTTGGTATAAGAACAGTTCCTGACCATTTTCTACGGCCGTAACTTTTTTGCCGGATTTTTCCAAAAGTTTAATCACGCAAAGCGCGGTTTCTTTGGCCTGTTTGAACTCTTTTTGCGCAATATAAAGATCGGTCAAACCTTCATAAGCGGAAACATTCTTGGCATCCAAACTGATTACTTCGATAAACGTCTTCTCCGCTTCTCCGAAATTTTCTTCCTTTAAATTTTTCATTCCCGTCGTCAACAAAAGATTAATCTGGCCGCATACTTCCTTTGGCAATAAATGATTTTTCTTTTGTGACTCTTGCTGATATTTTTTTTCTAATTCAAAAACCTTTTTTGGCAGTTTTTTAAAAACCCCAAAAAGTCCACCGGTAATAATCGCGGATTTGTTTTTTAGAATTTTTGATTTTTCAGTTGCGCTCCTTTTTAGTCTTTCAAAAAGCAACCGATCACGCAAACGATCCGCTTGCGCTTCCGGAACGGTCGCCACATCCAAAATTCTAATCTTTGGCAGTTTGCGCCAAAAAATATAACCGATTCCGCCGGCGCAAATTATTATTATAAAAATTAAAATTATATTTAAAAACATAGTTTATAATTTAAACGAGCCACTGCCAAAATTACGAATTTTTCGCTCTACGGTCTTTTGCATTTGACGCGTGGCCGGCGCGAGAATTTCTCGTGGGTCAAAAATATTTTTATTCTTGGCCCAAAAAGCTTTTTCGGCCAAAGCAAAAGAATAACGCAATTCACTGTCAATATTGATAATTCTAATTCCGTAGTAAATCGCCTTTTTGATGGAAATGAATTTGAAACCGGAAGCTCCATGCAAAACCAATGGAACTTTTACCTGTTTTTTTATTTCTTTTAATCTCGCGAAATCTAATTTTAAAATTTTATGCTCAGTTAATTTTTCTACACCATGATAGTTGCCAATAGCCACCGCCAAAGTGTCCACTCCTGTTGCGAAAACAAAATCGACGGCTTCTTGCGGTTCAGTCAAAAAAGCTTCCGAATCCTCACTCTTTAACCAATCTTCAGAACCTTCCAACCGCCCTAACTCTCCTTGGACAAAAACCTCTTTGGCATGCGCATAATTAACCACCTTTTTGGTCAAAGCAATATTTTGCTCAAAGGGCAAAGTCGAACCGTCAATCATCACCGAGGAATATCCCGCATTGATACAATCCCGCGCCAATTCAAAATCATGCCCATGATCCAGATGCAAAGCAACCGGAATTTTGACATTATCAGCAGACACCCGAATCAAAGAACTCAATTCCTTTAATCCGGCATATTTAATGGCGCTGGGCGAAGTTTGGATAATTACCGGTGATTTCATTTTTTCCGCTCCGCGCAAAACCGCCTGCAAAATCTCCAAATTATTAACATTAAAAGCACCAATCGCACAATGTCGCCGGTTAGCGTAATCAAGAAGTTTTTTTATATGTACTAACATATAAAGGTTATAACTGGTAAGTGATAAGGATAAACAGAATAAGTAAAACAAGTAGAATAAATATAAAAACCATAAAACCTAACAAAATTTAATTCGCATTATGAAATGAAGCGATTGAAGCAAAATCCTCGGCATGACATGACGCTCGGCCAACCAACAAACCGCTTAATCTTTTTTCTGCAAAATAACCCGGTGCCAATAAATTGTTTACCGATCCACCGTACAAAATACGCACTTTTTCTTCAAAAAACTTTTCTGAATAAATATGTGAAACAATTCTTTTGATTATTTTTATCATCGAGTCAATTTCTGACACTTCCAAATAATTACCGCTACCAATCGCCCAAACCGGTTCATACGCGATAACCAATTCATTTTCCGGCAGAGCGCTGACTTTTTGGATAGCTGTTTGGATTTGTTTTATCAAAACTTGTTCCGTTTGCTCAGCCTGTTTTTCGGCCATGGTTTCGCCAACACACAAAAGCGGAATTAATCCGGCTGAATAAGCCATATTTATTTTGCGATTGATCATTTCCTCGGTCTCTCTGGCCAAAGATCGTCTTTCCGAATGACCCACCAAAACATATTGGCAACCACATTCTTTTAACATCTCGCCGGAAATCTGTCCCGTAACCGCGCCTTCTTTTTCGGTCGAAAGATCCTGCCCGCAAAGCGCCAAATCATATTTTTTTGCCAAATCTCGCAATTCCGCCAAATACAAAAAACTGGGCGCCAAAACAATCTCCAAATCCTTGGCCGAATGAACTTTGTGGACGATCTCCCTAGCCAAATTGATTGTTTCAGTTTTTTTTAAAAACATTTTCCAGTTGGCGACCAACATTTTGCGCATAATTTTTTTTATAAAATGATTTGGCGATAAATTTTTTCTTCGTCCTTGAATGGTCCGATGGCGGCCAAATTGAATTTTTCTTTTTTGAACAAAAATCGCGCGACCGATTGCACTTCTTCGGAGGAAATCGCAAAATATTTTTTTATTTTTTGTTCCGGCGTCAAAGATTCGCCCACCAATAATTCTTGCTTGCCAAAAAATTCGGCAACATTGGAACTGTCTTCCATATTCAAAACAATTTTTCCGCGGATGAATTCTTTGGCGTCTTTTAATTCTTTGGTGGAAACACCAGACTTGGCGATTTTTTTTAGTTCTTTTTGAATAACTTCAAGCGCCAAATCAAAACGAGAAATATCCAACCCCGATTGAATGAAAAAATTACCCGCATCTTGGTAAAAATTAGGGTAAGCGCGAATAAAATAACACAAACCCTGTCTTTCACGAACAGAAATAAACAAACGAGAGCTCATATTTCCTCCAAGTATTATTGACAGAAGATGCATGGCATAAGCGCGCTTGTCATGATAACCAAAAGCCGGAAAACCAATGGCCATTTGCACCTGTTGAGTTTCTTTGTAATTTAATTTTACTCGTGGCGCTTTTTGCTCGGAATGAAATTCAATAAATTTGCTATCAAGAGACAAAGGCGGCCGTTGAAATTTTTTGATGAAATCTTTTTCCAAATATTTTTTTGCTTTTTCGGCATCACGTCCGGCAACCACAATCACCAAATTATCCGGTCGATAATATTCAGAAAGATAATTCAACATTTGCTGACGACTAACTTTTTTTATGACTTCTTCCGGCCCTGCAATATCCGCACCCAAAGGATGATTCTCGTAAATAATCTCTTCGAGCAAACTTTCGATGTGCATGAGCGGATTGTCATGATACATGTGAATCTCTTCGATAATCACACCACGTTCGCGATTTAATTCTTCATTTTTGAAAACTGAGTTCAATAACATATCAGACAAAATATCCACGGCCAAAGAAATTTTGTCGTGATTTATTTTGACATAATATCCGGTATAATCTTTGCTGGTCATGGCATTGAACTCGGCGCCAACACGATCCAATTCTCGACTAAGATCAACAGTTTTTGGTCTTTTTTTTGTCCCTTTGAACATCATGTGTTCGATAAAATGCGACAAACCGTTAATTTCCTTTTTTTCGTATCTCGAACCCACTCCAAAAAGAAAAAAAACTGTTGTCGCCAATGTTTCCTTTTGCGGTAAAATAAGCAAACGGATTTTGTTTGGGTAAACAGTTTTGTTAGTCATAAAAAATATATTTAATCCACCAATTAATTATAGCAAACTTTTTGAAAAAACAAAAAGGAGTATTCCCCCTCTCTTTGTGCAAAAATAATTTTTAAATCTATTCGTACATCTGCGCTTCTGTTTGCTCGATATTCACTTTTTTTTCTGACAAATGACCCGTTACTTTGGCCAACCAATTTTTCAATGAACCAAACATTGTTGTTTGGCCTTTTTCATATTTGGTTGGAGCTTGCAAAGCTTCTCTCTTGATATTTTTTTCTTGGCGCAAAATTTCTTTTTCCAATTCCAGTTGCTGTTTTTTGAACTCTTCGACCGTTAACCCCTTGGCTTCGGCGAGAAATTCTTCGGCCTTGGAAACTTCTTCTTGATGCCTAGAAAGAAGTTCCTCTGTATATTTGGCAACGCCTTTTTCGGACAAAGAACGCATTTCCGCCAATCTTTCTTCGGCCAAATCAAGCAAATATTCACCTTTTTTTTCTTTGCCAACCTTGGCCACAAAAACTAACTGTTCACCAAAAATATCAGACCAATACCAAAATGAATCCGGCAAAACTCCCGGCTTGATAATCTTAGCTTCATCAACCAACAATTTTTTCGTGTCAATTTTTTTTGGTTCCTCGGCACTAACAATCCCAACAAAACCAAGAAAAATAACCGCACTCAAAATTAATGTTTTCTTTAAATTCATATTTGATAAAAGTAAATAAATGGTAAGCTTTTAATTCAGAATTAAGAATTAAGAATTAAGAATTAAGAATTATTGTTTTTATGTTCTTTTTCTAAATTGCTCCTTGTTCTTTGTTCATTATATCACAAACCACCTATTTTTCCCAAAAAGTCTTAGCTGTTTCCCACAAAGAATTATTTCCTTTTATTTTAGCCAAATAATACCACCATTCGGCACCCCAAAGATAGGCTCCACGGAAACCAGTTTTTCTAGCGTAAACAACATGGCTTTTTAATCTTTTGGCATCCATTGATTTGAACTGCTCGGACAAAGCAGAATTCAAAATACCATTTGGCGCCCATGGTTCGGCCTGCAATTCGGCAACCAAAACATCGTTAAGATTCAAACCCAAAATACGCGCTTTCCAATTATAAAAAATCGGTGGCAAATGATAATAAATATATCCAAGAAAATCATTTTGCACCACTCGATACATGGTCGTACCAAAAGAATCTCCGGCTTTTGACGCCGGTAGCCAACTGCTCAACTCTCCACTATCAGTAATTAAAATCGGCCGAATATCCAAAGTTTTTACCAACGAAATCTCTTCTCGTAATAAATCATAATTCGCAGGCGGACATTCGCCAAAATAGTCTAACATCGGTTCATTTTCAACCTGCCACATTTCGATAATCTCTCGATTTTTGTAATTTTCCACAACGGCCTTAATCATGGCCAACTGTTTTTCTCTAATCAAATCAGAATCACTGTTTTTTAACCATTCCGGATCATGACATTCTGGCCAATGCGGAGTTCTCCGTCCAACGGTCAAAATAACTTTGGCGCCAAACTGTTCCGCAAACTCTATCTGCCAATCCAAGTCGGAAAAATCATAAACACCATTTTCTTTTTCTACTTCATTCCACGGAACGGACAAACGAACATGCTTTACTTTTAACTCATTCAAAATATCAAACAATGTTTCTCTCGGATCAACACCCAAATAATCCGCATAACTACGAGAAAAATTAACACCCAACACAAAATCTTTTCCTTTGCCAAAATCATAAAAAAATAAAACCGTAAAAAGAGACACCACCAAAATAAAAATCATTGCGAAAAAAACCAAAGAAACAATTATTCTTTCTTTTATTTTTGAATTTGGTTTTTGTTTATTCTTTTGCATAAATAATCCAAGTCATAAATTAAACTAAAAGAACCAAGCCGATGCTGATCAAAATAATTGCTATAATTTGTAAAATGATTTCCGAAAAAGAAAATTTTTCTTTGAAATACCTTGGGAAAAACTTAGTAGAAAGCAAAACCATGACAAACAAAATACCATATTGCAAACCGCTGAGCGCATTAACAATGGTCGCGCTGGACAAAGAAATGGCATAATTTATGCCGACAAAATAAACGGCCGAACTTGTTTTATTTATCACCAAAAGAACAAAACTTTTGTTCTTTTCCGAATTTGATTTTGCCTTACTGAATAAATTCTGCCGGATATTTTTCACAAAAAGCAAAGGCAAAACAGCCAAAAAAGAACCTATCCTCGCCCACACAAAACCGGTCGAAAAAGTGTCTTGCAAAAATGAATATCGCCCAAGAACGTACGACAAAGAAAAAAACATTCCGGCAATAATCGCCCACAACATCCCGATATGCCAACCATTATGTTCTCGACTTTTTTCAAATGAAATAACCAGTGCCCCCAAAATTAAAAATATAACCGCTACCCATTCGTAGCTAGAAAGTCTTTCGGACAAAATAAAATAAGAAAAAACAATGGAAAAAATTGGCAACACCCCGCCAGAAAGCGGTGCAATATGCGTAGCTTCGCCAGTCTTCATGGCTGTATAAAAAAATTGCAAAGCAATGGAAAAAGAAACACCCGACAACAATGAAATCAGAATTAAAAATGAATCAGCCTGAAAATTAAAATCGAAAAAAACAAAAAAAACACCGAACAAATTAGCGACCGCAGTCCAAAAAGTCAAAACCCCAGCAAAAGGAAATCTTTTGCTAACAAGCACTTTGTCGAGAAGTGCGGCCAACGAATTAAAAAATTGCGCACCAAGAGTTAAATATAGCCAGAACATGATTTTATTTTTATTTTATATTTGAATTATACCAAAAATTAAAAATTGTCGGTAGGGGCATGGCACGACTTGCCCCTACCGATAATTTTTTAAAAAATAAAAAAGGGGCGCGTTAATACGACCCCATTAAGTTAGCTTTATTTATTTAAAACAAAACTAACAATTCTTGCAACTTCCGTTTTTCCAAAAACCGCGGTAGCGCCATGGCGCAACAGCAATGCATTTGTTAGCGGATTACCGGAAACACCGATAACCTTCATTCTCCGATGATCAACGGCGTGCAAAAACCGCAAACCGTCAAGCGGTTCTTTTAATTTTCCGTCCAAGAGAACACAGTCATAATGCCTTTCGCCAGCCATGGAAATCGCCTGATCCACACAAGCAGTACTATGAACTTCAACCCCCTCCTCTGATAAAAAATCTTGATACATTTCTACAAACCAAATTTCATCCTCAACCAGCAAAACCTTTTTTGCGCTACTCATTGAACCTCGCTTTTGGAATTAAATTTTTTTAAGCTCTTTGTTGCAAAGTTAAAAAAGAACAACAGTCAATAGCATAGCGCGAAAAAATAGTTTTGTCAATAATAAAAAATCCCCAAATATGATTTGAGGATTCAAAGTAATCTTAGTCCAACGTGGCCAAAAGTCGGCCAATTCCCGCGTTGGTAATCATGCATCCAAGATGCATGGCAGTTTTCCAATACAGGAATTTTGCACCCATGATTTTCTCCGCATCTTTGGTAATCGGTTTTACCACCCCCTGTTTGAAAACAACCTTTCCATCAACAACTTCCACTTCATTCCAATTAAATTTAACACCATAAAACCGAATTCCCATTTTTTCACCTTTGTCCGTAACGCCATTGTTAAAGAAAAAGGTGTTATTGGGATTTCCCGGTTCTCCTTCGAGCAAGAAAACTCGACTTTTGTCCTTGAGTCCAAACTCTTCGCCGGCTTCTTTGGCCGCATTTTCAAAATGATCAATTCCGGGATCAAGGAATCCTCTGGGCAAATTGGCCACCTTGTCATCAGCCTGCAACGGACGAGGCTGTTCTACGACCGCCACGAACAATCTGTTCTGTTTGTCTTTGAAAAACGGAACCAAAACCGAACCGCCTCCACCATTCTCAGCAAAAAGCCAAGCATCATAATTCTGCGGAGTTCTTCCGTAACGAACCGTTCCAAAACCGGAAACCAATTCCATTTCATCGGCAGGAATTTCCTTCCGATCAACAAAAAGTTTCCAACCTTTTTTTGCTCCTTCGGGATTTGCTCCATACAGTTCACGAAAACTCTTTCCCATAACATCCGTGCCTTCATTCTGTCAGACCTCCTGTCTGAGGCAGAAAGAAAACTTGGTGGTTAAAATCAGCCTCCCGCTGATCTGTTTTTGACCGCCGTGAAAACCACGAACGCGGACAATGAATGTAAATCCAGAATTTCTCCACTCCCAACATAAGAGTAAAATTCTTCAAGCGGGATCAATTTGCATGAACGAAATTCTTTTTCGCGCTTTTCATATCTCAACAAGTCAATTTTAATTTTGACAGTTGAAACAGTCAACCAATTTCCACTAGTTGAAGAATCTTCCGCCAAACGAACTTTACCTTTTTTATTTTGTAATAATTGCGGTTCATTTACAAAAGTACCGCCGACAGAATTTACGAATTGCAAAAATTTTCGCTCAATCAACTTTTTTGTCACAGAAATTGCCGGCAAATCGGTTTTACTTTCTGGAATAAATCCTCGTGGAAAAAGTAACGGCGTTTGGCCGATAAAAGTCCCATAAGATTTAATCATTAAAAAACAATTCTCGTTAACAACCGGCACAACAATTTGGCCGGACAAAGCTTCCGTCGAATAGGTGGAATTGAATTGACACCAATATTCAACCGGCACTCCTGTATAAGGCGTCAGAACCAAAAAACCAACGGCAATCTTATATTTCTTTTGGCTAAAATGCGCAATAACATCATCAATTTGCCATTCACCATTGCGGTAATTACCCAAACGAATTAGCTCAAACGGCACACCAAAACCTCTTAATCGCCGATTAATCTCCGCCAATTTCAAATCCAATTTTCCAGCTGTACTCAATTTATTCATTTCTTTCTCCTTTCGCCTCCCGCGAAATCGGATTTTTGTCAAAGAACAAGGAAACTGTATATTACTAAATAAACATCCAATTGTCAATAATAAAAAATCCCTCAACTCATTACGAGAGAGGGACAACGTTTACAGAAATCATTCTTCTCTAATAAAAACTTCAAGAAAGATACCGACCAAGTCAAGTTTTTAAAAGATACCTTTTCCGAAAATTTCCTTTATCCGATAATTTTCAAGCCAAACATTACGGCCAAACCAACAAGAACAAAAACAAAATGACCAAAAGTTTGCGATAATCTGGAATCTCGATGCAATTCGGGAATCAAATCAGATCCGGCAATATAAATGAATCCGCCACCGGCCACAGCCAAAATATATGGCAGAATATTTTCCATATTTTGCGCAACCAGCAAAGTTAAAACTGCACCAAGAATCGCCAAAGAAGCGGAAAAAAGATTAAATAACAAAGCCTTTTTTTTGCTCATGCCCGCAAAAAGCAACACCCCAAAATCACCAATCTCTTGCGGAACTTCGTGCGCAATAACAGCCAAAGTAGTAGCTATACCCAACGACCAAGAAACCGCAAAAGCACCGGCGATAATAACACCATCAAGAAAATTATGCAAAGCATCGCCCAACAAATTGGTAAAAGCGACCGGATGCAATTTTTTGTGATCATGATCAACACGATGGCAGTGATGCCAATGGACGAATTTTTCTATCATGAAAAAAATCAAAACACCCGCGAGAAAAAACATTCCCATCTTTTCACTAAAACCAAACTCTTCGGAAATTTCCGGAATAATATGCAAAAAAACTTCGCCAAAAAGAGCCCCCACGGAAAAACTGACAAAATAAAGCAAAACTTTTTGCAGCTTTTCGTGATTAACAAACAAAGTTATCGCACCGATGAGCGACAACAAACTCACCAAAATAACACCGGCCAATGTCCCAACCCAAATCATATTTTTTTAATTAAAAATTTTTTATAATTTTATTTTTGTTAATTCAATTGACATGAAAAGCGGAATTTCTTCACGCATGCGATTTTCTTGTTTGGCTTTTGCGCCAACGGAAACTTTTTGCGAACACCATTCATCCAATCGCGTAATGACAAAGCCGGACGCACGAAACGCACGGAAGTACGCAGAAAGCGGACGATGAAAAGTCCATGTTTTTTCTTCCGGATCTGCTCCCGGATGCATTTGCATAGGAATGGAAACTTCGGACATATAGCCGTCGAGTCTGCGAAACTGCGTATTATTTTTTTCATCCCAAACCCAACTTGATTGACGAGGAACACGCAAAACAGGATGGTTCAAAACAATATAAAGTCGCGCGCCACCTTTCATGACTCTGGCGACCGAGCGAAGCGTCGGTTCAAAATCTTCGATATTTTGCAAACACAAAATCATGGTCACCAAATTAAAAAAATCCTCATCAAACTTTTCATCAACTTGCGAACCTTTGCATTTTTTGAAATTAACCTCAGGATATTTTTGCATGCCGATTTTTAAAAGTTCTTCGGCCACATCAGTAACGGTCACAATCGCGCCCAATCTCTGAAATTCATTGGCAAAAAATCCGGTACCACCGCCAATTTCCAAAATCCGTTGGCCGAGTTTTATTTTCATGGCTTTTAATAAGTTCGGCAAAATTATGGTACTGTGATAAGTATCATCTTTTTTCAGATGACTGTCATACCAATCGGCTGATTGTCCCCAAGAAGTGTTTACCGGCATATTTTAAAAATTAAAAATTATGTATCTATCCTGTTTTGTCATGCTGAGCATGTCGAAGCATCTCAAAACAGGATTAACCAGCTTAGATTCTTCCCCTCGGCTTTGCTCGGGGCAGGCTAAGCTCAGAATGACAAGCTGGTGATCGTCATGATTATGTCATAAATTAGAATAAAAATCAAGATAAAAAATCGCCCATTTTATAAGGCGATTTTTTGTAAAATTTAATTATTATCTTCCGCTTCAATTTGTGTTTTTTCAGTTTCCACTTTATTTTGCTTTTTCAATTTCATTTCTTCAATTTTTGCTTGCTTTTCCTTTTGATTTTCAAGACGTTTTGATTCTCTTTCTTTTGTGTTTTCTGTTTGTTTTTTTATTCTTTCTTCTACTTTTTGAGTCAATTCCGCCTGATTCTTATATTTTGGTTCGGAAATCACTTTGTTGTAAAACAATACTTTTACTTGAACTAAAAGTTTTTTGGCTTCGTTAGCGGAATGAATGGATTCGACATATTTCTTTTCGTCAAAGTATCTTTTTGCTTCTGCGACAAGCAATTTCGCTTCTTCGAACTTGGCACTCATTTCGGACAACAAAGAATGGGTCGAACCGGCTTCTATTTTTTCACTCAAAATTCCTTGAATCGCCTTTAAATACGCCTCGGTTTTTTCTAAGTGTGCCTTGGCGACGGGAATTGGCATTACAGATATTGGCGCAACGGTATCGGTTGTTTCCGAATAACTCGAACTTGTTGTTTGGGCATCAATCATTTTTTGCTCGCTTGCCGCCGTTGAATTCCGCACTGCTTCCTTTTTTTCAGAAATCTCAGATAACTTCCCTGAAATTTGTGTTTTTAACTCCGGTTTTATCTCTGCTACCTTGGTCAAAATCATTTCATTGGCCTCCAAATATCCGGCCAAACGAGAATAAACATTCAAACTGGCCACATTGTTGCCACGTTCGCTTAATTTTTTGGCCAAGGTTTCGGTTTTAGCAATTTTTGTTTGCAAATTTTTTTCCAAACGGTTGTTGACAAAATTATCCAATTTTTTTTCTTCAACCAATTTGGCTTTTTCGGCAATTCTTTTTTCGACCAAATCAGCAACAAATTCCGCTTTCTTTTCTGGATCAATTTTCAAAGCGGTTTGCAAAGGTTCGTTAATTGAAGTTTTGACAGGATAAAGAACATCCCCCGGATTGGCGTTTTGGGCGGCCAAGCCAACTCCGCCGGACAACGCCACGGCGAGAGCAATAATTGCTGGAATCATAAATTTGTAGTTAAGATTTAATATATTAATTCTAAATTTTCTTTTTGGTAAAGGATTTTGCATTTGAAAAATCCGCAAATTCTTTTGCATCGCAAAAATTTCCTCTTTTGTTAAAGAATACTTACTTTCAACTTTTTTTAATTTTTTGAATTCCGCTCGTAGCATAAATCTTTTAACATCTTCTTGGATTTTTTTAAACGCAAAGAAACTGCATTGGACGTAATTTGCAAAATCTCAGCGATTTCTTTGACTTTTAATTCTCGCAAATAACGCATCTCCAAAACTTCACGCTCTGAACTTTTCAATCTGCGCAAAGTTTTTAACAAATTATCATTTTCATTCTTTTGCCAATAAACTTCTTGAACTTCAACTGGTGGATCGGCTCCTTTTTCCGCCAAAACATCCAGCGAACTATTTTTCTTCTTGCGACTTTCATCAATCACCAGATTTCTGGCAATCAAATAAATGTAAGCGCGCAAATTATCAATTTTTTTTCCTTCGCTGAAAACCTTCCAAACTCGGCAAAAAACTTCTTGCGTTAAATCTTTGGCCAATTCTCGATCAAATACACGAAAATAGATAAACCGGAAAATCGGTTCGGCCAATTCAGCAAAAATTTTTTCGAACTGTTGTTCATTCATAACTTTCACAATATATATAACGAATGAGAGTTAAAAATCTTTCCGAAGAGAATCGAATAATAAGTCCATTAATAATTTAGCACATTTTGCATAAATTTGAAATAAAAAAGCCCTACCGTTCATGGCGGTAAGACATCAGCTTGCGCTTTTAAATTGACTTGGTCAATTCATATTCATATATTGGTGAGCGTTTCTACGAGCGGATTCTCTTTTTTGGACATATTGCTCTTTTTTAACCAGTGCTCTCCTGACTTGGAGCAACAACAGATCCTTGTCCTCAAGACTGGTTGCTTCCAGTCCGTCTTCAAGCAATCCCACCAAAGCCTTGATTTTTCCTCTTTTCAATACCGCCATTTTTCTTTCTCCACAAAGGTTGAAAGGAATAGCACTACTACACAAAACAAAACACCAAAAGAACAGTAAAATCATCATATGTAAAAATCATACTTTTGTCAATGTCTTTTTGCCGTGGAAATTTATCAGAAAAATTCAACAACTTGTTTTTCCAACTACAAAATGGTAAAATTAAAGCAAATTATGGACAATCTCTGGCAAAAAATAAAAAAACAACCCTACTTATTCTCGCTAATCGGACTGATTATT
Organism: Patescibacteria group bacterium; assembly: GCA_041666425.1. GTDB lineage: Bacteria > Patescibacteriota > Patescibacteriia > UBA11705 > JABHMO01 > JBAYHA01. The sequence goes on from JBAYHA010000001.1 coordinate 25,166, forward strand.
ATTTTTACGCCCATATATTTTTATTTGCCGACGCAATTCAATGATCAATTTTACTCACCTGATGAAACGGCCAATTTTTATTTTGCCAAAAGTTTTGCGGACAAAAATCAGTTAAAAATTTACGAGCCGTTAAACGAATTCGGCGCCAATATTGTCTTTCCTCGCTCCATCAATGTTACGCCAAAACACGAATTAGTAAGTGGCAGTTTTCTCGGATTACCGATAATTTACGGACTACTTGCAAAAATATTTTCAACCGGCACAATAGTTTATTTCACGCCAATTTTATCTTTATTTTCAATTTTATTTTTATTTTTTGGTTTAAAAAACATAGCTGAAGAAAAAATCGCCTTTTGGTCGAGCGCCTTGGCGCTCGTGTTGCCGAACTTTATTTATTCGGCCAACAAAGGTTTGTTACCGCAAAATTTATTGATTTTTTTCAGTCTTAGTTGTTTCTATTTGTTGACTTTGGCAAAAATCAAAAGAAACGATTTTTTACTAATTCCGTCCGCTCTCTTTTTATCTTTAGCTTTATTTGTCAGAACATCGGAAATTTTCTTTCTCGGATTTTTACTTTTGGCATTTTGGTTTATTTATGAAAGAAAAACAAAATTTTTAATTTACTTTGGAATACCCTTGCTCCTTGGTTTGTTCGGAATTTTATCAATCAACAAATTGGTTTACGGTTCCTATTTTTCGTTGGGTTATCAAGCGCTGGAAAACACCGCGCCTATTGCAAAAAATACTTTTTCTAAAATATTGGGATTTTTATTGCCATTCGGGCACAACTTATCCACCGTTTTTGTGCATATCCGCGAATATCTGTGGAAAATTCTATTTCCGATTTTCATTCCGGCGATTTTGGGATTATTGATGATTTTAAATTTGTCATCTCGACCAAAGTGGAGAGATCTGCTTTATTTTTGTTCAAAACAGATTTCTCCACTCGCTATGCTCGGCCGTGCCTCCGCCGAAGCGTTGCTCGGCTACACGCAGGCAGGTCGAAATGACAAAGAAAAAAATGCCGCTCAAAATGACAACAAGAAAGTTGCTTGTCGAAATGACAAAAAGGACAACATTCAAAATGACAACAAAAAAGCTGCTGATCAAAATTACAATATTTTTTTCGCCGGTCTAATTATTTTTTTCACCATTATTTATGAACTGATTTTTTATGGCGCTTTTTCACCATGGGGACTTTCCGGATTGCCAAAAGATTTGCAAAGTTCAATCGGCTCACCGCATTTGCGCTATTTTTTGCCAATGTTGTTTTTGTTAATTCCTTTTTGGGTAATTTTTTTCACAAAACTCATTAAAACAATAAAACAAAAATGGCAAAAACCATTTATCATTTTTTCAATTTTCTTTTTTTTAATTTTCTCGTTAAACATGGTTTTTGATCAAACAGGCGAAGGACTTTTGAAAATAAAAAATGACTTAACTGAATTTTCAACACGGCTGGAAACAATCAACAACGTTGTACCAAAAAATTCATTACTTATCGTTCCCGAATGGGCTGACCGCATATTTTTTCCGACTTACCAAGTCATCCAATCAATCAATGATCCAAAAATTCACGCCAAAGATCCAATAACTTTTTTGCCAAAAATTTTACAAAATACCAAAATTTTTTATTACTCTTCCGAAGGATTCAAAGACATTGAAACATTGACCAAAAAATTAAACGAGCAAAATATTGATTTAAAATTCCTGCAAACTATATTTAAAGACGAAAATCTTTATGTCCTTGAGCCGAGTAAATAAAATTTCTTTTTTAATTTCCTCTTTGCTGAGTTTGCTTTTACTCGGGTATCTTTTTTTTATGAACTTTTCACCGCTCGGTAAATTAACCATTATTTATAATTTTGAAAAATCACCATTTACCAAAGGCCTATGGCCGGCAACCAGAGTAAAAGAAATTTCTTGCGCAAAAAATTGTGAGCAAGAAATAACCGGACAACCGGTCTATTTGGACATTTTGTCTCCGCAAAGATTTGAATCGGCCGTTTGCGAAGTCAATTATCAAGGCGAACAACCGGAAAATTTTCGTTTGAGTTTGCGTGAAAACAACAAAGATTGGGGCTACCAAACGCCAACACCAAAAATAATTTCTCAAAATGACAAAAACGCTATTTTGCAAACAACTTTTAATTTGAGCAAAGCCAATTATGAACAAGGAAATTTGCGATTATCTTTTTCTCACAAAAAATTCGCCGAAATAAAATCTTATACGCTTGAATATATCAAATGCGATCTGGCAAAAAAGACACCGCTAAAAACATTTTTAAAAAAACTATGGAAAAAATAAAAAAAACCATTTTTGCCATTGTCCAGCCGATCATCGGACTGAGTTTTATCTTAACCATGATTTTGTTTTTATTGGAAATCTGGCGCCCCGGCTTTGTTTCTCTTTATTTTTCGGTCGAAATAGTTTATCTGATATTTTTGTTTTCCGGATTCGGCTTTATTTTTAATGATTGTTTTTCACCAACGTAAAAAACAAAAATCCCCGAACACACGCTCGGGGATTTTTTTAAAAGCAACTACTTCTTGTTATAAAACAATCATGAATGAGAACACTTTTGTTGAGAATTATCCTTCCCGACTTTCACCCAAATTTTTGTTCAAAACTCTTATAAATTTCTGAGCGGTAAGATTTGGCGCCTTGTTTGGATTGGTAAAAACAGAACCAAACATAGTTGGCGCAGCCGCCCAGTCTTTGTGTTCTTCCTTTGGCCCCAAATTTTCACCTATCTGAACAAAAGAATTAAACATCGCGCAAATATTTTTGTAAAAGGCAAGCTCCACTATCGGGAACATTATTTTGTACTTTGCGTCTTTGTTAATATTACCACCACTCAAAAAACAGCCAACTTCTTGCGCCGAGATATCGGCCTCGAACTTTTGGCACCTTACAATATAATAATCACCCTCTTTCCGAATCTCTCCATCAACATTAAACAAAATATCAGCATAACCAAAATCAGCCCCATCAACTTGGCATGTAAAAAATTTTGAGGCTTCAACCTTTTTTAATTTTTCATACAATTTTCCTTCAGCCTCATAGTCGTCGTTCTTTGGGCGAGACTCCGTTGTCCCCGGTTGTTTTTCATTCATAACTTTTATTATTAATTTTGTAATACCTATTTCTATTATAACACTTCTAACAAATAAACGAAAAATCATCTCTCCCTTTTGAAATATTCAACGATTTTGTCATCCATAATAATATGTCTTTTTTCTATTTTTCTTTTTAATATAATCCCCGACAAACAAGTCGCCCGACTCAACGCCACATACATTTGACCATGCGCAAAAGTTCCGGCACCAACATCAATCACCAAATTTTCAAAAGTTTTGCCTTGACTTTTGTGAATGGTAATCGCCCAAGCCAACTTTAACGGATATTGAACAAAAGAGCCAACCGATTTGCTCTCGATCCAACCATTGCTCGAGTCAAAATAATATTCATACAAATCCCAAGTGTTGGGCAAAACGGAAACAAAATCACCGGAATTCAATTCCACCACAATTTCTTCCATCATTTGTCCGGTTTCAAATTCACGCAAAATCACTTCCGCCACTCGACCGATACTACCATTATAATAAGCGCCTTCCGGATCATTGCGCAAAAGCATTACTTGGGCGCCGATTTTTAATTTCAAATTCAATTCAGTCGGCAAATGACGTTCGGTAAACTTGCCACTGACTTGACCGGTAAAAAACAGTTCATCGTTTTCGAGTTTGTTCAATCGATTAAAATTAATACTGTCCGCCAACGCATTAGTGGAAGTCAAATAAATCGCCAAATCATTCTTGTTCGGAAAATAGTTCGGCTCATGCCGACTGTTCAAAATTTGCAAATCTTGATCCGTCAAATTATTTTCGCGAACCTTGTTCAAAATATCAATAAACTTGTCATCTTTTTGGCGATAAATTTTTTCAAGTTCAAAAATTTTTATTTGAAAAGATGATTTCAAAAATCCTTGACTGGCAAAAACTCTCGCGGAAAAAAAATACGGACTATCATACTGTGAATGAAAAATTTTTCTATCCGCGCTTTGTACCACCGGTGGTAATTGATAAAGATCACCAAAAAAAATCATTTGCGCTCCGCCAAAAGGCAAATTAGCATTTGCACCGTTAACGCGCATAAATTTATCAACACAATCAAGCAAATCGGCACGCACCATGGAAATTTCATCGATCACAATGGTTTCTATTTTTTCGTAAATGGATCTGTTTTTCTTTTTTGATCCGCCGACTTTGTGAATTTTTTCGGGCGTTATATTGGGATGAAAACCAAAAAATGAATGAATTGTTTGACCGCGAACATTAACGGCCGCCACTCCGGTCGGCGCCAAGACCACCAAGTTTTTGGCAGTATGAGTACGAAAATATTCAAGCAAAGTTGATTTGCCGGTTCCGGCTCGACCGGTAACAAAAACATTTTCGCGAGTATTGTTGAGCAAATCAAAAATCTTTTGGAATTCCTCGGTGATTTCAATATTGCTCCAATCTTTGACTCGTTGTTTGGCGCGAAACTTCATAATTTGTTCATTTTACTATTTTTTCATCGGTTAGTAAAATTTTACGGTGCGTAAATTAAAAACGACGAACTTCGCCGTTTTTTATTATATTATTTATTTATTTGTTTAACGATTTTTGTTATATGTGATAAAACCTTATTATCTTTTTTTACATCCACATCATCCATATCACCAAAAGCGAAATATCGCGGTTCGCCCCAAAAAACATATTTGGCAAAACACCAAGTGGAATTTTTTAAATCTTTCAGCACATTCGGAGTCGATTGACCACCAGTCATGATTAAAATCAATTTTTTGGTTTTTAATTTTTTGTATTTATAAAAAGTATGACAGCGATCAATAAAATTTTTCATAATACCACTGACATTGCCAAAATAATCCGGCGTTCCAATAACCACCGTATCCGCCCAAATTAATTTTTTGTAAATTTCTGTCATGTCGTCCTTGATTACGCAACCAAATTTTTTTTGGCAAGCCGAACAACCGAGACAAGTTTTGATATTCTTGGTACTTAATTTGATAAACTCTTTTTGTCCGCTAACATTTTTTAAAATTTCTCCAAGAATAAAATCCGTATTCTGTTTCCTTGGGCTGGCGGAAATGATTAAGGTTTTTGGCATATACATTAGTTCATAAAGTTAGAAAGTTCATAAAGTTTGTAAAGTTCATAAAGCCTGCCAGACGAAGCTTCAGCGAAGGCTGGTTCATAAAGTTTCTAAAATATTATGCTACGAATCTGCGAATCCCTGCAAAATTACAAATGCTTCGAAATTTAATAAATTTATTGCATTTATTTTTGTAGTATTCGAAGTTTTGTAGGTTTTAGTAGATTCGTAGCTTTGCTCCGTTGATCTGTTGACAAAATAAAAACTCAATAACAATACAATTATAGCATTTTCTCGCTTCTTGCTCAAACAAAATGTCTTTAAAATAACTATCATTTTTCGAAAAAACACAAAAAAACAATAAATTTACTCAAAAGAACACCAAAACGATTGACAAAGACAAAAATGTATGCTATAATATAGTGTTCTTTAAATGTTAGCAAACCCGTGATCCCGAGGGCTACAATTTCGGGGATGGAGGAATAAATGAAGAAATATCAAATCGCAACGGATTGTGGCCACACCGGCCACGCAGTAGCAACTCTTCACGCCGAGATCACTCTCGGATTGAAGAAGGGGTACGGTGGGTTTCTTCAGGAAAAGACCGCCGTTCTGGACTGCCTCACTGCGTTGTATTGCCGTGAAGCGGAAGCTGGACGGCTGTTCATTCCGATGGTGGTGACCGATTCGGTCATCACCTATGCCTATCGCGTCGCCGACGGGAAATGGCACGGCGAGCATGAGCCCGCGCTCGTGCTATCCTCGGACAAATCGCCGCTTTACGCGGCGCATATTTCCGAAGAAAAGTGGCAGCTCCTCGTCGAGGAAACCGCTCACCATCTCGGTGAGCAGTTCGAACAGTTCCGCGTGTATGTCACATACTCGCGGGTTGAGGTTAAGATCTTTCAGAAGATCTAACTTCTAGGTATTAAGGCGAGTCGCTTCAACCGAAGCGACCCGCCTCTTTTTTTTAATTGAAAAATTATCCAATTTGAGGTAAAATTATTTTAGAAAGATTTCATAAATTTATGCGCGTACCAACAAGACGAGGAGAAGAACAGGCTTTACGAAAAAATGATCCGTTTATCACCACGGATAAATATTTAGAATTAAAAAAGAAATTGGAAAATTTAAAAAAATCGCACCCCGTAGCAGCCGAGGAAGTAAAACGCTTGGCCGAACTGGGTGATTTTTCCGAAAATGCCGAATATCAACTGGCCAAAGGCAAACTGCGCGGAATTAATCAACGCATGTTGGAAATAGAATATGTTCTCAATCATTCACAAATTATTTTGCCAAATGAGAATTTTGCCACTGTTCAACTTGGACATACGGTTACTCTACTATCTGACGGCAAAGAAAGAAAATTCAAAATTCTCGGTTCAAGCGAAACCAATCCTTCCTTCGGCGTAATTTCTCAACACTCACCTCTCGGCCTCGCCATCCTCGGTAAAAAAGTTGGCGACATTGTCAAAATTGAATTGGCAAACAAAAGAATCATGGAATATAAAATTTTAAAAATTGAATAAAATGTTCGTTTGACAAAAAAAAACAATCTCGATATAATACAAAAGTGCTTGAGGGCGAAAGCCCCGTTCGGCCAATCCGCTTGCGGATCATAAGCCGATAACCAGGCACAACAAAAAAGCTCTCTTAATTGAGAGCTTTTTTGTTTATTCATCTTCCATTTTTTTTGATCCGATTATTCTTTTTTTGTTATTAACTGACCAATATGGCATTACACTCCAAAAACAAAAATTACCAGAGTCCTCACCAATTCTTCTAACCACGACATTAATTCTAATGGCTTTGGAAAAACTTATTATTGCATAGAAACCAAACCATTCAATTATTTTTGTTTTATAAAAGCCATTCTTGTCACACTCCCCAACCTGACATAAAAATCGACGATACTCCTGTATGGTCGTCGCCTTCTTTAATACACAAACAGCGTCACTTAAAAAACGAAACTTGTTTTGCTGAACCTGCTTATCCCGCTGACTTCGATGCCCATCGTAACAAAGATGATGAAATCCATCGGAATTAAACCGAATATCCGACTTTAGTGCTGGACAATATATTCGGCCAACCATTTCATAGTTAATTCTTGCTGCATTTTTTATTTTTTTAAAATTTTCTTGATCCATATTATAATCATAATGATGTATTAATTTTATAAAGTTAATACACACCCAGTCAATTTGAGGGGTGTTTTTATATTAATTTGAAAAAATTGACAAAAAAATCGCTCCACTTCTGGAACGATTTTTTTATTAACAAAATTATTTTATGGTTTCGGAAATTTTTTCAACCAACAAATTCAAATCAAATGCTTTTTGCTCTTTTTCACAATCAGACTTTTGCGGCTCATCATAATTGACACATTGTACTTTTTGGATAGTAAAATAAAGCGTAATCATCTTATTTTCTTTTTGGAAAGAATAAACATAATCGGTAAAAACACTCCCGGCAGCGCCTTCACTTTTTTCCGTAACACAAAACTCTCGATTGTTTATTTTTATTTTACTTGTTTTTCCATCAGCGGAAACTTCCGATCCTTCGACAAAACAGTTCATTTTTTTCTCCTCAACCGAAACTGCCGGTGGCCAAAAATTTATTGCCGGATGAATATACGTTGTGTTAAAATCTTCCGGATATTGATAGGAGACATAAAACCTTGTCGTATCAGTAAACGTCTTCCAATTTGAATCAACCAAACTTATCGGGCATTGATCAAAATCACAATTAGTTCCAGAACGTACAACCGCCGATCCATCTGAACAAATCTTGGCTTCCATGGTGCAAACGGTCGTTCTGGGACTGGTTATAAATTTGTAAGAAACAAAAATCCCAACACCCAAAATAATTCCCAACATCACTATTAAAATTTTTTTCATATTTTACTTTTTACTTAAATAAGCAATTCCACAAAACGGTAAAACCAACCTATTATCCTATTTATTTAAGGAATCTCTGAAAAAGTCTATTCATCTGCTACTTTTAGATTTCTGCTGCAAAGTTAAAAAAGTTCTTCGGCTTATTTTAGCAAATAGGCCTCATCTCTTTTTTAGCTTTTCGCGACGAAATTATAAAAGTTTCGTTGTAATGCGACTTTGTCAGAGCTTCCTTAATAAAAAAACAAAATTAGCATCAAAAATGTTTATAGGTAAATTTTATCATTTTTTCAGCAAAAAGGGAAGCTCCCAAAAAAGGAATTGCTTTAAATTTAGAACTGTGCTATACTTTTTGAATTGTCTAATTAATCAATATAACAATACTAACATGGGAAATTTTGACAGTGGAAGAAAATTTGGCTCAGGTAATAAATTTGGTGGCGGTGGTGGCCGAAGTTTTGGTGGTGGCGGCGGTGGCCGAAGCCGAGGTTTTGGCGGTCCTTCTATCAGACACAAGGCTATTTGCAGTGAATGTGGCAATGAATGCGAACTGCCATTTCGACCAACCGGTGATCGTCCTGTTTTTTGTAGCAACTGCTTTGGCAAACAACAAGATCAAAATCAAGGCGACAGCCGACCGTCAAGCTATGGTTTTAACACCGAAAAACGTTACGACAAACCAAGACATGCCGACAGACAAGAAAGACAACGTTTTGACGCTGTTTGCGCCAAATGCGGAGCAACCTTTCAATTACCTTTCCGCCCAATTCCAGGCAAAACCGTTTTTTGCGACAACTGTTTTGATCGACCAACTACCAAAGGTTCTTGCGATTGTGGCGAACAAATCAAAATGTTGAACGAAAAATTGGATAAAATTTTAAAAATTCTTGCACCAAAAATTTCCGTTGACAAAGCTTTTGCAAAAGAAGCTAAAGAAGTCAAAGCCGTTAAGGAAGTTAAAGAAGAAATCGCCGAACCGGAAGTCATAATTGAAAAAACAAAAAAATCAGCAAAAGAAAAAGCTCCAAAAAAAGCTGTTACAAAAAAGAAAAAAGATTAATAGGTTCCAACAAAAAAACGAGTCGAAAGACTCGTTTTTTTGTAAAATAATTTTCTACAAAATAAACATCGCCAGCGTGGCGGAAATCATAATCAAAAAAGCCAAACCGCCAAAAAGATTGGAAACCCAACCATTGCGGTATTTGCCCATAACCTTTTGGTTATTGCAAATATGCAAAATAATAACAATCAAAACCGGTGCGGTAATGCCATAAAAAATGGCTGAATACAACAACGCTTTTATCGGACTAATACCCAAAACTGGAATTAACAGACCAATCAACAAAGAAACAATAATGGTAATATAAAATCCTTTGGCTTGATAAAATTTTTTGTCCAAACCTTCTTGCCAATTAAATGTTTCCGCCATAATGTAAGAAAGCGATCCGGCCAAAACAGGAATAGACAAAAAACCTGTGCCAATAACCCCAATCGCAAAAAACAAATAAGCCAGATTCCCAGCCAACGGACGCAAAGCATTGGCTGCCTGTTCGACTGTGGAAATTTCCGTAATACCGGCCTCAAATAAAACCGAGCCGGCTGTCAAAATTATAAAATAAGCGACAAAATTTGAAAATAACATCCCAAAGTCAACATCATTGCGCATCTGTTTTAAAATATTTTTGTCAACAATCAAATGCTTGTGATGAACTTCTTCCACTTCCATTGAAGCTTGCCAAAAAAATAAATAAGGTGAAATTGTCGTTCCCAAAATCGCCACAAGAACAGCTAAATATTCCTTGGTTAATTGAAAATCAGGTTTGATTGTCGCCAAAAATATTTCCGTCCATCCGACATTTAAAAAAAACGGTACCATAATATAAAGAAGCAAAGTCAAACAAAACCATTTCATTATTTTGGCTATTTTGTTGTAAGGAAAAGAAATAATGGCAACCAACAACAAAATTGTAAACAACAAACTGAACACATCAATCGGCACTTGCGGAACCAACAAATTAGCCACCGCGCCCATCCCCGCAATATTGGCTCCGATATTCAAAGTAATTGCCGGAAAACTGAACAAAATCATCACATACAAAATTTTTCTAGTGTAATATTTGCGCAAAACTCCAGCCAATCCCAGTTTGGCGACCAAACCTATTCTGGCGCACATTTCTTGGATCGAAACCATTAATGGAAAAGTAATCAACATCACCCACAATGTGGCAAAACCGAATTTGGCACCGGCTTGCGTATAAGTAGTAATTCCCGAAGGATCGTCATCACTCGCACCGGTAATCACCCCCGGCCCCAAAGTACGCCAAAATTGCCAGAATCCTGATTTGTTTTTGTTTTTATTTTTTGTTTTCATTTTGCAACTTTTCACCAATATTATAACAAACTTTTTTGTTTTTCAAAAATTACAGCTCACATTTGGTAGTCATTGTCGGACAGTCATCTCGTTCAATAATACATTCCGTTTTTTCCTTTGGCCAAACAGAACATTCGGCCAAACAAGATTTTCTACCTTCTTCAAAAACAACATGATCGGCGTTCGGCACCAAAGTCAAACAACGATCAACATAATTGTCGCACGCCTTAGCGCAAGCAGTATCATCAATATTATTTTTTTGCACTTCTTGCAAAAGAACATCAGCAGGAACAACTTGTTCTTTTTCTCCATATTCACAACCGGATAAAAAAACGACTAACAACAACACACCCACATAAAAAAATTTTTGCATAATATTTTTATTTTTTTAGTTTAATAAAATCTGACCAAATATTTTTGACAAAATCTCGGTCATTTTTTTTATTTCAATGTTTTTTTGTTGCAAAAAAAATTCTTCACCAATAATTTCTAGTCTTTCCAAAGCCTCCGTTAATTTTTCTCGACCGGCGGAAGTTACGCTGACCAAACGAGCCCGAGCGTCATCTCGCGCTTCTCCGCTACGAACCAAATGCACTTTTTCCATCGGCAAAAGCAAGCGCGTAACACCGGATGCGGTCAAACCGACCTTGTTCGCCAAATCTATTCGGCGCATTTTTTGTTCCTCACTTTGTTCGATAAAATACAAAATTAAAAATTCATTAAATCCAATTCCCCCCAAACGGCGATCAAAATAGTTACTCAAAACAGTTTGCGTTCGACCAAGGTTGATAAAAAAATCAATAGCCGATGAATTCTTTGTCATAAAAGCGTTATTTAATTAGTTGACAAATCAAGTATATCGCAACTTTTTAAATTTGTCAAAACGCTTTCATAACAAAAACATATTTAAAACAATTAAAAAGTAGCTAAAACCAAAATTTTGACAAAATCTATAAAATTAGTTAGTATTATTTTATATTTAGTTACATCTTTTTTCATTACTAAATATTAATTATTCGGGGATCGTCTAATGGTAGGACACCGCCCTTTGAAGGCGACTATTGGGGTTCGAATCCCTGTCCCCGAGCCATGAACCAGTTGCCAACTTTGTTGGCTGCCGATTCATGGCAAGCCAAGTAAAAAAATCGAAGAATTTTCGATTTTTTTATTACCACAAACCATTGACATTTTTCCCAAATAAGCTAAAATACCAACGCTCTTTACATTTTATCAGGAGGTCTCAATGAAGACAAACGAAGAAAATTTGGAACGTGAATTTGACGACGAGCTCGATGTTCCGGCCACGCTATTGGAACTTCTCAAAGGCGACTGGCGAGCCGAAGGTTATGTTTTTACAAAAGTCTATGTAGCGGTGCTTAAACATGGACTTATGGGTGATTTTCCTGTAGTTTTTTCAGATAAATTGGAACGACCGGTTATTACAACCGATTTGAATCTACTCGAAAAAGTGTGCCAAAGATTGCGAAAACGTGCTTTCAAAATCAACGCTTTCATTGCCTATTTCAACCCTACAAATCAAGTCATTTTTCCAGACCGCGACAACCCACTAGAATATGAATACAGTCGCCCCACGAAAATTTTAAACGAAGAAGAGTTTGAAAACTTAGTGGCCCAAGCTATGGAAACAGAACCTTTCCGTTGGGCGCCAGGATTGCTCGGTGGCGGAAACTTAACCGAAGAAAATTTTTCTGCATCTTTTGTCAATGAAGCCAAAAGATTTGATCCGCGCTTCAAAAGCACATTCATCTAACAAATATAATCCCAAAATAAATTTTGGGATTTTTTTATACTTTTGAAAAATTTATTTTGTAAAATTATTAAATTTTTGCTATATTTAAAGTATGAAAAATATTTTGTTAATAATTTTTTGTTTGTTCTTGATTCCCTTCTCGGCCTTGGCTGAGGAAAATTTTGCCGAATCTGAAATTCAACCACCGGCCATCGAAAATCAAACTTACAAAGCAATTGTTCTATCGATTGAAAAAGAAAACACTTTGACTCGCGAAGATGGATCTGAGAACTTACAACAAAATCTAAAAGTAAAAATTCTCGACGGTGATTTAAAAAACAAGGAAGAAATCACCACAGGCATCGGTGATCTTGATGTTGTGCAGAGTTCCACCGCCTCGGTTGGCGAAAAAGTTCTGGTCATGCGACAAATAAATTTGGATGGCAGCGAAACGTTTGTGGTAACGGATATTATAAGAACTGGAAATTTGTTGTGGTTGTCGATATTTTTTGTTTTATCAGTTTTAATTATCGGCAAATGGCGAGGATGCAAATCTTTGCTAAGTTTGATTTTAACTTTTTTTATTATCATGTACTTTATAATTCCCCGAATTCTGGCCGGCCAAAATCCGCTTTTTGTCAGCGTTATCGGCGCCAGCATAATTCTCGCCATTATTGTTTATGTAACTTGGGGCTGGCAAAAAAAATCTCACGTTGCACTCCTCAGCATTGCGTTAAGTTTGTTCCTGGCCGGATTTATTTCTTATATTTTTTCCAAACTAACTCGTCTTACCGGATTGGCTAACGAAGATATTCTTTTTCTCATCGACAGTTCTCGAAAAGCGATTAATTTTGAAGGTTTGTTATTAGCCGGCATGATTATCGGTACGCTCGGCGTGCTTGATGATGTGGTTATTAGTCAAATTTCGGCCGTCGAACAGTTGCAAGAAACGAATCCTAATCTGACAAAAAAACAGTTATACAAAAAAGCTCTTTCCATCGGCATTGATCACATCAGTTCCATGACCAACACTTTGTTCCTCGCTTATGCCGGAGCTTCGTTGCCATTATTACTACTTTTTAGTTTAAAATCTGGACAATTTGTCTCATTTTCACAAGTTATCAATAACGAAATTATCGCCACCGAAATTGTCCGCACTCTAACTGGCAGTATCGGATTGATCTTGGCCATGCCACTTTCCACTTTTATCGCAGCTTACTTTTTTAAAGCAAAAAAACATGCCAAGTAAAAAATATAAATTCAACAATAAAAATTTAACACTAAATCTCAGAGACGAAGTTGATATTAGCGTTGCCAATGAAATTTTTGTCATTCGAGAATACCGTAGCTCCGAACAAATTATAAAAAATGCAAAAGCACCAATTCTCGACATCGGCACGCATGCCGGTTACTTTATTCTTTACTGTCGAACTTTTAATCCGACTGTGCCGATTTTTGGTTTTGAGCCGGAAAAGAAAAATTTTGAATTTTGTCAGAAAAATTTAACAGCAAATAAAATAAAAAAAGTTAAAGTTTTGCCAGTGGCCGTCTGGTCAAAATCAGGAATGAAAAATTTGCAAATTACCGCTGATTCGCAAAATAACTTTTTGCAAGAAAATAAAACCAGTAAAAATTCCATTCAGGTAAAAACAACTTCCCTGACCGATTTTTTTGCGCAGAATAAAATAAAAGAAATTTCCCTTTTAAAAATGGACATCGAGGGCGCGGAATTTACAATTTTTAAAAACTTACCAAGCGCTGATTTAAAAAAAATTAAAAATATAATTTTGGAATATCATATTTCCCCAAAAAACAAACCAAAAAAAATTGAAGATATTTTGCGTAGAAACGGTTTTGAGGTAAAAAGACTTCCATCAATTTTTGATAAAAAAATGGGATTTATTTTTGCTACTAACAAAAGAGTTAAAAGTTTGTAAAGTTATCACGAAGTGATCCCTTCGGGAAAAGTTTATAAAGTTTTAATGTAAATAAAAAAAACATTTATTGATTCAAATTATTTAAAAAAGATTTCTCGACCCTTTCGACTTCGCTCAGGGCAGGCTCGCTCGAAATGACAAAGACATACTTTATAAACTTTATGAACTTTCTAACTTTATAAACTAGCTTATGAAAGCTTACATAATTGCTGTTGACATGGGTTACGGTCACCAAAGAGCGGCCTACCCATTAAAAATTCTTGCCGGCGACAAAAAAATCATCAACGCCAACAAGTACGCGGGGATTCCGGCAAACGACAAAAAAATTTGGAATCAAAGCCGAGAGGCTTATGAGTTCTTTTCACGTTTCAAAAAAATACCCATCCTCGGCGAATTAGCTTGGGATCTTTTTGATAAATTCCAAACCATTGAACCATTCTACCCAAAAAGAGATTTGACCGATCCAACAATTCAGTTAAAATCAACTTACTCACTAATCAAAAATAAACGTTGGGGCGAACACTTAATAAAAAAATTGGCGCAAAAACCATTACCAATAATTTGCACCTTTTTTATTCCGGCTTTTATGGCCGAAGTTTTTCATTATCCCGGAGAAATTTATTGTCTGGCTACCGACACTGATATCAGTCGAGCATGGGCACCGCTCAATCCATCTTCCAGCCGAATCAAATATTTGGCGCCAAATCATCGCGTTAAAGAACGATTAAAACTTTATGGAATAAAAGAACAAAATATTTTTGTTACCGGTTTTCCTTTGCCCCAAGAATTGGTCGGCAAAAAAGAAAGTATTACCAAAAAAGATTTGGGCCAACGTCTGTTTAACCTTGATCCGCAACAAACTTATTTAAAAAAATATCAAGAAACAATTATTCGCCATATTGGCGCAAAAAATTTCCCCAAAAAAAAACATCACCCGTTAACTCTAATGTTTGCGGTCGGCGGAGCGGCCGCCCAAAAAGAATTAGGTATTGAAATCGCCAAAAGTTTAAAAGACAAAATCAAAGAAAACAAAATTAGACTGGTTTTGGTTGCTGGAATACACAATGATGTTAGTGTCTATTTTCGTGAAGAATTAAAAGAAATAGGTCTTGCACAACAAATCAATAAAAATATTGAAATAATTTCCAGTCCAACGAAAGAAGACTATTTCCGCAAATTCAATCAAATGCTTCATCAAACAGATATTCTTTGGACCAAGCCTTCCGAACTGAGCTTTTACACAGCTTTGGGACTACCGATTATTATGTCCGAACCGATCGGCAGTCAAGAACTTTTTAACCGCAAATGGTTACGCACTGTCGGTTCGGCGGTAAATCAAGAAAATCCACGCTACACCAACGAATGGCTTTTTGACTGGTTGGATAGCGGTTGGTTTGCCGAGGCTGCGATGCAAGGATTTCTGGAAGCAACAACAACCGGAACAAAAAATATCACCAAAGTCGTCTGTGAAAAATGTTTAGAAAAAACACCGATAAAAACGGTTTTGCAATATTAAAGAAACTCTAAAAAATTTTCTCGACAAAAAAATCTCTGCGCAAAATAGCGGAGATTTTTTGTTAAAACATAATACAAGAGTTCAATACAAAATCAAGATCTTTTTTTGTTTGTAAAAATTCTTTTATTTCTTGAGATTCTGCACCCGGTTGAAACCAGAATTTTCGATAACCCAATTGATACGCTTTTTGCAAAATTAACAAACCGCTCTCCGGCGGAACCACAAAAACCAGCAGATCCACTTTGGTGTTCAACTCCGCAAGACCTGAGTAAACTTTTTGTTCAAGAATTTCTTTTTCTCCCTGATTAATCGGCACAACAACAAAGTTTCTGCTGAGCAAATTTTTTACAATCTTATAACCAAACTTTGCTTGATTATTGGAAGCGCCAATTACGGCGATTGATTTAATGTTTTTTAGGTTTAACATTTTTCTTGGAAATTGCAGATTTGATAAAAGCGTTAAAAAGCGGATGACCGGTCAATGGTCTGGATTTGAATTCCGGATGAAATTGAGTGGCGACAAAAAACGGATGATTTGGCAGTTCAATAATTTCCACCAATTTATTATCCGGCGAAGTCCCGGCAAAAAGCAAACCGTTTTTTTGCAAAACGTCTCGATAATCATTATTTACTTCATAACGATGACGATGTCTTTCGGAGATTAATTCTGCGTCATAGGCGCGAAAACTTTTTGACTTTTTATCCAATTTACAGGGATAAGCACCCAATCGCATAGTGGCGCCATAATTTTTCTCCGCTAAATTTTTTATCTGTTCCGGCATAATGTGAATAACTTGTTGGGTAGATTTGGGATCGATTTCTCCGGTTGTCGCCTTCTTGATGTTGCAAACATGTCTGGCAAATTCAATCGTCGCCAACTGCAAACCATAACACAACCCAAAAAACGGTATTTTATTTTCTCTGGCGTATTTAATGGCCAACATGATTCCTTCAGTTCCTCGTCCACCAAAACCACCGGGGACAACAATCCCGTCAACTTTGGCCAATTCTTTTAATTTACTCGGATCGTGCTCATATTCTTCGGCATCAAGCCACAAAATTTTTGGCGCGCGATTGTTAAACCAAGAAGCATGATTAACCGCTTCGATAACGGAAATATAAGTATCTCGACAAGATTTGAAATTAAAATATTTACCGACAATGGCAATGGTTACTTCTTTTCTTAAATTTTTTATTTTTTTGGCCAGGGCGATCCAATCTTTGAGATCATTTTTCTTTGCTTTTAGGCCCATGGTTTTTAACAAAACCGTACTCAACTTTTCCGCTTCAAAATTTACCGGCACATCATAAATGGAGTGCACATCAGGAGCGGAAATAATTCTTTCTTTTGGCAAACTGCAAACATTACTAATGGTGTTTTTGATTGAATCACTTACCGGACGATCACCGCGACAAAGAATAAAATCCGGATTTAATCCGGCGGAATTCAAAGTGCGAATAGCATACTGCGTTGGTTTTGACTTTGGTTCACCAAGCAAACTTGGTGTTGGCAAATAACTGACCATAACCGAAAAAACATTCTTTGGATCTTTCATTTTCATCATGCGAGCAGCCTCAAGAAAAAGTAACACTTGATACTCACCCACCGTTCCACCAAATTCAATAACCACGACATCGGCTTTGTTTTTTTTCTGACAAAATTTAATACGTCGAATAATTTCATTCGGAATATCCGGAACAACCTCCACATCCTCACCTTCAAATTCCAAATTACGTTCACGACGAATAACTTCTTGGTAAACTTGTCCTGTAGTAATGTAATTATCTCGGGTGCAAATTTGATCGGTAAAACGTTCATAATTACCAAGATCTTGATCAGCCTCAACACCATCCTCGCCAACAAAAACCTCGCCATGCTCCGCCGGACGAATTGTTCCCGCATCAATATTTACATACATGTCGCATTTGATATTAGCGACACGATACCCTTTTGACTGAAGCAACTTACTGATTGAAGCAGAAGCAACACCTTTGCCGACGGAAGACATAACTCCGCCAACAACAAAAACATACTTGGTCATAAATTATTTTATTTAAAATTTTATTGGCAATTTAACCCAAAAAAAAGCGGAGCTCAAAATAAGCCCCTCACTTTTTTTGTCCACAAACTATTTTTTCAATAAATCAATTGCTTTGTTTAATTGTGGATCAATCTTTTTGTCAAAATCATCTTTGGTATATTCCACTTCATAATCAGGCTTGACACCTTCTTCGTCAATACTACGCCCCTGCGGCGTAAGCCACTTGGCAATAGTTACTTTGACCGATGAGCCATCTGGTAATCGTTTAACTTGCTGAACCGACCCTTTGCCAAAACTTTTTTGTCCGACCAATTTGGCCAAACCATAATCTTGCAACGCCCCAGCCAAAATTTCCGATCCGGAAGCACTTCCAACATCAATAAGCGCAACCGTTGGAATATCCTTGAAATACGCTTCATGCGTCGTATAATACTTATTTTCTTGGCCATTACCGAATTTTTCCACCATAACCACATTGTTATCAACCCAATAAGAAGTCAAATCAACGGCTGTTTCTAAAATTCCTCCCGGATTACCTCTCATATCCAAAATAATTCCTTTTGGTTTTTTGTTTTTTATTTCTTCATAAATTCTAGCAAACAAAGATGATGTATCAGCATTAAACGCTTGTAGCTCAATATGCAACAAATCGTTTTTCCAGTTCCATTTCACACTTTCGATAACTATTACCTCTCGCACAATTTTTACTTCAAAAGGGGCTTCTTCTCCTCTCACCACTAATAATTTTACTTCCGTTCCCTTGGGTCCGCGAATCACCTTGATGGTTTCATCAACAGAAAATCCAATAATATCTTTTTCATCAACCGCGTAAATTTTGTCGCCAGATTTTAGCCCCGCCTTTTCGGCCGGACTACCCGGCAATGGCGCAATAATCACAATAATATCCTCTTTTTGGCCGATTTGCGCACCAATTCCTTCGAACTCCCCATTTATTTGTTCATCAAAACTGGCTGTATCCGTTGGATCAAAAAAAACAGTATATGGATCTTCCACGCCATCAACCATTCCCTTCAAAGCACCATAATATAAATTTTTTTCTTCAATTTTTTGTTTGTCAACAAAATCATTGGTGATAATAGAATAAACTTGTTTAAAAATTGAGCTATCAAATATCTGGGTCAATGGTTTTTCTTTGTAAAGTTCCGGATCAAAAACCAAATTGACTTTGCCTTCACCTATTTTGCCAAAAACATAGCCACTCGAAAATGAAGCAAACAACAAACAAGCCAAAACCACTAAACCAATTAAAAATTTATAAAATCTTTTTTTTGTTTTTGGTACGTTCATAATTATTAAAAATAAGTAGTGAGCATTAAGCCGTGAGCTAAAATAAAATTATTCTACTCGTTCGATATCCGCGCCAAGGGCTTTTAGTCTTTGTTCAATTTTTTCGTAACCGCGATCAATCTGATAAATATTATCGATAACTGTCTGTCCGTCAGCAATCAAACCGGCCAAAACCAAAGCAAAACCGGCACGCAAATCAGGACTGTCGAGGTGTCGTCCAAAAAGTTTTGTCCCGCCATTAATAATAACACGGTGCGGATCACACATAATTATTTGGGCGCCCATTTGTACCAATTTGTCCGTGTAAAATAGACGACCTTCAAAAATAGTTTCATGAACCAAACTCACCCCCTGGGCTTGAGTTAACAAAACAACAACTGGTTGTTGCAAATCAGTAATAAAACCAGGATATTCATGCGTCACCACATTGACCGCTTTGATTTTTTTGTTAGCTTTTACTTCGAGCCAATTGTCGCCTCTGGTATATGGAACTTCCATACGATCAAACATGGCCAAAAGAGCTTCCAAATGTTCCGGAACACAATTGGTAACACGAATCGGATCTCCACAAAGAGCACCCAAAATAGCAAAACTTCCTGCTTCGACTCTATCCGGAATAACTTCAAAAACATCGGCTGTTAAATTTTTGACCCCCTCAATAATTATCGTATTTGTTCCGGCGCCGGAAATTTTGGCGCCACAACGATTCAAATATTCTGCCAAAGCCGGAATTTCCGGTTCACAGGCAGAATTTTTTAAAACTGTTCTACCTTTTGCCAAGGTAGCCGTCATCATCAAAAATTCAGTGGCTGTAACGGAAATAATCGGAAAGAAAAATTCCGCGCCAACCAACTCTTTGGCGGTAAAGGTATAACCGGTTTCATCTTCGACACAAGTCGCGCCCAATTTTTGCAAACCATCAATAAATAAATCAATCGGTCTTTGGCCAATGGCGCAACCACCCGGATGTGGCATATGAACTCGACCTTCGCGCAATAATACCGCACCCAATAATAAAACAGAAACGCGAATTTTCTTGACCAAGTTCGGATCCAAATCGGTCGTAATAATTTTTGTGGTTTTTATTTTGACCGTTTCGCCAAGGATATTAACGGAACTTCCCAAACTTTGACAAAGCTCCAATAACCGACTCACTTCTTCTATTTGCGGAACATTTTTTATAACAACCTCTTCGGAACTTAAAAGAGACGCTGCAATAATTTTTAAAGCCGAATTCTTGGCTCCGTTGACTTTGATTTCACCTTTTAATTTTTTGCCTCCTTTGATCAAAAACTTGGACATACTTGAAATAAATTAAAACTTAACATAGTTTTATTTTAACACAATTTTATCGACAAATAAAGGCATCAAAAACGCAAAAAGGCTCTGACGGAAACAAAGCCTTTTTGTATTAAATTTACAGACCAAAAACATCTCCGTACACTTTTTTACCGGTGGAAACTATCTTGGCGATATCTCCGGCGATTTGTCTTTTTGTCTCAGGATTATCGGCCATTGCCAAAGCATGTTGCAGTCTGGAAATCTTTGTCGCATCATCAAGAACTTGCCCCTGACCTTCAGCAGTTCCCATTTTGTTTTCCAAAATCCGTCGAAAATTTTCTTTTAGAATACCCGCCTTCTTTAATCCAGGCTCAGTATCCTCCAATGGAGATGGCAAATCATTAGGGTCATAAACAAAGCCCTGATTACCTGTTGGTGTTTCCGCACTATCCGCCAAATTTGGCTGAGCTTTTAACATTGCTTCTCTAACTCGCAGACGAGTTCTCTTCGGCTCTTCTGGGATCTCCTTGTTAGTTGCTACTTCTTCTTTATTTTGCGTCGCTGTCTCTGTTTCATTATCCTCAACAGCAGATTCATCCGCCTCCAAGTCTTCGTCTGAGTTTTCGCCAAAATCAATTCCCGTCCGTTTGTGCGTGTCTTCTCCATACAAACCAAAATCCGGTTTTTCTTTTTCTGATGGTATCACCGGATTTGAGATCTTCTCTTCCGGCAAATCACCCACCGAAACCTTGCCATTCATCTTTTCAAAAACACTTTTTTTCATTTCTTTTAAACTGAATTTTTCCGTTGGATTAGTTTCTCCAACGGTATTGGACTCATTGAATCCGGAATTTTCATAAAATCTTCGAAAGCCATCATTATCGACAAAACCAACCGGTTTGTCGCCAACTCGAATATTTCCAAAACGATCCACAGAGCGAACCGCCGTCCCTGATTGTTGAACTGGAACAACTTTTGGACCAATCGATTTTTTGGGATGGTCGACTGGGTCAGCATGAGGATGATCAGAAGGGTCAGCGTGCGGATGTTCCTCTGGCAAAGCCACCCCAAACGGTTTTGGTGTTTCTGTTTCCGTTGGCAAAGTATCAAAAGTATTACTCGTTGTTTGACCAAAACCATCATTAGGGAAAATTACGGGAACCGGTTTTGGCGTAATCAATTCCGGTTTTGAGTGATCAATTATTACCGGTGGGCGACCATCACCCAAATTACTTCCTTGCCCTTCAATAACACCACTCCGAGTCGGGACAACTTCCGACTTTAACATTCCGCGCAAAGTTTCGGCCACCAATCCGCTGGCCACAACAACACCCAATCCCAAAGCAGCCACTTTGCGCAAAGAGCGCATATATTTTTCATTTTTTTCTCTGGCCAACAAAGCCAAATCCGCTTCTTTTAATTTGTTGTTCAGCGCCTCAGTTATTTTTTTGTTATTTTTTTCAATTTCAACAATCGCGGTCTCTATCAAGTTAACCGCCTCATTGTTGCTCTGTTTTGCTTCAGCTTGCGCCTGAGTATTGATCAAAGGGTTTCGTTCCAAAATATTTCTTAATTCCTGAGCCACCTCTGGACGAAACTGCCAATTCGTTTCTTGCAACTCAGATTCTTTTATCTCTGAAGTCTTTTGCTCTTTGATCTTTTTGGCTATCTCGGGCAAAAACATATCGGCACTGGCAATTCGCCGACCGGTTCCTCTTTTTTGATTATAACTATTCTCCGGACCGGAAATATGTTTGTCAATAAATGTTTGCACATCTTCGGGAAAACTTTTGAACATTTTTTCCAAACTGTCGATACCGGAAGTCCATTTTTTGTAGGCAGGTGTGGCGATCCTTTCTACCTTGGTCGTTGCTGAATTCAACATTTCTTGGAACAATTTAATTTCCACAAAATACTTGAATTTTAGATAATCAACAACCTGCTTTTCAATAGTCGCGATTTTTTCATTTTTTAACTGAATCGCCTCTTTTGACATCCCTGTGTTTTTTACTTGTTCTCTGATCAACATTTTATTTAATTTTCCGGAATCTTCAAATTCGTCGGACTTCAAACGACGATGCTTTTCTCTTAACAATTCCATAAAGGTCTGATCTTGCGATGGTTTTTTGCCATCCATGCTTAAAGTTGTTCCCAAATAAGTTACCAGTTTGTCCAATTCTTCATCAGGCATTTCTGGTAAAATTTCTTTTACTCTGGCAACTTTTAGCTCCATCTCTTTTTCGGAAAACATTTTTTGCTTTTCTTTGTTAAAAATTCGACTAAACATACCTAGGTTGTTCTCTTTTTTGAAAGCTCCCAATTCCGCTTTTTTTTCGTCATTCAAAGAAAGATTGCGCATATTCAATTTTTCGGCTGCTAAATTCAACAAATCATAAGAACCGACTCCGGCACCAACTCCACCCATCAACCGACGCATGCCAACTACACCGCCAAGAACCATGAGCGGAGCTCCGGCCATACCCAAGGCCACGCCACCTCCCAACAAACCAAGCCCTATCGCCATTCTGGCTTTGCCGGTTTTTTTGAAACTTTCATAGGTTTTTTTGCCCCAACCCTGTGTTTTTTCGAAAGATTCGGCGCGAGCATCCAAAACAAAAAGTTCAGCATCCATGGCTCTAATTATTCGTTCATTAACCGCCTCAGCGCGAAGTTCTTGCATTTCCAATAATAACTCATTATCTTTTTGCTTGATTTCTTGGAAATTCTTGCCATCAACCAACCGACGCAATACTCCACCAATACCATAATATTTGTTAACCATCTCCGCATGAGTGTCAGCATATTTGTCAGAAACGTCAGCAAAAAACTCCTTATTTAACAAGGCTACCATTTTTTCCTTGACCCCAGGAATATTGGGAAAACTTTCTACAATAGCACTTTTTGGCGAAGGCAATCTTTTTGCTATTAATTGCAAAACCTCAATCACCGTATCCGTCGGATAAATATGGCCATCAGTCGATTTTAACTGCTCTCTCCCTGACAAAGCATTAACCAATTCGGTGAAACTGCGCGCCTTGTTGATATTTTGCCACAAAGAAAGTTCTTGTTCTTTCTGCCGAGCCAATTCTTTTCTTTTTTCTTCTTCTTTTGCCAATTCAATAGCCACATGATCAACCTTGGGCATTGAATTTTCATGACTGTTCACGATATTTTCACTTTTGGTTGATACAACTTCCGCCTGCTTGGCAAAATCATCCAAATTAAAAGTATGTCGATGATCAACACCGCCTGATTTTTTTTCAATATCATCTTCAAGACCAATTATTTCCGCCTTTTTGGTTGAGATATTCTCTTTTAAACTTTTTTGCTGTTCGGTTAACTTTTTTAATTTATCAGCATCACCTTTTTTTGATTTTTCTTTGGCCTCCAAAGAATGAATCTCTTTTTGCACTTCTACCAACTCGACTTTGGCCAAATCATACGCCCTTTTTGCTTGAAGCATGTTGACCTCTTTGCTTTTGTCAGATTCTTTTTGCGCCAAATCACGTTCAATATTGACCAGTTCAACATCAAGCTCTCTTTTTGCAAGCTCCGACTGACGAATCAAAGACTGCGCTGACTCCGCAGAAATATTTTTTAGTTTTTCAATCGAAAGATCAAACTTTTTTTTGATTTCTTCTACTTTTTTGGCAACTTCAAGTCTTATTTCTTCCACGGTTTTTTCCTTGATCTCGACTTTTGCTTCTTTGACCCCTTCTCCATGAACCCCTTTTGATTCCGGTTTTTTGCTTTCGTCCAAGTCCGGTTGACCGGGCTTGGTTGCTTGAGCGGATTGTTCTTGCATATAATTTGCTTATTTGTTGACAATATTTTTTATCTGAGCCAAAGCTTCGGCAATTTTTTGTTTTTCCACTTTTTTTAATCCATCGCGATAAGATTGTTCAGCCTGTTGTTGCAATTCGGCCATTTTTGAAGCAAAAACTTCATAAGCGCGATTCATCTTTTCAATAATTTTATTTTTATTTGCTTTTTGTCTTAACATAAATAAACCGCTTATTCTTGTTCGGTTGCAGAGAGCATTTCCTCTTTGACTCGGACTATTTCTTCTTTCATGATTTCGTCAAAATTAGGAACTTTTTCGGCAATAAATGCCAAAACTTCTTCGGGACGACTTTCCATCTCACTCATCAAGGCGGAGTCTTCTGCTTTCATTTCGTTCATCAAGCGAAGCATTACCCGCTTCATCACCAAATCAGTCATTTTGTCGATTAACGCTTTTTTTTCTTCTTCTGGCAATGATTCCAACCCCAATAAAGCGATAATGTTTTCTGACAATAAATCTTTGTTAAGCATAATTGTTTTTTGTTTATTGAAATATTATAAAATAACGACTATTTGCCAATAAACCAATTATATCACAAATTATAATCAGCAACAAAATATAATTACCACCAAAACACAAAGTCTTCCTTTTTCACAATAAATATGCCATAATTAAACTAAATTAGAATAAATTAATTTCAATTTATGAATATAAAACATCGTCGTTTGATCACTTTAATTTTTATTTCGATTTTTTTTATTGTTACACCGATTTTGCTTTTGTATACGGCCGGATATCGTTATAATTTAAAAAAACTAAGTTTGCAAAAAACCGGCGCCATGGTCATCAAAACAGAGCCTTCGGGCGCCTTAATCTTTTTTAACGGCCAAAGCACAAAAGATTATACACCAACAAGAATAAATAATGTTTTGCCTGACGAATACCTTGTCTCCGCAGAAAAAGAAGGCTATTATTCCTGGCAAAAAAAAATGCTTTTTGAAAGCCAAAAAACCACCTTTGCGGAAGATATCTTTTTATTCAAAATATTCACCTCCGAACCGGTAAGCGAAGAAAAATATTCACGAGCCAACTTGAACGAAAAAAAATTCGGGATTTACTCCACCTTTGAAAAAAACCAAACTGTTTTTTTTCTGCTAATCGACAGTTCGGCAAAAAGCAAACAACTTTTTTCCCTTAACGGAGATATCCAAGATTGGCGTATTTTTTGGGACAACGAACAAACAGTCGGATTGTTCACAACCAAAAACGAACTCTGGCAAATAAAAACCGGAATCCCCCGGTCGGCGGAAAAACTGCCGTTCACCTCACCAACATTGCAAAAAGCCCTTTTTTATGAAAACGAACTTTATTTATTGATAGACAACCGAATCCAAAAATACCAAAACAACAAACTGGTGACAATTTATCAAGCTGATACTTTTGAAAAATTATTAGATTTTTCCATCAGCAACAATCAGCTTTTCATCGTCAAAAATCTTTTGCAAAAAACCGTTTTAACCAAAGAACCACTAAACGAAACCGGACAAATCGAACAAAAATCACTCACTTTGAAAAACGAAAACTCCCGCTTACTCGGACATTATGGCAACAAAATATTGCTAGTGGACAATGAAGAAAGGAATCTTTTTGTACTGAACGAATCAATTGACAGAATCGAATTCACAAAAAAAGATATTTTAGGGTTTGATTTCTTGACGGACAAAAATCGTTTGCTTATTTA
Organism: Patescibacteria group bacterium; assembly: GCA_041666425.1. Classification (GTDB taxonomy): domain Bacteria; phylum Patescibacteriota; class Patescibacteriia; order UBA11705; family JABHMO01; genus JBAYHA01. The sequence goes on from JBAYHA010000001.1 coordinate 50,945, forward strand.
TACCGGACAAGAAATATCCTTCCTCAATTTGTCCGACGAAAATTTGTCCGAAAAATTATTAACTCGGTTCAGCGAAAACATCCAAAAAGTTTTGTGGCATGCTTCCGGTAACTATATTTTTATTCTACAAAATAATATTATAAAAATTTTTGAAGTTGACGATCGCAACGGCCATTTTTCTCTGGATTTACCGGAAAACGACATCACCGACTTTACCGTTGATGCAAAATCAGAAACACTGATCTTGTCCAAAGAACAAGCCTTGTGGAGTTATGAAATGAATTAAAAAACACAAAAAAACTCGGAGCATTTCCGAGTTTTTTTGTTGAAAAAATTATTTTGCGGACAAATAAACTTTGGTCAAATAAGCTTGGATAAAAGTCAAAGAAAACCCCTTGATCAAGAAAAAGGCAAATGCCAAAAGAAAAACAGAAAAAATAATCATGAAATTAAAAACAATTTCCCCTATCGAAAAATAAAAAAACACCCCCAACAACATAAACGGCAGAAAAAACAAAGCCAAAATAAAAACCGAACCGATTCCCAAAGAAATCCACAAACAAAGTTCCACCAACTTTGCCAGCAACAACTTTTGGTAATTGTTTTTGAAAATCAAAAATCCGCCGACAATGGACGCTTTGGCCGATTTTTTGGCAATAATCGCTTCTCCGTAAATATAGTGCTTAAAAAGAAAAACAAAAATCAAATACACAACCAACGGAATCGCAAACAACAGAAACAAAAGCAGACTGTCACGATTGATGCCCACTATGGTCAATGCCCCAAAGACAAGCGCCGGCAAAATCAACAACAACTCCAACAAAATAATTCTTGGCAAAAAAGTAAAACCGCTTTTGGCTATTCGCCCAAAAGGAATTAGATTTCCCGCAAAAAGTTGGCTCAGTCCGAAAATCAAAGAACTTCTGGCATAAATACTCAAAAAAACAAAAAACAAAACCAAGACAACGCCAATAATCATCATGGTCGAAAATCCACCAACGCCCAACTGCTGTTTTAACAAAGTAAAAATTCCAGACAAAGACATTTGTCCGACGTTGACAAAATTAATTTTGTCAAAATCAAGAATTAGCAAACTACTCCCGATAAAAAAACCAAAAATCCACAACCAATGATTTTTGCGCGCCACAGTAAAGGCTGATTTCAAACAGGCGCGCAGAGAGAATGATGAAGGCATAAAACACGATTAAGAATGTAGAATTGAGAATTAAAAAAATAAATCCAAGCTCCTTAATTCTTAATTCATAATTCTTAATTTAATTACTTAACTTCTTCATTATACCCCATTTTTTTCTGAAACTCCAAAGTGGCCGCAATATTGGAAGCTTTTAACAATGAATCAAAGGTTCCGGCATCATACCAACGACCATGAATTTTGCGCACATCCAACTCACCACTTTGCAAATAAGCTTTGTGCACTTCGACAATATCCGTCTCCGGTCGCCAAATCGGTTTGATCTTTTTGGCAATTCCACAAACGCGACTATCATAAATATAAACACCCGGAATCGCATAATGACTTTTTGGTTCTTTTGGTTTTTCTTCAATGGAAACAACTTTCATTTCCTTGTCAAACTCAACCACACCAAATCTCTCCGGATCCGGAACATCCACCGCAAAAATCCGTCCGCCTTTGTCAAAACTCTTGATATCTTCGGAAAAATTATGATCAAAAAACAGATTATCCCCCAAAATCAACGCAACATTGTCTTCACCGATAAATTTTTCGCCGATGATAAACGCTTCCGGCAAACCTTTTGGTTCATCTTGAATTTCATAAGTGAATTTGGCGCCGAACTCTTTGCCCGAACCAAGCAAATGCAAATACTGACCAGCATATTCGGGCGCGACAATAATCAAAATATTTTTTATCCCGGCGTCAAGCAAAGTTTGCAACGGATACATAATCATCGGCTTGTTATAAACCGGCAAAAGTTGCTTGCTGGTTATTCTAGTCAATGGGTAAAGTCGTGTTCCTCTCCCGCCGGACAAAAGTATTCCTTTCATACTTTTTTCCGAATTTATTTTTATTGAAAAGCTTATCTTTTTTTCTTTTAAAATTTCATTATCTTGTTTTTCCAATTCTGGATTCTGAATTCTGAATTCTGAATCTTTTATATTTTCTTCCTTTAATTCTAAATTCTGAATCCTTAATTCTTCATTCTTAATTCTTAATTCTAAATTCTTATACTCCTTTATTTCTTTTAAAAAATCCGTCAGCGCCTCTTGCCACGGACGCAAATTTTTTACTTTGGTGTTCAGCAAAACAGAACTAGCCGGCCTTTTGGCAGGACGAGGAAATTGAGCGCCGGAAACAGGATTTAAAACTAAATCACGTCCGGCTTGAAGAAAAATTTCTTGCGCAAATTCAAACCAAGTGCAAGCTCCGGCATTGGTCAAATGATAAATTCCCGGCAAATAGTTGCCACTCATAATTAACTCTTTGGTCGCCTCGGCCAAATCAACAACATAAGTCGGTGAACTTTTTTCATCATGGACAACATCAAGTGAATCTTTTTCTTTTGCCAATTTTAACATTATTTCCACAAAACTTTTTTTGGCGCCCTGCGCATTACCGGCCGGACCGAACAAACGCGAGGTTCTGATAAGGTATGAGGCATCATTATGTTCGGAAATTTCTTCACCGAGAAACTTGCTTTCGCCATATTTGGAAACAGGATTTGGCAAATCATATTCACGATAACCATCTGTTTTGTCTCCGCTAAAAACATAGTCCGAACTGTAATGAACAAAAACAGCGCCAACTTGCTGAGCGACCTTGGCAATATTAATTGGCCCATCGACATTAACCGCCTTGGCCAACTCAAAAATTCTTTCCGCTTCATCAACGGCATTAAAAGCGGCTGAATTGATAATCAACTCCGGTTGCAAAAATTTTATTTTATTTTCCACTTCTTCGTAAACGGTAATGTCAATTTCTTCTTTGTCCCAAAGAGTCAATTCATGTTCTTCACTTTTGAAAACCTTGGCCAAAGCATTACCAAGCATTCCTTTGGCGCCGATGATGAGAATACGCATATTAGGGAGTTTTTAAAGTTATCCCGAAGTGATCCCTTCGGGAAAAGTTTATAAAGTTTTTGACTACGAAACTACGAAATTAAATTACTTTTTGCTTCTTGCTTTTTGCTCCTTGCTCAGTTGCTTGCCCTTCCGTAGCTCGCAGAGCGAAGGAGGGCTCTGTTGAATTTTACCAAACCACCACCTCAAAGTAAAGCTGATTTTTCCACTTATTATAAATAAAAAGACACAAAAAAATAAAAAGTCAAAAATATTTAAACAAATAAAAAAGGACGGTTTGACCGCCCTCAAAATTCCTTTGCTTATCTTTGTCTGGGTTCCTAATGTCCAGAAGAATAAATATGCTCAAAAATATCATCTATCGGATCAGGCAAACAAAAATATTCATCGTAAGGAAAACCGTAAACTCGCCCCAACGAAGTGTCCATTTCCGCTGCCCACTCAGTATATTCAACAAGACAACAAGCAAAAGTATGAAGCCAAGCTCTCCGAGTTTTGACTGGCAACTTGGCAAAATTTTTGCCGAGTTCATTGACAATTTCCTCTGTCAAATCAGAAAATTCCACATTATCCACCAAAAAAACATTCCACTCATGCAAAATTCTGATTTCATCAATATAAGAAAATTTTGCAGTTTTTTTAGTCTTTTCAATAATTCTCAGCAATCGTTCTTTGTAAGCATCACGTAGTTCAACCATCTTGCCAAAATCATGTTCGCCATAAGGTGATTCATTATTTTGCGAATTGGCAAACATGCGCAAATGTTCAGCCATGGTATTACCATCCGGTCGCTCATTGCGCAAAAGTGGTCGCATATGCTTGGCATAATCAACATCAAAGAAATTTTTGCCATCAAAATCCTTATGTGGGTGAACCAAGGTCAAATAGTGTCGGCCAACAAAAGCTGGGCCATTGGTATCCAATCGATCAACCCAACGAGTTGTCCAAACTGGATAAAAAGGTTTGCCGTCAGGATAAATATCCACGTACGGATTGATAACATTCACCACTTCGCCTTGCTCATTTTTGATCTCGATTCTTTTCAAATAATGAGTATGCGCAAAGATGCAATACACAATCAAATGCAATTCGGCTTTATTTACAAAACCACTTTTCTGCAAAATCCACCGAATCAACAAACCTCCGGCTTCGGCATGCCTGACCACGCGAGAAGAATCGGCATACCGATCAATAATGGCGCAACCAATGTCGTGCAAACAACCACCGACAAAACCGATAAATGTTTCCTCCTCCGTTATTCCCAAGTCAGGGAAAAGTCGCAAAGCATTGGCATAATCACGAATCAAATGACCGGCACCATGCCCCGGATAAGTTGCTTTGATATTAAAATCTTGCTCGCACAACTCGTTCAAAACATGACGAACAACCGATACCCCTTCGTCAATGGCACTCGTTCGAGATTTAAATCGTCTCACTTTATCCAACAAACCAGGATGAAACTTATCGCGCAATTCCGCGACTTCATTTCTGGCCCATTCCGAATCATTTTTAATCTCATTCAACAATTCTTGAAAATCCATAATCACCTCCATTTCGCCATCATTGACGAAAAAAAATTATTTTTAAAAGAACCTGAAGTTAATTTTTAACTTAAAAAACTTTTTCTGTCAATAAAAATTTGACGAATAGAAAATAAAATTGCGTTAAATTTGACATCAATAAATATTATGTGTTTAAAATTGCTTTTTTGCAAAAAATATTGTCAGCTATAAACAATTTACAAAAAATTTTTCTTGATTTCTTTTGCCAAAAGAGGTAAGGTTTTATTGCATAAAAATAAAACAGAAATAAATATGAAACTTCTGATAACCGGTGGAGCCGGCTTTATCGGTGCCAATTTTATCCGCCACATTTTGCAAAAATATCCGCAATATTTTGTTATCAATTACGACAAACTGACCTATGCCGGAAATTTGGAAAATTTGCGCGATATTGAAAAGCAAAACAATTATCAATTTGTCAAAGGAGATATTTTGAACACCGAATTAGTTGAATACATCGCCAAAGATTGCGATATTATCGTTCATTTTGCGGCCGAATCTCATGTGGATCGTTCCATCATTGATCCTTTTTCTTTTGTCCGAACAAATGTTCTCGGCACCCACTCGCTTCTCGAAGTCGCCAAAAAATACAACATCAGATTCCATCACATTTCTACGGATGAGGTTTTTGGCTCTCTTTCTCTGGAAGATCGTAACAAATTTTTTCACGAAGAATCCAATTATGACCCGCGCAGTCCATATTCTTCGTCAAAAGCGGCCTCGGATCATTTGGTCCGCGCTTATCATCATACTTATGGTTTGCCAATAACCATTTCCAACTGTTCCAATAATTATGGCCCGTATCAATTTCCGGAAAAAGTTATCCCGCTTTTTATCACCAACATCATGGAAGGCAAAAAAGTTCCACTTTATGGAGATGGCTTGAATATTCGCGATTGGATTCATGTCAAAGATCATTGCGAAGCCGTTGATTTGATTATTCACCAAGGTCAAATCGGCCACACCTATACTATTGGCGGAAATTGCGAAAAAAACAACAAAGAACTCACTTATTCAATTTTGCAAAATATGGGGGTTGGTGAAGAAATGATTGAATTTGTCCAAGATCGCGCCGGACATGATCGCCGTTATGCCATTCGCAGTCACAAAATACAGGCCGAATTGGGTTGGAAACCAAAAACAACTTTTGCCGAAGGCATCGCCCAAACAATTCGCTGGTATGTGGATAATGTAGAATGGTGGAAAAATGTAAAATCCGGAGAATACGAAAAATATTACGAAAAAATTTATCAAAAAAAATAACAAAAAAATCTGAGGAATTCTCAGATTTTTTTGTTCATTCTATTCGTTAAAAATATCCCCGATTTTTGTCGCCAAATCAAACAAATAATTAACATTGATTTTTTCTTTTGCTTTTTCCGAAGGCCACACTTCCCAAACATGCATCCCCGGAAAATTTTCCCCGAAATCCTTGTGCGCACCGCAAGCATGATATGGTCGAAGCCCTTCCTTTGTTAAAATTTCTTTAATTATCCCATTAAATTTTTGCGTTTCTTTTTCGGTTGAGCTGATAAAATAAAAACTAAAATTGCAATGCTGAGTCGGTGTCAAAATGGCAACAGGTCGAATATACTTAATGCGCAAATTTTTGTAAGTTTCTTTTCTTAATCTGTTTTTTAACGCAAACAGTTCAAAAAACTTGTTCAGCTGTTCACTGATTTCCACCTTTTCACCTCGACGCATTTTTTCAATCACCATTTCATCAAAACTTACGTCTTTTCTTTTACTTTTTTTGATAAAATTCGCCAAAGATAAAAACATTTTTTCTTCAATTTGCGCAAATTTTTTGTTCGGATATTTTTTTCGTAAAAAAAATTCTTTGGCCTTAATTTTGAACATAGATTTTTCTTTATAACAAGGCTTGCTTAATTTTTTTGGCAACCACTTCCATTTCACCGTCTTTATAGGAACGACCCTGAAAAAGCTCATGCCCATCGCCGTCTTTTCTGGGAACAATATGAAAATGCAGATGTGGGACCACTTGTCCGGCAACCGCACCATTATTCACCGACAAATTAAAACCTTCATAATTTAAAGATTTTAAAACAGCTTGCGCAATCTTTGGCAAAACCGCGGTTACTTCTTGCAAATTTTTCGCGGAAATATCCAACAAATTTTCACAATGTTCCCTTGGCACAACCAAAACATGCCCGGAATTACATGGATTAATATCAAGAAAAGCCACGACCTGATCATTTTCAAAAATCTTGGTACTGGGGATTTCATTATTGATGATTTTGCAAAATAGACAAGACATAAAAGAGTTAAAAGTTTATAAAGTATAAAGTATAAAGTTTGTAAAGTATAAAGTTTATAAAATATTTTGGTGATTCGAAACTACGAAATTAATTAATGTTCTTATGTTCTTTTGCTCAGTTGCTCAGTTGCTTGCCCTTCCGTAGCTCGCAGAGCGAAGGAGGGCTCAGTTGCTTCATTATTCCTTGCCCTCAAATCCCCTTTTTAATAATACTAAAAACCGCAAAAAACAGGCTCAAATAAAGCAGAAGTTGCCCACAAAATAACAAATTCATTGAAAAATATATTTTACCCAAAAAAATAAGCCCCAGCCCAAAACATTGCAAATTCATTTTTATTTTCCCATAAGTATTGGCTTTTATTTCAATGTTTTTGTTTTTTAATTTCAAAAAAACTCCCCCAACAACAAAAAGCATTTCAAAAGATAAAATTAAAATGGTCAAAGTAAAATTTATTTTTGCCAACAAAACGAGCATGGTTTGACCAATGAGCAGTTTGTCAGCAATCGGATCCCAGACCTTGCCCCATTCGGTTACTTCACCACGCAAGCGAGCCATGGCTCCATCCAACATATCGGTAAAAGCCAAAAAAACAAAGACAAACAAGGCCGGAAAATAAAAATTACCGACTAATAGCACAACGATTGCCGGAGAAAAGATTAATCGAAAAAAAGTAACATGATTTGGTTTTAACGCTCGAGGAACGATCGGCAGTAAATAACGTAAAACTCGATCATACGGCGAAAAAACGGCTTGATCTTGCATTTTTTATTTTTATTTTTCTATTTGTCATCTCGACTAAGCAGAAAGGCGCATGGAGAGATCTTTTTTAAATTCCAAAATCCAATATTATAAACTACTGCGGTCTAAAGACCGCAGTATTAGCGCTCTTTATCTTGGTTTTTTATATATTCACGAATTATACTCTCCGTAACCGCGCTTAGAGTCGAAACAAAATACCCGTCTGCCCAAA
>JBAYHA010000002.1:0-30946 GCA_041666425.1 Patescibacteria group bacterium
AAAATCATGTATGGTATCAATACCGGAGTGGGAAGTAATCGAAATCGGATTGTTTCAGAAGAAAATCGGTTAAAATATCAACGCGATTATATCATGTCTCATTGTGTGGCAACCGGCGAACCGCTTCATCCTGAATATGTCAGAGCAATGATGGTTTTGAGACTTAACAGTTTTGTTAAGGGTCATTCCGGGATTACATTACACTTGGCTGAAAGATTGGTATATTTTTTGAATAACAATATTATTCCGCAAATTCCAAAACATGGTTCGCTTGGAGCGAGTGGCGATTTGGCTCAGTTAGCGCATTTAGGGGCAGTTTTGATTGGTTATCACGAAGCAGAAGCAATTTATGATGGCAAAAAATATAATGCCAAAGAGTTGCATGAAGTCTTGCATATAAAACCGTTACGATTGCAATCAAAAGAGGCCATGGCTTTGACCAATGGTGCAACTATGACTTTGGGTTATGCCACTTTGGCAATTCATGATTTGTGGCAATTGTGGTATTTGGCTAATTTGGCAGCTGCTTTGAATCTGGAAAGCATTCGTGGAGAAATGAATGCTTTTGATGCAAGGATTCAAAAAGCGCGAAATAACGAATGCCAAGAAGCCGTAGCTTTGGTTGTAAGGAGATTATTGAAAGGTAGCAAAAGAGTGACCAAGGAAGCTCAGAATGTTTGTTTTTTTCATGAGAACGCAAGCAACTGCACTGAATTATGCACTCAACCACGTGTTCAAGATGCATATAGCACCAGGTGTATTCCGCAAATGCATGGAGCTGCGTATGAGGCAATTTTTAATGCCAAAAAGAGTATTGAAAATGAATTAAACGCAGCCACAGATAATCCACTCATTTTCCAAAACGATGACCGTCGATACGACATTTTGTCAGGTGGAAATTTCCATGGTGATCCATTGGCGATTCCTATTGATACAATGTGCATTGTCGCGGCCAAATTGGCCAATGCCTCTAATGCTCGATTGTTTCGTTTGATTAACAAGCAATACAGCTTTGGTCTTCCGCAAGATTTGGCGGGTAATACCAAAGAGCAAACAACAGGATTTATGATTGCGCAATATAGCGCCGCGTCAAATTGTATGCGTGCAGCAATGTTATCAATGCCGGCTTCGGTTTTGACTGTAGTTTCGAGTGGAATGCAAGAAGATATTGTTAGTAACAGTGCCAATGGTGCTTGGAAGTTGAGTAAAGCAGTTACGGCCTTAAAAGATGTTTTGGCAATTGAGCTTTTGTGTCTTTGTCAAGCAGTAGATCTTTCGGCCGAAAAATTGGGGCCGGAGCTTTCCCAAATGGGTGAGGGAACGGCAATTTTATATGCTCATATCAGAAAAAAGGTTTCATTCAGTGTTGGTGATCGTTATTTGGCCGGTGATATCAACCGAGTCAGAAAAATTATTGATTGCGGATCATTGTACCGCAAAATGAGTGCTTTTTTGAAAAATTGAGGATAATTTCGCGCCTCCACATCGGGGCGCTTTTAGTTTATCTAAATTTAGCAAATAACAGAAAAGAATATAAAGCTTGATTATTTTTATGAATATTGTTATACTAATTGCGCATTAAGTTGGCCAGCGTAGCTCAGTTGGTAGAGCAGTAGTTTTGTAAACTATTGGTCGCGGGTTCAAATCCTGCCGCTGGCTCCATGAAGTACACGCTTCACGTGACTTCAGGGTAAACCATTTTGTATCTTGTCCGAATAAATTTTTTACTTTACAAACTTTATAAACTTGATAAACTTCGTTATATGTCACAAGATAATTTGATCAAATTGCAATGTGCTGATTGCCGTGGTGTCAATTACCAATCGTATCGCAACAAAAAAACTTTGAAGCAAAAGTTGGTGATGCAAAAATATTGCAAAAAATGTCGCAAACATACCAGTCACAAAGAAGTCAAATAAAAATCGGCCGAAAGGCCGTTTTTTTGTTTGTCAAAAAAGGTTAATTTTGCTAAAATTAAGGAGTATGAATTTTAGCAAAAAACAACAAAATAAAATTATTTTAACTGTTTTGTCAATAGTTTTTTTTGTTGGGTCTGCTATCTTTTTATATCAAGCGATTTGGTTACCTGCAGTAGTTGATTCTCGACAGTTTATATTCAACTGGCCGGATGAAATGAGTAATAATTTTTTTGCCAATCATTTTGCGGAAACCGGATCTTTTCGTTATACGCAAAATGAAAATGCGCTTTTTGATAATGTTATTCATCCGCGGAGTTCCAATGTTTTGCCAAATGGTGATTTGGTTCCTGTCGGATTTTTAGGATTTGTTTGGTTGGTTGGAATTTTGGCAAAAATTTTTTGGACACATTCGTTTTTGCTTTTTTTGTTAGTTCCTTTTTTGGCGGTAATGACGGTTTGGTTTTTTTATGGATTTTGTAAAAATATATTTGGTGAAAAAATCGCTTTTGGTTCTGCCGTCTTGTTGTTTTTCTTTGCTCCATTTTTGTATTTTGCCAATTTTGCCATGTTGCCAAATTTGATATTTTTATTTTTTTTGATTTTTACTTTTTACGGCATCACAAAAGTTGCGAATTCGAATTTTATTTGGCCAGCTTTGACCGGGCTGGGTTTAGGAATGACTTTGTTTGTCCGTCCGGCGGATGTTTCGTTTTTATTAATTTTATTGCCGTTGTTTTATTATTATTTTGGCAAAGATTGGCGAGCGAGTCAGATTTATTGGCTGGCGATTTTTTTCTTAATCCCAATTCTGCAGATGCTTTTTTTGAATGACCAAACATACGGGCAGATATTTGATTTCGGGTATATGAAATTCAATTCCAGTGCCAATTTGACGGATCGATTACCGGCGGAAATAGTCCTGACAAAAAACAATCAGTTCTTAAATTATTTACAATTAATTTTCTTCCCTTTTGGTTTTCATCCGCGACTGGCGTGGCATAATTTTTGGCAATATTCGGTGCAGTTGCTCTGGCCATTATTTATTTTTGCCACGGCCGGTTTTTTTTATCAGCGAAAATATTTTGATAAAAAAAATATTTTTTTTGTGCTTTTGGCGGTTGTGAGTGGTGCGTGGTTGCATCTTTTTTACGGAAGTTGGGATTTTGTCGATCCGATTGTAAAAACAAATAATTTGCTCAGTATTTCTTACGTGCGCTATTTTTTGCCAAGCACAATTTTGTTATTGCCTTTTGTGGTTATGTTTTTGGTGAAAATCAGTGAAAAAAAACATTTGCGCGTTTTTAAAGATATTTTGTTGGGTATAATTTTTTTGTCGATTATTGCTTTTAATTTGCGTATGGTTTATTTTTCTCCCAATGATGGCTTGTTGGCGGTCAAAAATCGTTTGCGCGAATACGCGGAAATTCGCAGTGAATTGACTCGCGCCGCGGTTATCGGTTCTCTGATAATTATTGATAATGCGGACAAAATGATTTGGCCGGAGTTTAACGTTGTGCCATTTAATAATGATTACAATATTTTTGAAAAATTGGCAAACGGGATGAATGATTTTTCATTTCCCATTTATTATTTGACTTATCGAACGGAAGGGGAAATAGCAAAAATTAATGAAAATTTGCGCAAAAAAAATTTGCCGGAATGGTTTTTTGACAAAAAGCTGGGACATGAATATATGCTTTGGAAATTGCAAAAAGTGCATAAATAGTTTGCTTTTTTGTCTATAATTAGTTAAAATATAACTGAACTTTTAATAAACACTTCGTTTAAAAAAATAAAGGCAAAATTTATGAACGAGCGAAAAAACATTTTGGTTATGGGCGGAGCCGGTTTTATCGGTTCGCAACTTTGCGAAAGATTGTTGTCAGACAATAATGTTATTTGCGTTGACAACTTTATTACGAGCGGTCAGAGCAATATCAGTCATTTGTTGCGCTTTCCGAACTTCAAATTTATCAATGCTGATGTCAATGAAAAACTGGATTTAGAAAAAATGACTGATCTTGATAATTTCCAAATAAAAGTTTTTGGCATCCAAGAAATTTACAACATGGCTTGCCCGACTTCGGTTAATAATTTTGACAGATTAAAGAGAGAAACGATTTTAACCAACACAATTGGTTTGATAAATGCGCTTGATTTGGCCGTAAAATACAAAGCAAAATTTTTGCAAGCATCTTCTTCGGTTGTTTATGGTGAGGTGGGGAGAGGTGAATATGTTGACGAAAAATATGTCGGAAAAGTAGATTTGCTGGATGTTCGCGCTTGTTATGACGAAGGAAAACGTTATGCCGAGTCAATTGTGAGCACTTATGCGAATATTTTTAATCTGGAAACAAAAATTGTCAGAATCTTTCGTACTTATGGGCCAAAAATGCTTTTGGATGACGGGCAAATGATTCCGGATTTTATTTTGAATGCGATTGACAACAAAGACTTGGTGATTTACGGGAACAAAGATTTCCAAACTTCACTTTGTTTTGTAAGTGATATTATCGAAGGGTGTATCAATATTATGAATTCAAAAATCAACGAGCCGGTTAATCTCGGGTCGACTGATGTTTTCAAATTGGTTGATGTGGCGCAAGCGATTATTGACATTGTCGGAAGCAAATCAAAAATAGAATTTGCCGAAAGCAAAACATTTATGCGAGAATTATGTTTGCCGAATATAACAAAAGTGAGAGAGGCGATCGGTTGGTTGCCGGTGGTCGGGTTGGAAGATGGCTTGCGCAAAACCATAGAATTCACTCAGGCGCACAAAGAATTATTAAATTTTAGCGCAAAAGTTTAATATGCGTACGGCCGTTGTCATTCCAGCTTATAACGAAGAACAAAAGATCGGTGAGGTGGTAAAAAACCTCGCCGATTGTGAATTTTTTGTTATTGTGGTTGATGATGGTTCTACTGATGATACGGAAATAAAAGCGCAATCAGCCGGAGCTTTGGTTTTGCGACATGAGGTTAATTTGGGACAAGGGGCGGCCTTGCGTACAGGGACACAGTTTGCTTTTGAAAATGGTTTTGAGTTGATTGCGCATTTTGATGCTGATGGTCAGCACAATGTCGCGGATTTGCAAAAATTAGTTGGCTCTTTTGGAGACAATGAGCACGAGATTGCTTTGGGGTCGCGTTTTTTGCAAACAAAAAACAATATACCCCGATACAAAAAAATAATTTTGTATTGCGCCAAGATTTTTAGTTTGTTTATTTTGAAACTTGATTTTACCGATCCGCAAAACGGGCTGAGGGTCTTCCGCAAATCGTCTTTTGAAAAAATTATATGGCAACATGATGATTATTTGCATTGCACGGAAATTTTGTGCCAAACAAAAAAGAGCAATATCGCTTATTTGGAATTGCCGATAACCATTAATTATGACGAATATTCCACAACAAAAAAAATAAAGCCGAAAATTTCGATGGGCTTCAAACTTTTTTGGGAAAAATTTTTGAATAGATTATGAGTATTTTTCAAGTTTTAATTTTTTTGGTGATTTTGTATATTATTATCAAATCATTTTACCGTTTTACCAAAAAAGAAATAACTTTTTGGTTGTTTCTTGTTTGGTTGGTAATTTGGTTGGCGGTTTTGGCGGTTAATTTTTTTCCGATGAGTGTTACTTGGTTGGCCAATTTTGTCGGTATCGGTCGAGGGGTTGATTTGATGACTTACTGTGCTTTGATTATCGTTTTTTGGTTGCTTTTTAAGGCGCACGTTCGGATAAAAAATTTAGAAAAGAAGTTTTCTCGTTTGGTGAGCCGATTGGCGTTAAAAGAAAAACAGAAAAAATAATTTATGTCAAAATTCGCAATTATATTGATCAATTACAAAGGATATGCCAGAAAGTTTTTGTCTGATTGCTTGCAAAGTTTGAACAAGCAAACTGTCCCGCGAAATGAGTATGAAATTATTGTTGTTGACAATGCGGCTGACGAAGAAAGTCGAGAATATCTAAAAACATTTTCTGATATAAAAATTATTGAACGTCCTGACGGTAATTATTGTGCCGGAAATAATGCTGGAATAAAATACGCTTTGCAAAACGGTGCGCAATATGTGGTTATTTTGAATATGGATGTGGAGGTAAAACCTGAGTGGTTGGCTGAATTAAAAATTGGACTGAAAAAAAATCCGCAGTGTGGAATTCTTCAATCAAAAATTTTGCTTTTTCCAAAAAACGAACAAGAAAAAAAGCATCCTTTGCTCAATACAATCGGTAATAAAATTAATTTTCTCGGATTTGGCTTTACCGATAATTACCGAGTGCCGGAATCAAAGGTTGTTTTTGCCGAAGATTATCCGTTGATTTCCGGTTATGCGTCAGGCTGTTCGTTTATAACGACAAAAGAAGTTTTGCAAAAGATTGGTGATTATGATGAGGAGCTTTATATGTATCATGATGATTTGGATTTGTCCGCGCGCGCCAGGTTGGCCGGTTATGAAATCAGATTGGCGCCAAAATCGGTTCTTTTTCACAAATATGAATTTTCGCGATCAAATCAAATGATTTTTCATATGGAAAAAAATCGGGCGCTGACTTTTTTGACGATGTATTCTTTGCCGACAATGATGATTCTTTTTCCGATTTTTTTACTTTTTGAGCTGGCGATGTTATTTTATTCTTTTGTCAACGGGTGGTTTGAAAAGAAAAAAGAAATTTATAAATATTTTTTTAAAAAATCAACTTGGCGACATGTTTTCGCAAAGAGACGGATAATTAAAAAACTAAAAACGATAAAAGAAAAAGAATTTATTCGGGATATTAAAGGGGGAATTTATTTTCAAGAAATAGATAATCCGCTTTTAAAATATTTAGGCAATCCTTTTTTTGAAATGTATTGGTATTTAATTAAATTTTTAATAATTTGGTAAATATGAAAAAAATTGTTTGGTTGTTAATCGCTTTGCTCCTTGTCGGTGGAGTGGTTTATTACAAAGTTTATTATCCCGATTCCAATTGGCAATTAAAAAACTCATTAAAATTTGCGGAAGCGCTTCCGGCCAACACTTATTTCCAAAGTAATGAAACCGATTGCGGGATTTGGTATCGTCGAAGTTTTGACGGAACGGAAATTTTTGGCAAAAAAAATAGCCAAGTGCAAGACTGCTTTTTGTCGGCAGTGGAAAAATGTTTGCCAAAAAAGATTTTGTTGGTTGATGATGAATCCATGACGGAACAAAAAATAATTAAATATGGCTTTATTCATATATTGAACAAAAATGATGCCGGCGATTGCATTTTGCAAAACAGTTATGAAGAGCAAAAAATCGGGGAAGAGCAAAAAGTCCCTATTTCTTACATCAATACCTGCACCAAAGTAAATACCGCTTTGTTAAAAACTTGCGAGCCGATTTTTCTTGAAGATTTACGAAAAATAAATGAACAACAATAATCTAAAAATTGCCGAAGTGGTTTGTCTTTTTCCTCCTCAGGTCGGTGGAATCGGTATGGTGGCGCACAATCATGCGCGAGGTTTAACCGCTAATGGTTTTGCGGTTACAGTTTTTGCTCCAAAATGTGAACAAGATTTAAAAAAAGACAAAACATATAAAGTTGAGGCTTTGTGGCCGTTGATCAAAAAAGGGTTTGCGGCGGTTTTGCCTCAACTTTTTTGGCGTTTGCGTAAATTTGATATTGTCCATTTGCATTATCCGTTTTTTGGCAGTTCGTTAATTACCGCCTTGGCCAAAAAGTTTTGGAAAAATCGGTTTAAACTGGTCATTACATATCATCAAGATGTTAGTTTAAAAGGTTTTGCAAATATTTATGAAAAATTGGGAAGAAAATTTTTTCTCAAATGGATTCTCAATCAAGCTGACAAAATAATCATTTCCTCTGAAGATTATGTGGTGCATTCTCATATCCAAGAATATTATTTAAAAAACATTGGTCGCTTTATGGAGCTTCCGTTTAGCGTTGATTGTCGTTTTTGTCCGCAAAAAAAAGAGGAAATTTTATTAAAAAAATATAATTTAAGGTCAGAAGACAAGGTTATTTTGTTTGTCGGCGGGCTTGATAGCGCCCATTATTTCAAAGGGGTTAATTTTCTTATAAAAGCTTTTGCCAAGGTTGAAAATCCAAATGCCAAATGTTTGATTGTTGGTAAGGGAAACATGCGCAAAGAATATGAAAAAATGGTTCGCGATATGAATTTGCAAGAAAAAATAATTTTTGCTGGTTATGTGAATGATAAAGATTTGCCGTGTTATTATAATTTGGGAGATATTTTTATTTTGCCATCGATAAACAAAAATGAAGCTTTTGGTATTGTGCTTATCGAAGCTATGGCCTCTGGTTTGTCGCTTATCGCCAGCAATTTGAAAGGAGTTCGACGAGTGGTCAATCCCGGAGTTAATGGATTGTTGGTTGAGCCAAAAAACAGTGATGACCTTGCTGACAAAATAAATTATTTATTAAAAAATCCGCAATTGATGCAGCAATTTTCAGAGTTGGGACAAAAAATCGTGGCCGAAAAATATCGTCCGGAAGTGGTTACGAAAAAATTGATAGAAATTTATAATAATTTATAATGTGGGGGACACGATACATCGTGTCCGTACGATATTTTATGTTAAAAAAATTCATTGGCCGTTTGTTTTATATAATTCCGGCAAAACCGAATACGGCGCAAATCGCCGTTACCAATATTTGCAATTTTAATTGTCCAATGTGTCAGCGCTTTGATCTAAAGGTTGATATCAAACACATGGAAGCGCAAATGTTTGAACAAATTTTAGAAAAAATAAAAGATGTTCCAAATATAATTTTGACCAGTTGGGGAGAGCCATTAACTCATCCGCAACTTTTTGATTTTATTAAAAAATCTGCAAAAAGTCATAAAGTTCGCCTGACTTCAAACGGAGCTTTACTGGATGAAACAAAAGCCCAAGAACTTTTGATTAGCGGACTTGATGCCATAACTTTTTCGGTGGATACGCTGGATGAAAAAGAAAGTTACGGTCATCCGTTAAAAGAACAGATTAAGAATATTGAATATTTCGCAAAGTTAAATTTCGAAGCCGGAACTCCGGTTAAAATATTTTTGCAGACGGTTTTTCTAAAATATGATAAAAATAATTTTCATGAAATTGTTGAGTTTGCCAAAAAAAATAAGATTAATCGAATAAGATTAACCAGAGTTGATCAAAGATTTAATGATTATGCTCGACCAAGTCAGGAAGAAGAAAAAAAATTAGTGAAATTTCTCGAAAAAGAATTAAAAGGCTCAAAAGTTGGACTGGATTTTTTGCCATACGTAGCATTTGATGGTTTATTTCGTATCATTTTTAAAATTGTTTATCCGCTTTTGCATCGGTTTGGCAAATTTTGCTTGCGCACCTTTGATGATGTGTATATTAACGAACGTGGTGAAGTCACGCCGTGTTGTTCGTTGCCAAATTTAAATTGCGGGAATATTCTGGAAAGTGATTTACAGACAATTTGGCAAAGTGAGAAGTTTAAAAATTTTCGACAAAATCAAGAAAAATATTGCGGTAAATGTGATATTTTAAAAATAAAGATCAAATGAAAATAGTTCTGATTTCCAATCTTTATCCGCCGTTGGATCGTGGTGGGGCGGAACAGGTGGCGCAAAAAATGGCCGAAAATTTACAAAAAATTGGTCATGAGGTTTTTGTTTTTACGTTGGGAAGAGAAAACAAAGAAGAAACTATCAATGAAGTCAAAGTTTTTCGTTATCGCGCGAAAAACTTATTTTTTTATAGTGATGATTTCAAAAATCCAATTTGGAAAAGATTATTTTGGCATATCTTTGATGTTTTTAATATTTTTTCATATTTTGAAGTAAAGAATTTTTTAAAAAAACACCAACCTGATTTGGTAATTTGTCATAATTTAAAAGGTTTGGGTTATCTAACGGTCAAAGCCATTGCGGATTTGCAAATTAAACAAATTTATGTGGCGCATGATATTCAGTTGGCTGTTCCTTCCGGCTTGATGTATTTTCAAAAAGAAAATTCTTTTATCGCAAATGGTTTTTTGACAAAAATTTACTGTAAAATTTGCGCCAGAC
The DNA here is from genome assembly GCA_041666425.1 of Patescibacteria group bacterium. Classification (GTDB taxonomy): domain Bacteria; phylum Patescibacteriota; class Patescibacteriia; order UBA11705; family JABHMO01; genus JBAYHA01. Next base: position 9,975 of record JBAYHA010000002.1, read on the forward strand.
TTTTTCAAAAAGTTGATCTGGTGATTTCTCCGTCAAAATGGCTGTTGGAATTTTATGAAAAACGCGGTTTTTTTGAAAAATCACAAAAAACTGTTTTACAAACCCCGGTTTTTTTGCCGGAAGCTAAAATTGAAAATAAAAAAAGAACCAGAAAATTTATTTATATTGGTCAACTAGAAAAACACAAGGGAATTGATTGGCTTTTAAGTTTTTGGGATGAAAATTGTAAAGATTTAATTTTAGAAGTTGTTGGTGATGGCAGTTTGCGACATGATTTGCAACTAAAATATCCGAAGATTAAATTTTATGGTAAAATTGATGCCAAAACAATTTTAAATGAGTTTGATTTTCTTATTATGCCGACATTAGTTTTTGAAAATGCTCCAACAGTGATACCCTTGGCTTTGGCTTTTGGCGTGCCGGTTTTGGTAAATGATCTTGGCGGTTCGGCGGAATTGATAATTGAAAATAAAAACGGGTTTACACTGCAACCGCAAAATAAAGTCCAACTAAAAAGCATTTTGGAAAAAATAAAAAATTTGTCTGATGACGAATATCGAGAAATGTCATTAGTAGCTATAAGATCAATCGAAAATTTAAACGAGAATGAATATTTTTCTCAATTGAATCTTTTGTTACAAAATTTGTAAAAATAAAATTCCCGTTGCCAAATTTTTACAATTATGCTACTATTTCGACAGTATTAAAATTTATGGGGGAATAGTTCAATGGTAGAATGTCGGTCTCCAAAACCGCTGATGAGGGTTCGATTCCTTCTTCCCCCGCCAACCTACGCTCTTCGAGCTTCGGTTGGCACGCCAGCCTTCGCCAACCATGCTTCGCCATAGCGGCTACGCGACGGCAAAAACTTCGGCTGGCACGCTATCTTCGTTATTGCTTAAGATATGGAATTTTTTAGCGAAGGCTGTCCTTCGAAGCTTTATGCGAAGAAGGACAAATATATTCAAATATTTATTATTTAGTAATGAGGTATATAAAAAAACGCCAAATATTGGCGTTTTTGGTTTGATAATTGATAATAAAGTTGTTCCTCTGCAAAATAATCCATAATATAGAAATAAAATTGTCAAATTTTAGGTAATAGTGCACAGTTTTTTATTTACATTTGGGGGAAATTTGGGTAAAGTAAAAGGGTAGTTTATAAAGTAGGGGCAGGGCTTGACCTGCCCAAAAAACCAAAATAAATATGAATTTAAAAGAGTTTATCCGTGAAGTGCCAAATTGGCCAAAAGAGGGAATTAATTTTAAGGACATTACAACAATTTTAGAAAATCCGACTGCTTTTAAATTTACGATTGATGAAATGACCAAACCTTTTCTCAATGATGGAATAAATAAAATCGTGGTTATTGATGCGCGCGGTTTTTTGTTGGGTTCTGTTATGGCTTATAATTTAAAGCTGGGAATTTCTTTGGTGAGAAAAAAAGGCAAACTGCCATACAAAACAATTGAAGAAAATTATGAAAAAGAATATGGTTTTGATGTTTTGACTATGCATGAAGATACGATTAAACTGAATGAAAAAGTTTTGATTGTTGATGATTTATTGGCAACCGGCGGAACATTGGAGGCTACTGTAAAAATGATCGAAAAAATGGGTGGAATTGTGGCCGGAATTTCAGTGATTGTTGATTTGCCTTTTTGTGGAGGGAGAAAAAAATTAGAGAAATATAAAATAAATAGTTTGGTAGATTACGAACATGAATAGTTATTCTGCTAATTCATAAATTAAATTTCTACGAATGCTACAAATCTTCAAATAATTAAGCTTCGAATTCTACAGATATTGCTTTTTATTCGAAGCATTCGTAGCTTAATTATTCGTAGTATTAGCAGTATTCGAAGTTTAGCTATTCGTAGATTTGTAGTATACATAACTTTATAAACTTAAGTATGAAAATAGGCATTATCGGAGGCAGTGGTCTTGACGACCCAAAATTTATTGAGAACTTTTCGACCAAAACGGTTTTTACGCCGTATGGCGGATGTTCGAGCGAATTGACTTGCGGCCAAATTGGCGGTCATGATGTTGTTATTTTGTCGAGACATGGCCAAAATCACAAAATTGCGCCTTCCAATGTGCCTTATCGAGCGAATGTTTGGGCGATGAAACAAGAAAAATGCGATTTTATAATTGCTACGACTGCTTGCGGATCTTTGCGTGAGGAAATTAAACCGGGAGATTTGGTTTTTCCTGATCAATTTATTGATTTTACAAAGAAAAGAAATAATACTTTTTTTGATGATCAAGTTGTTCATACACCAATGGCTGAACCTTTTACTTTTAAATGGAAAAAAGAATTGTTGAACAAAACACAAGAAATGAATTTGCGATTTCATGAAAAAGGTACGGTGATCACAATTGAAGGTCCGCGTTTTTCAACGCGAGCGGAAAGTAAATATTTCCAGACAATTGGTGCGGATATAATTAATATGTCCACGGCCAGTGAAGTAATTCTCGCCAATGAATTAAAAATTCCATATTGCGCAATTGCCATGGCGACCGATTATGATTGTTGGAAAGAAGGTGAAGAATCGGTCAGTTGGGAAATGATTGTCGCCAGATTAAATGAAAATGCTTATAAAACAAAAAATTTAATTATTGAATTTATCAAGTCATTGCCAGCGGCAAAAAAAATCGCTATGGTTGGAGTTGGTTATGTTGGTTTGGTAACCGGAACTTGTCTCGCGGAAATTGGCAATATTGTCACTTGCGTTGATGTTAATGAAAAAAGAATTGAAAATTTAAAAAAAGGTATTAGTCCGATTTTCGAACCGGGGATTGAAGAGTTAATTACCAAAAATGTTAATGCCGAAAGATTGTTTTTTTCCAATAATTTGAAATCAATTTTAAATGAACAGGATATAATTTTTATCGCCGTTGGCACACCGCCAAAAGAAAATGGCGAAGCTGATTTGCAATATGTGGAAGCGGTGGCGCATGAAATTGGCAAAAATATTCAGAAAAATTTAATTATTGTGAATAAAAGTACAGTACCGATTGGCACTGGTGATACGGTCACCCAAATAATTCGTGAATATTATGGCGGTGAATTTAGCGTGGTCAGTAATCCGGAATTTTTGCGCGAAGGAACGGCGATTGATGATTTTCTTCACGCTGATCGAGTAGTTCTTGGTTGCGATAATCATGCTGAGGCAATTAAAATTATGCAAGAACTTTATCAACCGCTTGAATGTCCGATTTTGGTTACGGATTTGAAGTCTGCAGAAATGATTAAGTATGCTTCCAATTCATTTCTGGCCATGAGTATTTCTTTTATAAATTCAGTCGCCAATATTTGCGAAAAAGTTGGCGCTGATGTGTTAAAAGTTTCCGAAGGCATGAGATTAGACAAAAGAATTGGCAAAAAAGCTTTCATTACCGCCGGTTGCGGTTATGGTGGTTCTTGTTTTCCAAAAGATGTGCAAGCTCTGATAAATATTGGACGGCAAAATAATGAAACTTTTACAATTTTGGAAGAAACGGAAAAAGTTAACGAAATAATGAAAACCAAAATTTTTCATAAATTAAAAAAACATCATCCTGATTTGGTTGGCAAAAAAGTGGCGCTTTGGGGAGTGGCCTTTAAACCGTTGACTGATGATTTGCGATTTGCGCCAGCGTTAAAAATTATTGAAAAATTATTGGCGGAGAATGCTTCAATTTCTGTTTTTGATCCGGTCGCTCATGCAAATTTAAAAAATATTCATCCGCAATTACATTATGCGGATTCTCCGCAGGAAGCTGTCAAAGATGCGGATATTTTGTTGGTGGTGACGGAGTGGAAACACTTTAAAGAAATAAAACTTTTTGAAATAAAAGAATTAATGAAAGGTTTGGTGATTATTGATGGTCGAAATATTTTTGATCCGGAAGAAGCTCGTAGCTACGGATTTATTTATGAAAGCATTGGTAGAAGACCGCATCAAAATCATTTTTATTTATAGAAAACAAATTAGGCGCGGAAACGCGTCTTTTTTATTGATTTATTTCTAATTTGCGTTATAATGTCTATATAAACTTATGAAAAAGTGCCTTGTTTGTAACAAAGAACTGCTTGCTAAATATATCGAAAAACACGAGGCAATTTTTTGTTCCGATGAATGCGTTCAAGTTTATGAAGGTAAGTTAAAAGAGTTGGATGAGGTGATTGATTGGGAGAAGTGTTGTTAGATAGTTTTAAAGTTTATAAAGTATAAAGTTCATAAAGTAGGGGCAGGGCTTGTCCCGAAGGGATCCCTTTGGGAACCTGCCCAAAAAAAACGCATTCAGCGTTTTTTTGTTTGCACAAATTTGTGGTAATTGTCGCAAAATGATAAAATAAGTATATTAAATTATTTTATGACTTATTATTGCGAACACATAACCAAAGAATTTCAAGAAAATTGGGATGAAATAGAAAAATTTGGATATGAAAGAATATTTATAAAAGAATAAAAAGTAATTTTATGCCTGAATTTGATCTTGACCAAGAAGAGTTAGAAATAAAAGAGAACAGCAAGATAATACCTTGGTGGCAAAGGTTTTTAATGAAATTTTTTCCAAAATATTTCTTCAAAATCTATGCGGACAAAATAAATGTTAATAGTGATGACATTGAATTGTCTTCCAACCTTTTTGAAAATAAAAAAATTCATATTCAGCCATTGAGCGGAGGTTCGCGCGGTTTTATCTTAACTTTGGATAATAAATTAACATTATGGTTTTATCAAAATGGTAATCATTTTGAATATGATGGATTTGAAATGGGAGAATATGAAGATTTGGATATTTTGCAAAATGTTGCGGGATTTGACGCTTTAAAAAATATGGGGCCAATCTCAAAAGAAGAAAGTGATTATTACAATAATCCTGATAATTTTAAAAAATACCAAAAATAATTTAAATTATGTCCGAATATTATCAATCTCAAAGAACTCGCGGATTATACGATCCCAAATCAAAACAAGCATTCAAATTATCCCGCAGCAAACTGGATTTATTTTTAAACTGTCCGCGATGTTTTTATCTCGACAGAAAATTGGGTGTCGGCCGACCGCCGGGATTTCCTTTTGCGTTGAATTCAGCGGTGGATCACCTTTTGAAATTGGAATTTGATATTCATCGTGCCAATGGAAGCAAACATCCGCTGATCGAAAAATATAATGTTGACGCGCGACCGATTCCGCACAATGATTTAGATAAATGGCGACATAATTTTACCGGCGTTCAATCTTTGCATCAGAAAACTAATTTGTTAATTTTTGGGGCGATTGATGATCTTTGGCAAAATTCTAATGGCGAATATATTGTCGTTGATTACAAAGCAACTTCAAAAGATGGCCAAATTACAGAATTAAATCAAGATTGGCAAATTGGTTACAAAAGACAAATGGAAATTTATCAATGGCTCCTTCGTCGCAATGGACTGAAAGTTTCCGATACCGGATATTTTGTTTATTGTAACGGTCGAACTGACCGCGAGGCTTTTGACGGCAAATTGGATTTTGAAGTTACGCTTATTCCGTATCACGGAAATGATTCTTGGGTTGAAAAAACAATTATTGACGCACACAAATGTTTGAAAAGTGACAAAATTCCAAAAGCAAATAAGGAATGCGATTATTGCAGTTATGTTGAGGCGGCAAAAAAACAACTGAGCAATGAAGCAACTGAGCAATCTAGCAAGAAGAGGAAGCAGTTGAGTTTGCTTGTGGAATAATTTTTAATAAATATTTTAGGACAAACAAAAATCCACTTTGTCATTTCGACCAACGTGGCTTGCCCTGTCGAATGACAGGGAGAAATCTTTTTTAAATTGTAAACCAATAATCGACTTTTTTTGAAAAGATTCCTCGATTACACTCGGAATGACAAAATTGGTTTACTCGAGATGACAACAATAAATAAAATTTATGCCACAAATAATAAAAGCCAATAGTTCAAACATTTCAGAAATAAAACCATTAGTTTTGTTATTGCGAAGAGAAGATAACGAAGAAACTGATGAAGAATTAACGGCCAGTTTGCAAAAAGCAATTGAAAATAATTTGCTTTTGGTTGCGGTTGAACAAGAAAGGGTGGTTGGTTATATTTTGGGAGAATTTTTTGGACAGACACAAGTTAATTTTCCAAATTCAATTTTTATCTCAGAACTTTTTGTTTTACCTGAATTCCGCAGTCAAGGAATTGGTAAAAATTTGGTTCGTTCCTTTTTGTCACAAAAATATCCTGAAGAATATGAATATTTTTCGCTGTCGCATGATCCAGAAGAAGAACATTTATCCAAATATTATGAAAATTTCGGTTTTGTTTTGACCGGAAATGTTTTGACCGGAAAGACAAAAAGTGGCAATATAATGATGCGTCGTGCGAGAGTTTAACAAATTGTAAAAAATCCGCTATAATATAAGGGCATTAATGCACTAATTATGCCCCCATTTCCGATAATTTTTGCCAGCGATAATAATCCTTTTAATTTAACTAATTGGGCCAAAAACAGGTTTTTGGTCTTGATTTTTTATCGTGGAATTTGGTGCAATTCATGCAAAAAGCAGTTAAAAGAAACAAATGAGCATTTAACTGAATTTGAAAATTTGCAAAGTAAGGTCGTGGCCGTTTCCGCTGACACGGCATTTAAAGCTAGCCTCATGAAAACTTTTTTGAAGTTAAAATATCCAGTTTTAGCTGATCATAAATTAGAATTGATAAAACTGTTTCAATTAGAAATCTTGGAAAAAGAAAACTGGATCGCCAAACCGGCTGTTCTGATTTTTGACCAAGAGGGAATTAAGGTTTTTGAATATATTGGCAAAGACCACGAAGACAGACCTTCAATTGAGGCCATACTGACAAAGTTAAAAGATTTAAATTTAGCGAAAATTTAGTTTGTATTTATCCAAATTTAGATAAAAAACGGCTAATATTGACAAAATGCCGTTTTTTTGTTATAATTAAGAGTTAGTCGAACATTAACAATTAACGAAATTTTTGGAGGATATCATGTCAAAAAGACCTGGTCGTATTATTATCGTCGCCCCGATGCGCGCCCATTGCGAAACCGTTAAGAATATTTTTCTTAACGCAGAAAAGTTTGAGACATTTTTGTCCAAACATCAGGAGAATGATCTGTTGGACATTATTGAACTCGACGAAACCTTTGGCCTCGTAGGAGGCACGGGAATTGGTAAAACTGCTTTTATTAAAGATATTTGTGCTTGGCATTTTGGTGAAAATTTCGATTTCGATATTGTTACAAGAGATGAAGAAGCCACGGCCGCCACTTGGAAATGTCCAGTGTTGGTGGTAACTGTTGGCATCGCGCTCAATTGGTTCAAGTCCGGAGAGATCCGCGACGAGGACATTTTGATCTTTGATGAGATTCATCTTACAAGCGCTCAAGCTGAGTTGTGTCTGGCTTTGGCCAAACATCGTGGAATGAAAGTCAATTGGCTTTCGGCCACGGTCGATCACGAAGTTTATGCGGAATATTTGCAAACAGATAAAGTGATCGTGGTCAACAGCTTTGACAAAAGTAAAAAAGCTGAAGTCAAAAGCTATCAGTTTTCTTATCGTTATAGTTACAATCCAGATATCATCTCGACAAGAGAGCCCTGGATTGACTATTTGATGTCCAAGACTAGCTTTCTCGATCAGGTAAAAGAAGGAAAGCGCGGCGTGGCCGTGTTTTTGCCAACGCGCGCTCAATGCGAAGAGATGGCCACCAAGTATCGTTCGGATGAAATTTATACCGACTTCTACCACGGTGGCGAATTGGCGACGAAATTGCAGGATTTTATCCTCGGCAATGTGCCAAAGCCGTTCATCATTTTTATGACCACGGCGGGAAGTTCGTCACTCAATCTGAGTGGGCTGGACACTGTCGTAATCATTGATTCTATCTGGAATGAACGAATTAGCATTAGCGGTACCAAGATGTTGGATCGCGGAATGCTCGGTTCGAATGAAATTATTCAGATGATGGGCCGTGTAAATGGTCGAGTGGCCAATGGGCAAGTCATTTTTCTCAGCGAAAGAACCATCGATTTTGAAAACCTAAGACTGGAAAGTCCTAAGTTTGTTCTCGGTGGAAACATCGAAAATTTGGTGATGATTTTGGCCAAAATGAGGATTAATTTTGAAGATATTTCGCTAATTACAAAGATTGACAAAGTTCAGTATGATGCTGCTCTGCGTTTGTTAAAAACGCGAAAATTGATTGAGCCAAGCAATCGCTTGACCAAGTATGGCGAAGCGGTCATTAAGTTGCCGACCTCGCGAGTTTGGGCCGAACATATTGTTAAAGCCAGTGATACGCTCGAGCCGATTGTTACGATGATTGCGGCTTGTCCGTCAATTGAAGCCATGATTAAGAACAAAGATGATGGAATGGAATGGGGTGAATTTCTGGTAGAGAACAATGACTTCCTGACTAAGTACAATATCGTCAAAGAATTCCTTTATGGTTTTGTGCGAATGAAGCACAGCGCTTCCGGACGAGAGGTCCAGTTCTTTGGCGATTACTTTGGCTGGTGCAAGGAAAAGAACCTGCACCCAAAGCAAATTCAGGAAGCGGTTCTTGGTTTGAACGCCATCTGTCGAGCTCTCGACATTGATCTTCAGGATGCCATTGATGGGATGCAATTCCCAGATTTGACTCCGGGATTGATCAAGGAATTCGAAGTTCTAATGGTAAAAGTTGGCGCCATGACGGTGGCTGATTACCGACATCTTGACGGATTTACAATTTATGGAAACAACCGACTTGGCGTGGCTAAGAAGTTTCCGAAGATTGGTATTTCCTCGGTTTTTCGTGGTATTCATATGTTGGAGGGCGTTTCTCTTTCTGACGAAGTTATGTTGGAATGTGCGGAACGCGTTTTGTTCCTGGAATACTCGTACAGTTTCAAAACATATGAGTATCAGATTCTGTTGTTTGGTCGTGATTTTGCCAGAATTACTACGGAAAAACCACTGGTTGAATCGGATACACCAAAACCGGTTGTGAAGCCGGTTCCTGATCTTAACGCAAAACCAGCTTTTACTCCGGTTGTTTTCCCAACAATGGAAAGAAAAGCTAATGAGCAGGAGGCTCGGGTGGCTTTTGCCAAAGCAATTCTGGAAACTCCGTCAGTATTTTTGACGCAAAAAGAAATTTTGTACGTGATGCAATCATGGCGGATGTTGAAACAGAATGACAAAGAGAAAAAGATGTTTTATTTCTTAGCTCGTTATGGAATTTATAATAAGGAAAGTTTCGATCTGGCGCGAAAACGGGGAGTAATTTCCATCTTTGCCTAGTACACATGGACAGCAATTCACAAATTGCTGTCTTTTTATTTTTATGCTATATTTACATAAGGAAAAGTTTAAATTATTTTCATTTTGGTCATGAAACTGGCATTATTTAATTACGACTTACCAAATAAATTTATTGCCCAAAAGCCCGCGTCTCCGCGCGATTCGGCCAAACTTTTGGTTTATGACAAAAAATCAAAAAAAACAGTTCATGACACTTTTTTAAATTTGGATAAATATCTTAGAAAAGGCGATGTTTTGGTTTTTAATGATTCAAAAGTTTTTCCGGCCAGATTATTTGGCAACAAGGAAAGCGGTGGTAAGGCCGAATTTTTATTTTTAAAAGAATTGGCAAATTCGCAATGGGAAGTTTTGATCGGTTCCCGAAATCCATTAATTGGTACCAAATATATTTTCCCTAACAAATTAATGGCCGAAATTGTGGCCAAAATTCCGGGTAAAAGTTGGTTGGTAAAATTTAATAAAAGTAATTCAGAAATAAAAAAAACTTTGGTAAAATTCGGTCACATGCCATTACCGCCGTATATCAAAAACGATTCAACCGAAAAAAAGTTGCAAGAACAGTATCAAACAATTTATGCCAAAAAATCGGGCAGTGCCGCCGCACCAACGGCTGGTTTGCATTTTACGGAAAGATTATTAAAGAAATTAAAAAAAGTTGGTGTGCAAATGGAATTCGTAACCTTGCATGTCGGATTGGGAACATTCAATTCCGTGGATACCGAAAATATTGAAGATTATGAAATTCATTCAGAACGAGTGGAAGTTTCCGCAAAAACCATGAAAAATTTAATGAAAGCAAAAAAAGAAAATAAAAGAATTATCGCCGTTGGGACAACTTCGGTAAGAACATTAGAAGCGATTTTTGCGAATTATCCAAATACAAAATCTGAAAATATTGATCGGGAAGTAAAAATATTTATTTATCCGGGATACAAATTTAAATTCGTTGATGCCATAATTACCAATTTTCATTTACCAAAATCATCTTTGTTAATGTTAGTTTCCGCTTTCGTCGGTCGCAAAAAAATTTTGGATTTATACGAAATTGCCAAAAGTAAAAATTACAGATTTTTTAGTTTTGGGGATGGCATGTTTCTTACAACTGACCAACAGACCAACTGATCAATTAGACAAAAGAATAGTAATTTTCGTAGCATTCGTAGCTTTATTATTCGTAGATTAGTAGTATTCGAAGCTCAGTTATTAGAAGATTCGTAGTCAAAAACTTTATCACTAAGTGATCCCTTCGGGATAAACTACCATATTTATGCAACAAAGCTCATTAATTCAAAATAACAAGCAGGAAATTGAAATTTTGGAAACAAAAAAAGAAATTAAATCAAATAACACAATAAAAAAAACTATGAAAAATAAATATATAAAAGATTTAAAAACCGGAGATTATTTGGAACAGGAACTTTTTGCAGTCAAAATGGTTCGTTTGGGTATTACCGCCGGTGGTAAAAATTATTTGGATTTAAATCTGGTTGACAAAACCGGCGAGGTAAATGCCAAAATTTGGGCTGACAATCTCAAGAATTGTCCAATGCCGGAAGTTGATGAAATTATTGGCGTTTATGGTTCCGTAGAGGAGTTCAAAGACAAAAAACAGATTAATATTACAGGAATAGAAAAGAATTTAGCTTATAGCTTGACTGATTTTTTGCCAACGACAGAACGAAATCAAGATGAAATGTGGTCAGTTGTTGCAAAAACCATTAAAAATATAAAAAATAAAGATTTAAAAAAGTTATTGGATAATATTTTTAACGATGAAATGATTGAAAAATTTAAAAATTCTCCGGGCGCTGAACATATTCATCATGCGTATCTTGGCGGACTTCTAGAGCATGTTGTGGAAATGTTGACCTTGGCCAAAACAACGGTCGAACTTTATCCGCAAATTAATGATGATTTGTTAAATGCCGGAATTATTTTGCATGATCTTGGCAAACTTGAAGAATATACTGTTGGTAATTCAATAAATCGATCTGTAATTGGAAATTTGGTTGGTCATTTGATTTTAGGGACAACTTTTGTGGACAAAGAAATGGCAAAGATAAAAAGTTTTCCGGAAAATTTGCGGGCAAAGATTTTAAATATGCTTATTTCGCATCATGAACGTCCGGAATTCGGTTCACCGGTTCGACCAATGACTTTTGAAGCCGTAGCGTTGACTTATATTGATAATTTATCGGCTAAAATAAATACGGCTGACAAGGTGTACAAAGAAAATGAAAAAAATTCCGAACTGGAATTTTCCGATAAAAATTTTGCGCTTGATGCAAAAATGTATTTGCAATAATTATGCCAAAAATTGATTTGTTAATGCTCAACATGGGAACATTTTACGATTGGGATCATGGCATTGTCAATCGTAATCGTTTTGTTTTGCAAAATTTTGAAAAAGATGAAAGAGTCAACAAAATTTTGGCTGTGGATTTTTTGCCGGTAAAATTAAAACAAGCTTTGCGATTTTATTGGCAGAATTTGCTTTTGGAAAATAAAGATTTCGAAATGATTTATGGAGATTTGCTGTCGGCTTGCTACCAAAGAAATCCCAAATTATATACTTATACCACGGTGCAATCGTTTTTTTCATTACGGCAAGTGGCCAAAGAAATAAAAAAAATGGTGGAAATTTTAAAACTTGAAAATCCGGTTATTTGGTCTTGTAATCCGATGTTTGTCGAACTTTTGGATTTAATGCCGGAAAATAAATTCGTTTTTGATACGGTTGATAATTGGCTAGAACATCCTGTTTATCCAAAAATAATGCCAACGGCCAGATTAAATGAAAATTATTCAAAAATAGCGAAAAAAGCTGATTTTATTTTTGCTGTTTCAGAGTCTATGGTCAAATTTTTTAAAGAAAAAGGCCGAAATGAAAATGTACATTGGCTTCCAAATGGAGTTGATTATGATCATTTTAATAATTTAGAAAATATCAATAAAAAAACCGAATTAACGGATGAAAAAAGAAGAATCCTCGGTTATCTTGGAACAATCGAAAATCGTGTGGATTTGGATTTGTTAAAAATGATTGCGGAGAAAAATCCTGATAAATTATTGGCGATTTGTGGTCCGATCTGGGCTGATGTAAAAGAGGAGTTTGTGAAAAAATTGGGCAATTTGGCAAACGTGAAATCTTTTGGTCGAATACCTTTTGCTCTTTCTCCGGCTTATTTAAATAAATTTGACGTAGCTTTGATCCCACACAAAATGTCCGCTTTTGTTGAATCCATGAATCCAATGAAACTGTATGACTATCTGGCTTGTGGCAAACCGATTGTCACAACCCCAGGCGCCGGAACGGAAAATTTCAGTCATCTGCTTTATATTGCCAACAATAACGATGACTTTTTGCAAAAAATAGATTTGGCTTTGCAAGATGATTCGGAAATAAAACAACAATTACGCCGCGATGCGGCCAAAGAGAGAAGTTGGAATAATGTTGTTGGGGAAATGGCAAATAAAATACTAATTTAGAATTCTGAATTATGAAAAATTTAATGTTGTCATCTCGACCGAGCCTGCCCTGAGCGAAGTCGAATGGGTGGAGAGATCTTTTATAGAAATAAAATTCCAATAATGTTATATTTACTATTTATAACAGATTTCTCCATGCGCTTCGCTTAGTCGAAATGACAAAATAATACCTATGAATCTATCCATCATCACCGTTAACTGGAATGTCAAAGATTATTTGGAAAAAATGATCAAATCGATTTATCAATATTCGAGTGGTTTTAGTTTTGAAATAATCGTGGTTGACAATGACAGTCGTGACGATAGTGTGGAAATGTTGCATCAAAAATTTCAGGACAAAATCAATGAGCAAAGTTTAAAAATAATCGCCAATGATTTTAATGCTGGATTTTCCAAAGCCAATAATCAAGGATTAAAAATCGCAAAGGGGAATTATGTTTTATTTATGAACCCGGATATGGAAATCACGGAAAACAGTTTTTTAACTTTGCTTGATTTTTACAAAAAAACACCTAATTTAGGCTTGTTAACTTGTCGTTTGCTTTACGGCGACAAAACCACTCAGCCCAATGTAAAAAATGATCCTGACTTTTGGAGTCAACTGCTGATTATTTTAAAATTACATCATTTTTTGCCAAAAGTGCGTTCTTTGCAAAAATATTTTTACAGTGATTTTGATTATACGAGTAAAAATTTCGTCAAACAAATTATGGGAGCCTTTGTTTTTGGTTCGCGAGAAGTTTTTGAAAAATTGCCTGGTTGGGACGAGGATTATTGGATTTGGTTTGAAGATTGCGAAATGTGTTATCAGACAAGGAAATTGGGATATGATATAATTTATTTGCCTGAGACTTCGGTAATTCATTATGAAAGTCAATCATTCGGCCAAATTTGGGGTTGGCCAAAACAAAAGCGATTCAATACGGCAATGACTTTATATTTTCGCAAGCGCGGGCAGAACTTTGCGGTTTTGATATTTAAACTTTTACAACCCATCAGTTATTTGCTTTGTCAAATCGTCAATTTATTAAAAATAAAAACAAAAACGCAATCAACATTGCAAAAAAAAGTATGATAATTGTTAAAAACAATCAACCGCAAATAGAATTTTTGCAAGATGTTCGTCAAGAACATGATTATTTGTTTGAATTAAAAAATTTAATTTTGGAATTTTTGATTAGAGAAAAACAGTTGGCTTATGTCGAGTCGCAAAAAATTGAATTTGTGCCGATTAGCGGATTGGCGCAAACACATCATGAAAATTTGGGTGCTTATTTGAATGATTTTTTATTTCGTGATTTGCCGAATGCTTTTGCCCGAGTAGCCTGTGGTAAGTTCGCTGATTTTCCGCTAACGCATTATTGGTTAAGAGTGAATGATTTGCTTGTTGATTTGTCAATCAAACAATTTGCCAACAAACCGATTCCGACTTTTCGGGCATATGGTCCGTTGTTGGAAAATCACATTTTTATTTCTGATAACGCCAACAATCCAATTTACAAAATGTATAATGAAATTTAAAATACCACAATTCAGAATTCACAATGCAGAATTCAGAATTATAGTTTTAGTTCTGATTTTTTTAGAATTAGTTTCTTTTTTTGTTTACTGGTTAAAACCAGTTTTAAATATCGAAAATATCGCTTTTTTATTGATCATGGCACCAATTATTGTTTTGACGACAAAAAGCCCAAAATTCGGACTTTTTGTGGCTTTGGCTGAACTGATTGTGGGAAGTCAAGGACATTTGTTGAATTTTTCTTTTTATAATTTTGATTTATCTTTACGCATGGGGATTTTTTTAACTGTTTTACCGATTTCTTTGATAAAAATTACTTGGCAAAAACAGTGGGTGATTATCGGTAGTTTTTTGCAAAAAAATAAAATTATTCCCATATTTATATTAATTTTACTGCTGGCGCTGGCTAACGGATATTGGAGAGGGAATGTTTTTTCTAACATTTATCATGATTTTAACAATTGGTTATTTGGATTATATCTGATCCCGATATTGGCTTATTGGGAAAAAGATGATTGGTCAAAAATAAAAACAGTTTTCTTTGCCGGAATTTCTGTCGTCGCATTAAAAACATTATTATTTTTGTTCGTCTATTCGCACGGACTGGCCGTCGTCCCGCTTTTTTATAAATGGGGCAGGGATACTCTTTGGGGAGAATTTACCGTGGTGAACGGGAATTTATTTCGAATTTTTTCACAAGCACAAATTTTTTGTTTAATCGGTTTTGTTATATTTTTTGTTGAAGGATTTTTGGCAAAAGTTAAAACTGTCAAAAATATTATTTGGCAAACTGTTTTTTTGAGTATAGCATTAATCAGTTTGTCACGCAGCTTTTGGTTGGCAGGAATTTTAACTATTGGGTTGGTTTCAATTGGTTATCTATTCAAAAATCAAACTTGGAAAAATAAATTATTAATGATATTAAAAAATTGGACCAACTTAGTAATTTCCGGAATCGGTGCAGTAATTTTACTTCTGGTGGTAATAAACTTCCCTCTAAGCGGTAATTTTCAATTACAAGGCGCTGATTTGCTAACTTCAAGATTCCAAAACGAAGCGGCTATTTCTTCTCGGTGGAGTCAATTGCCAAATTTAACGGCCAAAATTGCGGAAAATCCCTTTTGGGGTTCCGGTTTTGGGACAACCATCACTTACAAAAGTTCAGACCCAAGAATAAAAAACGTCAACAATCCTGAGGGCACTTTTACCACTTATGCCTTTGAGTGGGGATTCTTGGATCTGTTGGTCAAGTTTGGTTTGTTTGGAGTAATTACTTTTTTGACAATCTTCGGCCAAAAGTTTTATTTTGTTGTACAAAAGTTAAAAAATAAAAAAGAAGATTTAGAGAATCTTCCTTTTATAGATTTGACCGTTGCAATAATTGTTTTGACTTTGGTTCATGCTACAACGCCATATTTGAATCATCCGCTCGGTCTGGGTGTTGTGGTTCTATTCGTAGCTTATTTTAATTTCGACCGAGAATCGAACCTCCAAATTGCGCATAACCGTTAAGAAAATCTTTGGCGGGCACTTCTTTTTTGCCTTCCATTTTTAATTTGTTTATTTGCAAATAACCTTCTCCGCATTTGACAATGATTTGATTTTCGATGCGCAAAACTTGTCCGACACGCAAACCGGCAATATCACTTGCCGGAAAATATTCTTCGACTTCAGTCAGGTCGATTTTTTTGTTAAGAAAAAAAGTATAACTTCCGGGCCATTCAACAAAAGCTCTCACTTGGTTGACAATTTTGGCGACCGGTTTTTGCCAATCGATTTCGCCAGCAATTTTTTCTATTTTTTGACAATAAGTGGCTTCATTTTCTGATTGAATTACCAAAGGTAACTCTCCTTGTAAATAATCGGGAATTATTCTGATCATAATTTCCGCCGAAAGTTCACTTAATTTCTGACTAAGTGTTGTAAAATTATCTTTTGTTTCTATTTCTATGTCTTCGGAGTAAACGATATCCCCCGTATCCATGCCGACATCCATGAGAATTATGGAAACTCCGGTAATTTTTTCATTGTGCAAAAGAGCGGATTGAATTGGCGACGGTCCGCGATATTTTGGCAAGAGAGATGGGTGAATATTCAAGCAACCGTGCTTGGGTAAATTTAAAATTTCCGAAGGTAAAATTTTTCCATAAGCCACAACCACGATTAAATCAGGATTTAGTGTTTTTATTTCATTAATAAAAGTTTCGTTTTTCTTTAAAAATTCCGGTTGTAGAATCGGTAAATTTTTATTTAATGCGCAAATTTTGACCGAAGAAAAAACGGTTTTGCGTCCTCGGCCTGATTGTTTGTCGCTTTCGGTTACTACAGCGACAACGGTAAATTTTTCGTTGAGTTCCTCCAAAATCGGCACAGCGAAGGCTGATGAACCCATAAAAACTATTTTTGTTTTATTGGTATTTTCGGCCATATTTTTCTCGGTGAATTTTTTTTGTATGATCAATGAATAAAATCCCATCCAAGTGATCGATTTCATGTTGAATAACGCGCGCAAACAGTCCTTTGGCCGTTAATTTTATTTCATGTCCATCGCTATCAAGAGCTTGCAAATCGATTTGATATGGTCGGCGAACATTGCCATAAATTCCGGGGACGCTGAGACAACCTTCTTCGTCAGTTTGTTTTTTCCAACTTTTGTGAGTAATTACCGGATTGATAAAGGGCAAAATGCCTTCTTTGGTATTGACAACAATGACTCGGCTGGAAACATTTATTTGTGGAGCGGCCAAACCAATGCCATCTTTGGCTAACATTGTTTCGGTCATGTCGCGCAAAAATTGGGGGAAATTTTTTTCGTGTATTTCTTTGGTGGTTAGCGTTTGTGCTTTTTGGCGAAGGATTTTTGCCGGGCTGGTGATGATATCTAAAATCATAAATTTGATTTAATCGACAATATTATAACAGATTGAGCGGGTTCCTGTCAATGCGCCAATAACGGGGGACGAGGTCAAGATTTAAGAAATTTTGCATTTTTTTTTCATCGTCAAAAAATAGCGCCAGCTGTTGGCGAAAACGTTGCCGAACTTTGCGACGATAGTGCAAATATGGTCCTTCCATCCTACAAAAAGCGAAATCAGAAAAATTTTTTTCCTCGGACAAGCGGTTGATTTTTTGATACAAGTCATGCGCTTCTTTTTGGGCGACTGTTTCATCATGATGATCAAAAAATATTTTTAGTAAAAATTTGTTAGGCGGATATCCCAAGTCTTGGCGAATTTGCAGTTCATTTTTGTAAAAAGAAAAATAATCATTTGGTAGATATTTAAAAATTTGATTGTCCGCATAATTGGTTTGTAAGATCAAGGACCAATTCTGATTATGTCCATTTTGGGCGCAAACATTGGCAATAGCGCAAAAAACTTTTTCATTGGCGGAGAAGTCCGGTAAATTGAGCAAATTATCAAAATATAAAAAACAAACCATGGAAAATTTTGGCCAACCGCATAGATCAGCGGGGACATGATCAATTAAACAAAAATCAGTTTTTGGTTTTTGGCCGTTCGGTACCAATTCGATCGAGATCGAGAGCAGTTTTTCCAACTGTTTTTTTAGTCCGAGCGCACCAATCCCAAAAGCGCGCAAATCAGTACTCCCGCACTTGGGACAACTTAAAAAAATATCCTGAGACTGGCCACAACGAAAACAACGTAACTCTTTTTCATTAACAGTCATTGGTAAATGACAATCAGGACAAATTGGCAAAAATCCACAATCATGACAAACCAATTGCCCGGCCTCTCCCGCTTTGTTGGCAATAAGTAAAATTTTATTTTTTTGAGTCAAATTTTCCTTTATGATGTTTAGCAATCGTTCACTCAAAAAGAAATAATCCTTTTTGCGTTCATGGCGCAAATCAATGATTTCTGTTTTGACAAGATTTGTTCCCAGTTTGATAACTTTGGTTTGTTCATGGGGCATTTTTGTCAAGTGACAAATTTTTGGAGAGAGCGAGGAGTAGATCAATTTTGCGCCAAAAAGTTCGCCTAATTTTTGACAAACTTCAACAGCATCGTAACGTGGATCTTGGTCCCACTGTTTGTAATCGTCGCCGTGCGCGGAATCAATAATTATTGTTTTGAGCGTAGCAAAAGGAGCAAAAACCGCAGATCTTGTGCCGATTATTATTTTTTTCTTATTGTTTTTTATCTCACGCCACAAACTGTTATGTTGATTTTTGCCATGTTTTTGGTCTGTTGATAAAATGGCACAGTCTTGGTGCCAGTCAACCGGTATGTTCTGGCAAAATTCAAGCATCGTTTCGACCGTGGCAAAAAGCAATAACAGCTGTTCGTTTCTTGCAAGAGAGTTTTGGATAAATTTTAAATATAGTGCAAGTTTTTTTTCTCGGTCGCGCGCGAACAGCAAAAAAAACTGCGCTTTGGATAAAGCGAATTCGGCAAAAAAGCTTTCCTCTAGTCGGTGAGGTTTGATATTGTTTGCCGACCAAATAAATTTATCGGAAAATTTGGCCGATTTTTTTGTAATTTCCGGATAAAACAACGCAAAAGTTGAACTTAGCGGATAACTGTAATATTCGGCAAACCAATTGATCATTGTCAATTGAAAGGGATTGATTTTTTGCCAAAAATTGTCTGGGGCGATAATTTCTTTTATCTTCTTGTCTTGATCGATCTCCGGCTGGTTGGTCAGTTCAGCGAGCAATCCCAAAATTTCGCTGTTGCGAAAATTTATTCTAACTAAATCTCCAACGGTTAAATTGTGTAAAGCATCAGGGATTTCATAATCAAAAAGACCCAGTTTTTTGGGCATTTTTTTGCGGGGAATTATTTTGGCGAATTTTGTCATGTTAACCGTTAAAATTAAAATTTCCCAAAAGATAACCAACTCCGAATGGCGCCTCGTAATTAAGAATTTCAAATTGACAATTCATTTTGGCCAAAGCGCCAAGCAAAATATATAACCCCGGAAACAGGCAAGGCAGGGCTTCTTGGATCATTTTTCCATCTATATTTTTGAAATTTTCCAGATTATTTTTTTTCAAAAGTTGGATGATTTTTTTGTCAAATTCTTTGGCCTGAGGAGAAAAACCGTGAGGGGAGTCATAAGCTAAACGATGTGACAAATCGCCGGAAAGAATAATGGCCACTCGTTTTGGAGAATCAAATGAAGCCTCTTTTAATGCTTCGCCAAAAGCAAAAAGCATCTCTTGGTCATTGGTATTATAATTGATCGGAACCAACCGATAATTTTTTTTGTTTTTTAGTAAATGAAAAAGTGGCACGGAAATGCCATGGTCCAAGTTTTGTTCGCTAAAAAGCTGGATCGGTAAATAGGTTTCATTGGAACTTTTTAATTTGTTAATAATTCCCAAATCAGCTTCAATTTCCATTTTGGTGGCAAAATCACCGAATTTTTCAAAGTTGATTTCATAATTTTGTCTGGTATTGATGGCCAAGAGCTCATTTGCCAAGTCTCCATGCGGTGAAATCATTATTATGGTATCGATGTGCGTTTCTTGTAATTTTTTTTCGAGTAATTCAAAAGCGGCCAAGGTTTTTTTTAGTTTTGGCAAATGGTTTTTTCCTACGTTGGGAATTAAAAATGGCGGGTGGGGAACAATGGCCGCAAAATTAATCATATATATTTATATGTAAATTTTTATAAAATGATGATAATTAAATAAAATATTCTGAATTTTTAATTAATAGACTATTGTTTATAATCCAAATCAATAACTTCACCAAGCGGTAAATTTTCTAAACTTTTTGGCTCTACGACTTGAACATTTTTCCAATTATATCCAAGAGTTTTGAAAACCGAGGCATTGGCAATCGGATGCTTTTCGCCATTACCGATTACATAAACCGTGGCGTTGTCTTTGGCTTTGACCAATTCGCCATCATTCAGACGAACCGTTTCGCCCAAAGTAAACTTGTCTAACTCTTCGGGACTGACAGGTGTCAATTTGAATTTGGGATAATTGATTTTTAAAATGTCTTTTGTGATAATTGGTTTTTTGATTCCGTTTTCCACATAAAAAACAGCACCGTTTTGTTTGTTTTGCAAAAGAGCGCCAACCGGATAAGCGGAGTTCATGCCAATAGTTTCACCAATGGCAAAGCTACTAAATTCTTGATCGGTTATTGGTTCAAATTCTTCGGGATTATAACCAAGGGTGCGTAAAACTTCTTTGTTTTCAAATGGACGCAAGATATCATCGACCAAAAGGTAAACTTCTTGTTTTGGATTTATCAAAAGTGAATAGTTGGAATAACGAATCGGATTACCGAGCGGATATTGTTCCATTTCTTTTTTGTTAACAATGATTATGTTTTTGACATTATAACGGCTGATTAGCGCAGAACGAGTTAAAAATGGTCGTCGTAATCCTTGTTTGATAATCCATACTCCGGCTTCATCTTTGACTTGAAGTAAACTGCCGTCAGGATATTTTTGGTTGAACCAACGATTCCAAATCTTCCAAAGATTAAAATTACCGGCAACATGTGGTGTGTAATTATAAAGATTGGCCGTGGCTTGGTTTTTGATGGTAATGGTATGTCCATCGATAATATACGTCCCGCCTTTAACTTTTAACCAGCCGTTTTGACTGTTTTCGACATACCAACGTTGCAATCCGGCGGCTCGATCAACTTGTGTGCC
>JBAYHA010000003.1:0-30807 GCA_041666425.1 Patescibacteria group bacterium
AAAGTTGATGTTGTTCTCGAATGTACCGGAAGATTTACAAAGAAAGAAGAGGTCGAAAAACATCTTTTGGCCGGCGCGCAAAAAGTCATAATTTCCGCGCCGACAAAAAGTGAAGATATTTTAACTGTGGTAAAATCCGTTAATCACGAAAAAGCCAAAGGTCAGACAGTTGTTGCCAACGCCAGTTGTACCACCAATTGTATTGCGCCGATTATGGCTGTTTTGCAGGAAAATTTTGGTGTGGAAAAATCTTTTTTAACTACCGTTCATGCGATGACCGCCAGTCAACGTACTGTTGATTTGGCTAACGAAAAAGATTTTCGAGAAGGAAGATCAGCTTCGCAAAATATTATTCCTTCGACAACGGGCGCAGCCATTGCTACGACCTTGGTTTTGCCGGAACTAAAAAATAGATTTGATGGAATTTCTTTGCGAGTTCCCGTTGTTTGCGGTTCTATTTCCGATATTGTAGCTGTTTTGCAAAAAAATGTTACTGTGCAAGATTTAAATAATTCTTTTATCAAAGCCTCAAAAAGCAAAAAATACAAGGGGATTATTGCCGTGTCCGATGATGATTTTGTTTCTTCCGATATTTTGGGCAATGAAGCTTCAACGATTATTGATTTGCCGTTTACCAAAGTTGTTGGTGGTAATTTGATAAAGATTTTAGCTTGGTATGATAATGAATGGGGTTATGCCAATCGTTTAATTGAAATGATTGATTGTTTATAAAATTAAACCTAATATTTTGTCATAAGTTTATTTAATTAAATTATTTCTTAGCCGACACTTCTTGCCGTCGCGTAGCCGCTATGGCGAAGCACGGCGGCATTACTCAGTGCAGGCCTTTAGTCGGCGTAGATTATTCTGTTTTGACGCCGACTAAAGTCGGCTGGGAAAATTTTTATTTTTTCTTTAAAACAAATGTCCTTAATTTTTTACATTTTCATTTTTATTTTTGGACTTGTTATTGGTAGCTTTCTTAATGTTGTTATTTTGCGTTTTGCCAAAAATGAATCCGTTGTCCGGCGACGTTCTCACTGTCCGTGTTGTCAAAATGATTTGTCTTGGTTTGAACTGGTTCCGGTTTTTAGTTTTCTTTTTTTGCGTGGTTGTTGCCGGCATTGTCGAGTTAAAATTTCTTGGCAATATCCGCTGGTTGAATTGGCGACTGGATTGCTTTTTGTTTTTGCCTTTTGGCAATCAGGTAGTTTTGTTGGTTTGTTAAATCCGTTTTCTTTCGTTTTTTTGATGATGCAATTTTTTCTAATTTCCTGTTTTATTATAATATTTGTGGCTGATTTGCGGTTTATGGTTGTTTATGATGCGGTCGTTTATTTTGCCACCGGTGGATATTTTATTTTTCAATTGATTTTAAATTTATTAGCACCGGCATATTTGACGCAATTTTTGATTAACATAGCGTTGGCGATTCTTGTTGGTGCCGGTTTTTTTGCGGTGCAATATTTTGTTTCAAAAGGTAAGTGTCTCGGTAGTGGAGATATTTTGATTGGGTTGTTGATGGGTGTTGTTTTAGGTTTTCCAAAAATAATTTTGGCTATTTTTTTGGCTTATTTTGGCGGAGCGGTTATTAGTTTATTTTTACTTGTTTGGCAAAAAGCGCAAGTGCATAGCAAAATTCCTCTGGCTGTGTTTTTGATTCCCGCCACCGTGGTTACTTATTTTTACGGAGACAAAATAATTTTTTGGTATTTAAACAGTTTGTTATAAAGTATGAAAAAAGGTTTTTCTTTACTGGAAATGCTTGTTGTTATGGGTATAATGGCGGTGGTCGCGACTTTGGGATTTAATTATTTCATTTTTGATTCGTCAGAAAAAAATTTGCAAAAAGAGGCGCTTCGTCTGCAAAATGTTTTGGAAAATTTGCGTATGATGTCTTCAACCGGTCAGAAGGTTAATGGCGTTTTGCCAAAAATGTATTGTGTCTATGCTCGGTATACTCCTGAGAGCGGTTATCAAACGTATGCTGAGTTTGGCGATGACGCAATTTTTAATTCCGGTGACGAAATTATTTCGACAATAATTATGGACAAAAATGTTGTGTTTATGTCACCAGTGTTGCCATTCAGTTTGTGTTATGTTTTGAACAACAAAAATTATTCAATGTGTTTTCATAATAACGGTCAAAAAAGTTGCGGTGATACTCTGGTTTTCCAGCGAATAAGTTTGGAAAATGCAAAGAGTGGCGATTTTGCCAGCGTTGATGTTAATTTGCGTAGCGGCGTGTTAGAAGAAGCGGAATTCAAAAGATAAAAGGTTAATCTAAACATTAAATTGAATTTAAATGTCTGACAGTTGTTAAACTTTTTATTATTGAAAAAACACCCCACGATTGCGTTAATTTTTTTTAAAGTGCTACAGTTGATTTTGGAATAAATAATTAAAAAAAATCTATGCCAAATCAACATGATGAAAAAAGTTTGACGATGTTTGAGAATTTTCGTGTCCGAAGACATTATGACAAAAAAACTGAAACCTGGTTTTTTTCTGTCATTGATATTATTGCGGTTTTAACCGAACAACGAGATTATTTGACTGCAAAGACTTATTGGACAACTTTAAAAAACAGATTAAAAATGGAGGGTAGTGAAGTGGTCACAAATTGTGACCGGTTAAAAATGTTAGCAATTGATGGTAAATTAAGAGAAACTGATGTCGCTAATGTCGAAACAATTTTGCGGTTGATTCAGTCTGTTCCAAGCAAAAAAGCCGAACCAATTAAATTGTGGTTGGCTAAGGTTGGTTATGAAAGAATGCAAGAAGTTATCGATCCGGAGCGAGCGCTTAATCGCAGTCGAGAATATTGGCAACGAATGGGTCGGTCTGAAAGTTGGATTCAACAACGGATGATGGGTCAGGAAATTAGAAACAAATTAACTGATTATTGGCAAAATAATGAAGTTAAAACAGAAAAAGAGTTTGCCATTTTGACCAATATAATTCATCAAGAATGGAGCGATTTGTCAGTCAAGGAACACAAGAACTTGAAGAATTTACAAAATCACAATTTGCGCGATCATTTTACTGAAGCGGAAATGGTTTTTACGGCGTTAGCGGAACTTTCAACTAGACAAATTTCAGAAACTTTGCAAACCAAAGGGTTGGTTGAGAATAAGATTCCGGCCAAACAGGGTGGTCGGATTGCCAAAGATGCTCGAATCGCTTTGGAAAAAAGAACGGGCAAAAAAGTGGTTACCGGAAAGAATTTTTTACCGTCAAAAAAAGAAAATAATTTTTTAAAAGACAAAAATTAAATGTCAAAAAGTTTTTACAAAAAATCATCCGGCGGAACAATTATTGAAGCCGTTTTGGCTATGGGCATTATTTTGGTGGTGATTTCCGTTTTTTTGATGAGAACAATGACCGTTTCCACTATGCAAAAGCAGTCTTTTTGGCGCGAACAAGCATTATTTCTGGCGCAAGAAAATATTGAAGTCGTGCGAAATATGCGGGATTCCAATTGGCTACATGGTTGTCCCAGTCTGACTGATACGCAAAACTGTTTTTTTTGGAATTCCGGTTTTTCGCAAGGTGAGAATTATCGGTTTATTTTTTCTTTTTTAGATAATGACCAAATTGTCGTTTTGCAAAGTTTGACTGATGATTTTTCTGTTTGTGTGCAAAGTGAAAGTTGTCGTGTTTATTTGGATTCTACCGGCAAATTTGTTAATGAAGCAACGGCTCAACCGACTAATTTCTATCGCGCCATGGAACTGCGACAAATTTGTGAAAATAAGACAGCCTGTGGCGGTGATGGCATTTGTGCCTCGGGCGAATCTTGCTCGGGCAAAGTTATTGGCGTAGAAATTTATTCTTTTGTCAAATGGTGGGAGCGTGATTCTTGGCGCAATGTTGAAATAACGGAAAGAATTTATGATTGGCGTTAAACAAAAAGGATTTTCTTTGATTGAAATGTTGGTGGCCATGGCGCTGTTTTTGACTTTGGCTTTGGTTGTGAGCGATCTCTATTTGCGCAATCATTTGCAGGAACAAAAATTTTTGTCCGTAGAAAAAGCGCAAACTGAAATGTCTTTGTTGATAAAACAAATTTCTGAGATGATTAGAAAGAATAAATTGATTTATGAATCAAATGAAGAGTCTGGCGCTTCGCAAATATTTTTGCAAGATGAATTTGGTCAACAAATTGTGGTTTTTTTTGAACCGGACAGTGCGGAAATAAAAGTGTCTTATGCTGATGTTGATTCGACTTTGCATAGCTCGGCCTTGGTGATTAATGATGTGCAATTTTTGATTTGGCCACAAGAAGATCCATTTTATTATGACCAGAATAATCAGCAGTATTCTTCGGATGCGCAACCGTTGGTGAGAATTTATATTTCTGCGGAGAACAAAACTGATAATTTGCAATACAAACAAATATTTTCCATGCAAGCCATGGTAAGCTCAAGATTTTATGGTCGTTAAAAAAAGTCAAGGTAGCATTTTGCTTTATGCCGTGCTTTTTGTGGCCGGAATTTTAAGCAGTGGACTGTTAATCAGTCAAATAATTACCAATAATATTCGCAACGCCGGTTCATTGGTTAATTCGGCCAAAGCTTTTTATTCCGCTGAATCGGGGATGGAAAAGGCTTTGTTTGAATTGCGCAAAATGGATAATATTCCAGCAACCGAAGATTGCGAGATTAGTCAGATTTGCTCTTGGCAGTTTTTGCCTGATGAAAAAAAAGAGTTGCGATTGTCTTTGCCGGTTGAACAAACGGTGCAATTTGATTTGTTTAATCCGACCGGCAATTTGTCAAGCGGAACGGAATCAGTGAGTGTGATTTGGGAAAATGCGGATGCGTGGTTGGAAGCTTCGTTTTATGTTTTCGAACAAAATGAATTTGTGCCAAGTTCACCCAATGAACAAACAGCGCTTGCTGATTTGCCGGTACAAAAAATGTTGTTAAATGGCGGTTCGGCTATTTTGAATTTTCCGCAAGCGAACAAAAATTATCGATTACGCGTAAAAGCGTTGCGCGAAGAAGCGACTGATTTGGTGGTAAAATTTTATCCACAAGAAAATTTGGGCGGAGACAGTTTGCCCTTGCCGAATATTTTGACCATAAAAACAGTGGGGGAATATGCCGAGAATACGGCTGAGGTTGCGGTTGTTTTGCCTCGTTATCAACCGCTATTGGGTTTGTTCGATTATGTGCTTTTTTCTGAATCAGCGTTGAAAAAATAATAATTTAAAATTATTTTTTCTTGTGATTTTTATGTTTTGGGGGATTGTTTTTTTCATGTTTTTAATAAATTTTTGTATTTTGTGGCGAAAGATGCTTCGCCACTATTACTTTATAAACTTTCCACTTTATAAACTTTTAACTAACTTATGTCCTGGATTATTTTAACTCTCATCACCATAATTATTTGGTCAATCGTGAATATTTTTGACAAGCATATCGTTGACAAAGAAATTCGTAATCCTTATGTTGACACGATTGTGTTCAGTTTTGCGCAATTTGTTTTTTTACTGGCTTTTGGAATTTACGGATTACGTGATTTTTCTCCGACCTATTTTTATTTGGCGATTGTCGCGGGGATTGTTTATTTTGTCGCCACTTATTTTTATTATTCGGCGATGAAGAAAGAACAGGTTTCAACTTTGGCGCCGATTCTGGGTGTTGAACCGGCCATAGTTGCTTTGTTGGCCTTTTTATTTTTATCCGAATCATTATCTTTTTTTCACTATTTGGCTATTTTGATCATTATTGTTGGCGCTTGGCTTATTTCTTACGAAAAAAACAAAAAATTAGCGCATGTGCATTGGCTTTCTTTTCTCGCCATGGTTGCTTTTGCCGGCAGAAATGTTTTAATTAAGGCCGGTGCGGATTTGGCTTTGCCTTTTGGTGCCATTTGTTTGGGGTTGGGACTTGGAGGATTGATGGCTTTGTTTGTGGCCGTATTGTTGGCCGTTCCTCATTTTGATAAACATTCCGGCCATTCAATTCGCAAGTTGTTGTTTGTTTCAGCCCTTTCGGCAATAGGTTTTGTTTTTTATGCCAAAGCGATTTCCATCGGTTCTGTTTCTTTGGTTTCCGCTCTTTTGTCAGTCAAACCGGTGGTGGTTTTTGCTCTTTCTTTGTTGTTAAGTAGATTTAATCCGAAATTTTTGCATGAAAAAATGGATAGAAAACAGTTGTTGACAAAAATAGCGGCCATTGTTTTAATAATTATCGGAGGAGTAATGTTGGTTTGGTGATTTTTTACGAGAATAATTCACTTGACGAATATTGGTCAGAATTATAAAATTTATCAATATGGATAAAAAGCAAGCCCAAGAACGGTTGGAAAAATTAAAAAAAGAAATGCGCGAAATTGATCATGCGTATTATGTTTTGGATCGGCCGATTGTTTCGGATGCGGTTCGGGATAATTTAAAAGCCGAAGTAAAAAAAATCGAAAATTTATTTCCCGATTTAATCACTCCGGACTCACCGACGCAAAGAATCGGCGGGCAAGTTTTGAGTGAACTCAAAAAAGTAAAACATGCTATTCCAAAATATTCGTTGGATGATGTTTTTAGTTATGATGATATTTATGAGTTTGATAAGCGTGTGCGCAAATTTTTAAATTTGTCAGAAAAAGAAAAAGTAGAATATACTTGCGAGTTAAAAATTGATGGGTTGAACATGTCTTTTCATTACGAAGATGGAATTTTTAGAAGAGCGGTAACGCGGGGGGATGGTTTTGTTGGTGAAGATGTTTCCCATACGGTTAGAACCATAAAAAGTTTACCGTTAAAAATTGCTGAACCGATCGATTTGGAATTGGGTGGAGAAGTTTATTTGCCAAAAAAAAGTTTTGAAAAATTAAACAAAGAAGCGTTAGCTACGAATAAAGCGGAATTTGCCAATCCGCGCAACGCCGCCGCTGGAACTATTCGTCAATTGGATTCTTCTGTCGCCGCAAAAAGAGATTTGGCCGTTTTTTGTTGGGCGATTTATTCGGGAGTACAAACAAAAACACAAGTTGAAATGTTGCAAAAAATGCAACAACTTGGTTTCCCGATAAATGAAAATTATGAAAAAGTTAATGACATTACCGGCGTGATCAACTTTTGTGAAAAATGGCATCAACGCCGGTCCGGTTTGCCTTACGAAATTGATGGCGTGGCGATCAAAGTTAATCGAATTGATTGGCAACAACGACTGGGCAAAGCGGCCAAATATGTGCGCTGGGCTTGCGCTTACAAATTTCCGGCCGAACAAGCAGCGACAGTTCTCGAAAATGTTCTTTGGCAAGTCGGTCGTACCGGAGCTTTAACCCCGGTGGCTCATTTGCGTCCGGTAAAAGTTGCCGGTTCTACGGTCAGTCGAGCAACGTTGCATAATTTTGATGAAATTCAGAGATTGGGAGTAAAAATCGGTGATACCGTAATTTTGCAAAAAGCGGGCGATATTATTCCGGAAATTTTGGAGCCGTTAATAAAATTAAGAACCGGAAAAGAAAAAGAAATTAAAGAACCGACCGCTTGTCCGATTTGTCATTCCGCGTTAATCAAGAAAAAAGATGAAGTCGCGATTTATTGTGAGAACAAAAAATGTTTTGCGATTGAACGAGAAAATATTATTCATTTTGTCAGTCGCAAAGGTTTTAATATTGATGGTTTGGGCGAAAAAATAGTGGAACAATTAATTAATGAAGGTTTAATTACTTCGGCGGCCGATATTTTTGATTTAACAGTAGGTGATTTGCAACCCCTTGAAAGATTTGCCGAGAAGTCAGCCGTTAATTTGATTGAAGCGATTATCAAAAGTAAAAAAGTCACTTTGAATAAATTTATTTATTCACTCGGCATTCGTCATGTTGGCGAAGAAACGGCCGGCTTGTTAGCTAGATTTTTAAAGTCCGAAAATTTAATTGATTTTTTACAAAAAATAAAAAAATTAAAGATTGAAGAGTTGGCGCAGATTGACGGACTTGGTGAAGTTGCTGGTCAAAGTTTCTTGGATTATTTTGCGGATGAAGAAAAAGTGGCCATGATAAAAAAAATGTCGGCGTCTGGAGTTACTCTACAAAAAATGGCCGAAGTAAAAAACAAAAGCGGAATTTCCGGCAAAACATTTGTTTTAACTGGTGCTTTGCAAAATATTTCTCGTGACGAAGCAAAACAAATTTTAAAAAATCTTGGTGCCAAAGTTTCCGGTGCCGTTAGTTCGCAGACCGATTTTGTGGTGGCCGGCGATGATCCCGGTTCCAAATTCACCAAAGCCAAAGAATTCGGCATCAAAATTTTAACCGAAGATGAATTCCAAAAATTAATCAAATAACGATTTATTTTCAAAAACAGCCCTTTTGTCATCCTGAGCTAAGCCTGCCATGAGCCTGCCTGCTGGCCGTGCTCTGCCATAGCGGCTACGCGACGGCGAGTAGGCAGGGAGGCGTCTGTCTTTTTTAAAAAATCATTATTTTGTCATCTCGACCAGAGTGGAGAGATCTCAAAATAATGATTTTTTTAAGTTGACATTTTTAATAAATTAAGTTAATGTATGGTTTCTCTTGTTTTTTGACAATTTGTTTATTTATTTGCCAATAATGGAGGGCAAAATGGATAGTCGAATTTTTAAAGTTTTAGGAAGATGTCGCAAGGCCAGAGAAGAAGAACTCGCCGCCCAAAAAGAAGTCATTGGTTTTTTAAAAGAAATGTTTGATAAAGGTGTTCCTCATGTGGCGCATTACTATTTGGGAAGAACTGGCAAAGGCCACTCCAAAAGAATTGTTGCTGGTAATGTTGAAAATGAATTGAAGCATGAATCTTTTGAGCCGATATGTTTGTTTGATTTTACCAGTTCCGCAAATGAAATTATTAAAGGTTCTGATGGCAGAGATAAATTTGTTAAATCGATGGAAGGACTTTATCGAGAAAGGTTTTTGAAAAGATCGGAAACCGAATTTGTTTTTTCATTTAATCTAAGCGATTTTTATTTTTGTTCTTTTGTGGATAATTCTTGGCAGGTTCAATATTTGGGTTTTGACGAAGGTGGTCTGCTTAAAATTGATGATGCTTTTGCTAATTCTATTTTTTCAACCCGTGACATCAGGGGACTTGAATACCAACGACAGAGACCAACTCATTTTGGGGTAGATGATTAAACGGAGGTTTTCATGAAACAAGAAATTCTCGATCTTTACACTCTGGCTATGGCCGAAAAAGATGAAACGAAAAAGCAAGAACTGCTTTCGGATTTGTCAGAGTTGATGCAAGATAATGGCGCAGTTGTTTTTGATTATAAATTACATGGACCGGATGGTGTTTTTGTGAGTTGGCAACAGGAAGGGAGGCCTTCTTCAGTTCTGATTCCATTGAAGACAGTAATGGAAATTTTGACAGAAGAACATTCCTTTAGCCTTTTTTCTCAGGTGTATAGTAGGCTTAATTTGAAAATAGAAATGGTCGTTTTTGGAGATTTGATAGTCATCAATGGTCCCGAGATTGAAAGAGGCTATTTTCAAGCCAAAGCCAAAAATCGGCGCAAAACCGTTGATCAATTCTTGGTGGAACTTCGTTGGTGGGATGTTTTGGAAAGCAAAAAAGCTTACCTTCGACATCCGCTGGAAGACATTGATAAGACAAAGGATGTTCTAAGTTGGCAAATGTTGGAAAGCATGATTCATAAAGGTTTTCCTTTAATCGGTTGGTTGGTTGACGATAATGAGCGATATGCCATTGTGAAAAGTATTGCAAAGAGCCGAGCTGAATCAATTAAAAAAACTGTTTGTTGGGAGATTCTTTTTGAAAAAATAACAGAATCTCAGGGTTTTCCAGATCATCTGGCAACATTAGCGATGTTTGAATATTTGGTAAAAATGGAATTAATAAAATCGGATGATCAAGGTTTTATTCTTGTGTCAAATGATGTTACCTTTTGCTTGCGGGTTGATGGGCTATGGAGAAGTATTTGTTTAGACTTTGCTGATAAAAGCTTGCTTTCCTATTTAGTTTTTTCGCAACAAGAAATTTGGCAATGGCAGCGGCCGATGCCGCAAGGACCGGAACCGGAGTGGTAAAATAAATTTGTAGGGGTCGAAAATATTTCGCCCCTTTTTTATTTTGATAAACACGAAATATTGACATTTGTTTAAAATTAAGGTAATTTGTTGTTTCGAAGTTCGTTAACAATTTTTTAATTTAACATTGATTGGTTAAATGATCGGTTGCCCGCCTGCGCAGGCAGGGTCGGTTGATTCAATTAAACGGAGGTTCCCATGAAACAAGAAATTCTTGATCTTTACAATTCAGCTATGGCCGAAGAAGATGAAGCCAAGAAGCAAGAAATGCTTTCGGATTTGTCCGATTTGATGCAGGACAATGGTGCGGTAATTTTTGATTATGAATTGAAGGGAAAAAATAAAGTTTTGTTGAGTTGCCCAAGAGAGAATGTGTCAATAACGATTTCATTGAGTGAATTACTGAAAACCTTGAAAGATCCAAGTTACTTTATATTTTCACGAATAGATAGAAAAATGACCAACCAGTTATCCCATTTATCCGGAATGGTGATTTTGGGAGATCTGGTTTTTGCTTGTGACAAAAAGATTGAAGCAGGATATTTTCAAATAAAAGCCAAAAATCGTCGCAAGACCGTGAATCAACTTTTGGTTGAAGCGCGGATGTTGGATCTTTTGGAAATAGAAAAGGTTTCATTGCTTCGACGAGTTGATAAAATTGAAAAAGAAAAAGATTCCAGAAGTCAGGAATTGCTAGAAAGTTTTTTGGCCAAAGATTATCCGTTGATTGGTTGGCTGGTAGATGATGCTTTTGTTAGCGCAAAAATAAGAAGTGTTTCTCCTCAGGGAGCGTTTGCGGAGGGAAGTTTTACAGTTGAAAAGATTGTTTCTTGGGAGATTTTTTGGAAAAAAATAAAAAAAGTTCAGTGTTTACCAAATGCTCTGGCAACATTATCTATGTTTGAATATTTGGTAAATTTGGGACTATTGAAACTCGAAGATCAAGGTTTCATTTTGGTTCATAATGAAGTTACGGTTTGTCTGCGGATCAATGGAATTTTTGGAACTATTGTTTTAACATTTGCTGATAAAAGTAAGATTGAAAATTTAGTTTTCAAAAAAGAAGAAATTTGGCAATGACAGCAAGATAATCAGCCGATGCCACAAGGACCGCAAACGGTTTGGTAATTTAATAAGTCTTAACGACAATCGTTAGGACTTTTTTGTTTTGTTGATTGTTATAACTCATCTTTACTTACTCCTTACCACTTATTTTCAATTTCTTGCGAAATTTCTTACAAAATAGTATAATTACCTTGAAAAAACATATGAAAATAGACATTCAACAAATAGAACATTTGGCAAAATTAGCCAAAATCAGTTTAACGGAAGCAGAAAAAAACAGATTCGCCAAAGACGTAACGTCGATTATCGATTATTTTGATCAACTGAATGAAATAAATTCCTCAAAATTTGTCATCCCGACGGAGCCTGCCCTGAGCGAAGTCGAAAGGGTGGAGGGATCTCAAATTTTGAATAAAGTTGGTGAACCTTTTCATTCTGACGAACCAAAAAATCTTTTCAGTACGGACAAAACTTTGGCCGAAGCGCCGGAGCTCGAAGCCAATCAGATAAAAGTTAAGGCTGTTTTTGATCGATAATTTATGAAAAAACAAAAAAATATTTCAATACGCAGTTTACACGAAGGATTATTGAATGGGGAATTTACCGCTACGAATTTAGTGGTTGATTTTTTTAA
Organism: Patescibacteria group bacterium; assembly: GCA_041666425.1. Taxonomy (GTDB): domain Bacteria; phylum Patescibacteriota; class Patescibacteriia; order UBA11705; family JABHMO01; genus JBAYHA01. The sequence continues at coordinate 11,735 of JBAYHA010000003.1, forward strand.
AAAAATAAAAAAAGATGACAAAAAAATCAATGCGTTCATTTCTCTTTGTGAGGAAAGAGCTTTGATAAAAGCGGGTGAAGTTGATGAACAAATAAAAAATAAAGTAAAAATAAATTTGTTAGCTGGAATCCCTGTTGCGATTAAGGATAATTTGTTGGTTGAAGGTCTGAAATGTACGGCTGGATCAAAAATGTTAACCAATTATGTGGCACCATACTCCGCCACGGTTATTGAAAGATTAGAAAAAGCTGGCGCCATAATTATCGGCAAGACTAATATGGATGAATTTGCCATGGGTTCAAGCGGTGAAACTTCCAATTTTGGGACAACCAAAAATCCGTTGGATCAGAAAAAAGTTCCCGGTGGCTCATCGTCTGGATCGGCCGCTGCCGTGGCCGCTGATATGGCCGTTTTTGCTCTCGGTTCCGATACGGGCGGTTCGATTCGTCAGCCGGCTTCATTTTGCGGTTTGGTTGGGCTGAAACCGACTTATGGTCGAGTTTCTCGTCATGGTTTGATTGCTTTGTCGTCCAGTTTTGATCAGATTGGTCCATTAACTAGAAGTGTCGAAGATTCGGCCATTGTTTTTGAAAATATTGCCGGACCGGATAATTTTGACAGCACACTTGCGGACGAAGATGTTTCAGTTTTGTCTCATCTCGGAGCAAGTTTAAAAGGTCAAACGGTTGGTATCCCAAAAGAATTTTTTGTGGCCGGAATGGATGAAGAAATAAAAAAGAAAACCGAAGAAACAATAGAAAATCTAAAATCATTGGGACTGAAAATAAAAGAAATCAGTTTGCCCCTTTCCAAATATTCATTGGCGATTTATTACATTTTAATGACCGCCGAATTGAGCAGTAATTTGTCTCGTTTTGATGGTGTGCGGTACGGTTTTCGAGCGGACAATGAAACTTTGTTGGAAATGTATGAAAAAACTCGTGCCATGGGTTTTGGTGATGAAGTAAAACGACGTATTATTCTCGGGACTTTTGTTTTGTCGAGCGGTTATGTTGATGCTTATTATCGCAAGGCGCAAAAAGTTCGTGAACTTATTCGTGCTGAATTCAAGAATGCTTTCAAAGAAGTTGATTATATTATTACGCCAACATCACCTTGTTTGCCTTTTAATCTTGGCGAAAAGTTTAATGATCCGTTAACAATGTATCTTTCCGATATCTATACCGTTTCTGCCAATGTGGTTGGCATCCCGGCGCTTTCCATGCCGATTGGTGAGATCAAAAATTTACCGGTTGGTCTTCAAATCATGGGCGACTTTTATCATGAAAAAGAAATTTTAAATTTGGCCAGTCAGATTGAAAAAATATAGTTTTGTCCCGTTTTTAATTTATAATTCTGAATTCTCCCAAAGGGACCACTTTGTGATAAATTCTTAATTTTATAAAAATGTTCTCAATTAGCTATCAATTCAAGCTTGTTGATTTTTTGGCGGTGATGGCTGTAGTTTTTTTTGTTTTTATTTTTTATTTTTATCGAAAACGAAAAAAAGTTTATAATGATAATATTGATCGTCGTTTTATAAAGGATCGTTGGCAAAAAATAGAAGAACTTTTAAATTTAAAACACGAAATGAATTGCAAATTGGCCGTGATCGAAGCGGACAAAATTTTGGAAGATGTTTTGAAATCAATGTATTTTTCAGGGGAAACAATGGCGGAAAGATTAAAAGTGGCTGGCTACAAATTCCCCAAATTACGCCATGTTTGGTGGGCGCACAAAGTGCGCAATATGTGTGTTCATGATTTACGGTATGTTTTAAAATTTTCTGAAGCAAAAAAGGTGATTTCGTTGTTCAAAGACGCGTTGGAAGAATTGGATGTTCTGTGATATACGAAACTACGAAAACCTGCGAAACTGCGAAAATAAAATTTTTGATGTTTTGTGTCTTTTTCGTGGTTTCGTTGTCTTTCGTAGTTTCGTATCAGTATAATTTAAAAACTATTTAATATGTCAAAAACAAAAAGTTTAATTTTATTTTTATTTGTTTTTGTTTTTTTAAGTTCCGTTTTTCCAATGTATTCAAATGCAGCCACTTGTGATTTGGGTCTTGATCCAAATAAGATTTATTTGTCCAAAGATGTTAATAACTTAATCGCGGGAGAAACAGTGCGTGCTTATACCAAAGTTATTAATTATGGTGATATTGATGCCAATGCGGTACTTGGTTTTTATATTCTCAATAAATTTATTGGCCAAGCGGCCGTTTCAGTTTTGAATAGTGGTGTAGCTGATGAAGTTTTTATTGATTTTACTATTCCCAATAATGATTTTAATGTTGAGGTAAAATTATTGGAAGTTTCTCCGACTGATGTGAATTTAAAAAATAATTCAACATTGACCCAGCTTTACAAAGTAAAAAAAGATTCTGACGGAGATGGAGTTTTGGACGTAAATGATTTGTACCCAAATGATCCAAGCAAATGGAAAGATGATCCAATAATAATTCCGCCACCACCAGTTGAACAACCAAAAGTGGAAGTGCAAAAGCAACCGGTTGTCGTTGCGCCAAAAGTTCCAGCGTCGACAAACAAAGAAGTTGTAACAAAAAAAACAATAAGTAAAGAAGATGTTGCATTGCAAGAAAACAAGAGGCAGGAGGCATTGAATGAGGCGGTTGCTTTTTATCGTTCACCGGAGATGGAACTTTTAAAAGATGTCCGAATATTTGCCGAGGCTATTGATTGGAATGAATACAAATTTGTTTTTGATACCAATGTAAAAGATTTGGATGTTTCGAAGCTTGATTTTGTTTGGAATTATGGGGACGGCAAAGAAAAAGTGATTAATGACATTCACCGATTTCCCGGACCGGGCGAATATTTTGTTACTTTAAAAGTTTTGGGGCCTTTTGATAATTATCTTTTTGATAATTTAAAAATAACCGTTTCGTTTTGGTCTTGGAAAAATTATTGGTTGTGGTTGATTCTGGCAATTTTTGGCGGAGGATTGGGATTGTTTTTCTTTAGCCTGCGATTGAACAAAGAAGAAAATTGTTCTGATCGAGCAAATAAAATAAAATAAAATGAAAAAAATTATTTTTTCTTATTTCCAAATATTTTTTGCAAAGAATCGAACGTTATTTTTATTTCTTTGTTCCTTGTCACTTGTTCCTTGCTTCTTGTTTTTTGTTTCTCCTGTTTTTTCCGCTGAACCTCTTACTGAAGCGTATATTGTGCATTCAGAAAAAGATTACGCGACGTATGATTTTGCCGTCAAGGCTAATTTGCCCATTGAAGATTTGGACATGGAATGGATTGTGGACGAAAAACAAATTTTTCATACTCCAAAGGTGAGGTATTTTTTTTCTGCCGGAGAACACGTGATCAAGGTTACTGTTCGCGATCAATATGGCAATGTTCGTTATGATTCGGTCAAATTGCAAATTAATTTTTGGAGTTTACGTAATAATTGGTTCTTGTGGGCGTTGTATTTTTTGGCGGTTGTGGTTTTGTGTTATTATTTTTCTTTAAAAGTGTATTATCTTTCACGCAAGAAAAAAATCAAAGGGCAATCCAGATATTTCATGCAACTTCTTGATGAGCATGGTTGGTTGGAAAAGGCGATTGAAAAGAGAGTTAAGGGCAATTGAGCAATACTGCGAAACTACGAAAGGCTACGAAACTACGAAAAAGTATTTAACAATTTTAAAATTCTTGTTCGTTGTTTTGCTTGCTTATTGTATTTCGTGGTTTCGTAGCCTTTCGTAGTTTCGTAGTTTAAACTTTCTAAACTTTCTAAACTTTTAACTTTATAAACTCTTATGTACATGATTCTTCGTTGGCTAATCAACGCCATCGGCCTTTTGGCCATCGGTTATTTTCTTCCGGGAATTGAAGTCGGTAGTTTTTATATTGCCATGATTCTGGTGGTAATTATCGGTTTTCTTAATTTTGTTCCGGGCATGATTTTAAAAATCATTACTTTCCCGATTAACATTTTGACATTGGGAATTTCCAATTTGTTGATCAATTCGATTATGTTTTATCTCGTTTCCACTTTTGTCGAAGGTTTTAACATCACGACTTGGTGGGCGGCCGTTCTTGGCGCAACGATTTATACTTTGGTTACGACTTTTAGCGAATGGTTGTATCGCGAATCTTATTTACACTAATTCAAAATCGACCGACCAACAGATCAACCGACCAAGTAATAGAAAATATGTTTTTATATAACTTGTTAATTGTTCAGTTGCTCAGTTGCTCAGTTGAAAAATATGAACTTATTATTACACGACTGTTGCGCGCCTTGTGGCGCTTATGTTTTGCAAGAACTATTGGGCACCGGATATAACGTCACGGTTTTTTATTTTAATCCGAATATTTTTCCGCAAGAGGAATATTCTTGGCGGAGAGATGAAATGAAAAATTTTTGTGACAAAAACAAAGTACGTTTTATCGAAAAAGATTACGACCACGATGATTGGCTGGAAACAATCAAAGGTTATGAAAATGAACCTGAACGCGGAGAACGCTGTCGGATGTGTTTTGCGAAGAGATTGGCCGAAACGGCGCAGTATGCCAGTGAAAATAACTTTGAATTCGTAGCGACAACTCTGTCAATCAGTCCGCACAAGGTGACCAAAGTGATCAATGAAGTTGGACATGAGGTTTGTGATCTTTATGGTTTAAAATTTATTGATATTGATTGGAAAAAAAACGAAGGCTACAAAAAAGCCGTTGAATTGGCCAAAAAAGAAAATTTTCATCGGCAAACTTATTGCGGATGTGAGTTTTCAATGAAAAAGTAAGGTAAAACAAAAAATGTGCTAAAATGACGAATGTGATTTTGTTGAATAAATTGTAAATATGCTCGACTATAAAAACTTATTAAACCCAGAACAGTACGAAGTGGTCAAATGCGCTGATGGCTCAGCTTTGGTTTTGGCCGGCGCCGGATCGGGCAAAACACGAACTTTGGTTTTTCGGGTAGCTTATCTTTTGGAAAAAGGAATTTTGCCGGAAAATATTCTTTTGGTTACTTTTACCAACAAAGCGGCCAGAGAAATGCTTGATCGTGTTGCGGAACTTTTGCAACACGAACCAAAGGGCTTGTGGGGTGGAACTTTTCATCATGTCGGTAATTTGTTTTTGCGGCAGAATGCTTTTCGTCTTGGATTTGTGCCTAATTTTTCTATCTTGGATCAGGCGGACAGTGAATCTTTGATAAAAAAAATTATGACCGCCAGAAATTTAAACACACGCGGATTAACTTTTCCCAAACCGAGCGTGGTTAGGGCTGTTTTGAGTTATGCCAAGAATACCAACCAAACTGTTGAGGAAATTGCTTCCACCGAATATGGTTATGCGCCAAATGTAGGTCAAATGATTGCTCAGATTGGTGAGGAATATGAAAAAAACAAAAAAATCAGTTCGGCTATGGATTTTGATGATTTACTTTTTTATTGGTTAAAATTGCTGATTGATTTTCCGGAAATAAAACAAAAATATAGCGAGCAGTTCAAATATATTTTGGTGGATGAATTTCAAGATACCAATTATTTGCAAGCGGAGATAATCAGACATCTTTCCGAAAAACATGGCAATGTTTTAGCGGTTGGAGATGATTCGCAAAGTATTTATTCTTTTCGCGCTGCGGATATTCAAAATATTTTAAATTTTCCAAAAAGTTTTCCCAACGCCAAAATTTTCAAAATAGAAAGCAATTATCGCAGTACGCCGGAAATTTTGCGTTTGGCCAATGACAGTATTCGTCATAATACGCATCAATTCAAAAAAAACTTAAAACCTGTTCGGGGGCATCAGCAATTACCGATTTTGATTGGCAGTCGTGATGAAAATGAAGAAGCTTCCGCGGTGGTAAAAAAAATCATGGCTTATTATCGGTGCAGTGAAAATTATTGTGATATTGCTGTTTTGTTTCGCAGTTCTTTTCATGGCGCGCAATTGCAACTTTTACTAAGTCAATACAGTATTCCTTTTGTTGTTCGTGGCGGAATGCGTTATTTTGAACAAGCGCATATCAAAGATGTTTTGGCTTATTTGAAAATTTGGAGCAATCCGGCCGATCAGTTGTCTTGGGAACGTGTTTTGCTCACATATTCCGGAATTGGTGAGAAAAAATTTGACGCCATTTGGGCAAAAATAAAAGATCTGCCTGACTTGAATGCTGTTTTGAATTTTGATTTTCAATTAAAAGGAGAAGCGGGAATCAGTTGGCAAAAAATCGTTACCGTATTGCGCAAAATAAATTCGTTAGAAAAAAAAATCCGCGGGTTTATAGCCGAGGCTGTAGAAATAGTTATCGAGAATGTTTACGAAGCATATTTAAAGAATAGTTATGAGAATTATCGTGATCGACTTGATGATTTGGAACAGTTGACCAATTTTGTCGCCGGTTATGATGATTTGGACAAGCTTTTGGCTGATGTTTTGTTGAGTGAAAATTACGCCGAAGCCAATGAACAAAACAAAAATACCGTGGTTCTTTCTACCATTCATCAAGCCAAAGGTTTGGAATGGAAATTTGTTTTTGTTATTGGTTTGCGTGATGGTTTTTTTCCTCATTACAAAAGTTTGGATCAGCCAAAACAGTTGGAAGAAGAACGTAGACTTTTTTATGTGGCGACGACGCGCGCGCGCGACGAACTCACGTTGACCTATCCGATTCGTTCGTTCAGTTTCAAGTTTGGTGATGTTTTTGGCAAGCCGTCGATGTTTATCCGCGAGCTTGATCGCAGTTTGTTTGTCGTCCAAGGCAAACCGCCGTTTGAAGAAAATGAAGATGGTGAAAAAGTCGTTTATGTTAATGATTAATTTGCTACTAATTCTCGAATAATTACTTTACTAATACTGCTAATTTTCTAATAAATCATCTGCAAATGTCTTCTAATTTAATTAGCAAGTGTTTGTATCTATGGCAGTATTTTTATTAGCCTAATTTGTAGAAAATTATTGATAAATTAGTAGAAATAAGTAGTATTGTTGATCGAAGAAGGTTGTTTGTATATTAGTAGAAATAAGTAGTATTGTTAATCGAAGATTCGAAGAATTTGCAGAATCTTATTTGTATATTAGTAGAATATAATTGTATGAAAAAATTCATCGCCATTTCCGGCAATATCGGTATTGGAAAATCAACACTGACAAAAAGATTGTCGGAATCCTTGGGTTTCAAACCATATTTGGAATCGGTCATTATTAATCCGTATTTGAAAGATTTTTATGAGGATATGCGTCGGTTTGCGTTTCATTCGCAAATGTTTTTTTTGTCGCGTCGATTGATCGATCATCAGCAGTTGAGTCTGGAAAAAAAGTCCGTTGTTCTTGATCGAACTATTTATGAAAATGCCGAAGTTTTTGCCAGATATCTTTTTGAAAGAAAATTTATCAGCAAAAGAGATTGGGATGTTTACAATCATCTTTACAAATCCGTGGTGCGTATTTTGCCACCGCCTGATGTTGTTGTTTATTTAAAAGCATCCGTGTCGAATTTGATGCAAAGAATCAAAAATCGCGGTCGTGAATATGAACAAAACATTTCCGAAAAGTATTTGCATGATTTGAATGTTTTGTATGATGAATGGGCCGGTAATTTTCACCAAAGCGAAGTTTTGGTTGTCAATTGCGATGAATTGGATTTCAAAAACAGGGAAGCTGATTTTGAGAAATTGGTTGGGCTTTTGAAATAGTGGATTGTTGGTATTTTTTAAAGATTTTTTCCTCGACGACACCTCTTGCCGTCGCGTAGCCACTATGGCGAAGCACGGAGACTCTGCTCGGTGCAAGCCTTTAGTCGTCGGCTGATCTTCTATAAACCTTTTATCTAATTTTGAGCAAAAAAACAGCGTTATATGGTAGGTTTTTTTTGTTATTAAAATATTTTTTTTTAGATTATTGATTAGCTAAAAAAGTGTATAAGATTTTGGTTTAAACGGAAAAAAGTGTTATAATAAAATCGCAACAAATACTTATGCACGAAAATTTGCTTTTCAAATCTTTCAAATTTGTTTTTCGAGAATTTTTGTTTGATGTTTTGGCTTTTCCTCTGTGGTGGTACACTACCGGAACCCAAAAAGCTTTTATCAGAACCAAAAAATTTATTACTGATGCCGTTGATGAATTGGGTGTTGTTGTTTGGATCAAGAATTTGTTTGTCCCAATGTATGGTCAATACGATTGGCAAGGTCGTTTGATTAGTTTTGTGATGCGTTTTTTCCAAATAATTTTTCGTTCCGTAATTGTTTTTTTCTGGATGTTGTTGGCCCTGTTGTTTTTTGTTTTTTGGTTGTTTTTGCCGATTTTTATCGTCGGTCAAATAGTTTTTAATTTGAGTCTTTTCAAAATATGATTTTCAAAAAAAACAATTTGTTGATTTGTCCTGATTGTCATGGCAAAAAAACATCCGAACGAGTTTGTCCGACTTGCCAAGATTTGGGGGCGGTCTATTTTTTGGAAGACAAAATACTTTTTTACGGCAAACAACTTTCACGTTCGGCATTGGCTTTTGACAAAATCACCCAAAAAATTCGGGTAATTTTTAATTTAGTGCTCGGACTGGTCGGATTGTCCGGTTTTTTTTATTTGGCTTATGTGGGAATCCAAAACAATTTTGCTGATTTCTTTTCCATGAAATATTGGTTCACGCCGACTTTGGAAAAATTATATTTCTGGTTTTCTTTGTTGATTGCTTTGTATTTGTATTATCGTTTGGATGTCGAGGCTTCTTCTTCCGGAACGGTGCACAAAAGAAATATTCACACGGTCGCTGATTTTTTATCCAATGATTGGTCGGCAATTGTTAAAAAAAATAAAAATTTATTGGATATTTCAACCGCTTTTAATTTTGAAGCGGACAAGTCAGTGGAAAAAGTTTGGCAGTTGGCCAGTGAATTGAATCATCCGGATATTGATCGGGTGCATTATTTGGCGAATTTTGTGCAAAGTGAAAAATTAGCTATTATTTTGGCGCGGCTGGGTGTTAATTTCGAAGTCTGGCTCGAAAAGATGGCCCGTTATCTCAACAAACATTATTTAAGTCGGCCGGGAGGTTCGGAGCTTTCGGCGGAAATGAAAATTTGTTTTCTTGGTGCTTATATTGACGCTTACGAAAACAAACAAAAAAAAGTTGATATTTTGAATATTGCCAAAGCTTTTGTGAATGAAAATATTTTCGATCGCAATGCGGACAAAGTCGAGGAAATTTTGTTGGAGTTCAATATCAATTATCAAAAGGTCAAAAATGTTTTGACCTGGCTCGAAGTTCAAGAAAGTTTGCGTCAAAATTTGACGCGTTGGAATTCTTTGGCTGGGCGCAAACCAAAAAACGGCATGAATCGATCCATGACCGCCGTGGCAACTCCGATGGTCAATAATTTTTGCGATGATCTTACTGATTTGAGTAGGCAGGGATCATTTTTTCCTTGTCTTGGCCGAGAAAAAGAGTTTGAAAAAATATTTCGCATCTTTACCGCCAGTCGCATGGGCGCTCTTTTGGTCGGGAATGACGGAGTTGGTCGCACGGCTATTGTGCAAGGTCTGGCCGAAAAAATGGTTGCTGAAGATGTCCCTGAAGTTTTGTATGACAAAAGATTGGTTTCGCTTGATTTGTCCGCGTTGACTTCTGGAGTTAATGGTGGAGAAGCGGAGCAACGATTATTGGAAATTTTTTCAGAAATAATCCGTTCGGGCAATGTTATTTTGGTGATTGAAAATATTCACAATGTTATTGGACTTGGTGGTAATGGTAATTTGGGATTGGAACAAGTTTTGGCCGAATTGTTGAACAAACATTCGGTTTATGTTGTGGCCACCACCACGCCAAAAGAATTTACTTCTCGAGTGGAAGGTTCGGCGCTAATGCAAGCTTTCCAAAAAGTTAATGTTGAAGAATTGGAAATCAATGATGCTATTTGTGTTTTGGAAGTAAAAAGTGGTCCGATTGAATACGAAAACAAAGTTTATTTTTCTTATGGAGCAATAGAAAATTCAGCGGTTCTGTCAAACAAATATATTCAAGATCGTTATCTGCCGGAAAAAGCGATTGAAATAATGGAGCAGACCGCGATAAAGGTAAAGCAAGAAAAAGGCGAGAACAAAGTTATTTCCGCCGAAGATGTGGCCGAGGTTGTTTCTGCAATGACCAAAATTCCACTCAATCAAGTGAATCAAAAAGAAAGCCAAAAATTATTAAATTTGGAAAATTTAATTCACGAAAGAATGATTGCTCAGGACGAAGCCGTGCGCTTGGTTGCCGAAAGTTTGCGTCGGGCGCGCGCTGAATTGCGCGAAGGCAAAAGACCAATTGCCAGTTTTCTTTTTCTTGGTCCGACCGGTGTTGGAAAAACCGAATTGGCTAAATCCGTAGCCGAAGTTTATTTTGGTCGTGAAGATTTATTGCTTCGTTTTGACATGTCCGAATATCAAGAACAAAACAGCCTTAACAAATTGATTGGCGCCAATGGTCAAGCCGGATTTTTGACCGAAGCGGTGCGCAAAAATCCGTTCAGTTTATTACTTTTTGATGAAGTGGAAAAAGCCAATCCGGATATTTTAAATTTATTTTTGCAAGTTCTTGATGATGGTCGATTGACTGATGGAATGGGTCGAACAATTGATTTTACCAACACCATTATCATCATGACTTCCAATGCCGGCGCCAATTATATTCAATCTGAAATCGGCAAGGGAACGGCTATTGAAAAAATAAAAACTTATTTGCTGGAAGAAGAATTAAAAAATCATTTTCGTCCGGAATTTTTAAATCGTTTTGATGGAGTAATTGTTTTTAAACCGTTAACTTTGGTCGAAGTAATCAAAATTGCGCATATTAATATTGCAAAAATCACCAAGAGATTAGCCGAGAAAGGTATTGAATTTTCGGCCACAAATGAAGCGATTGCGGAACTGGCTGAATTGGGTTTTGATCCCAAATTTGGCGCGCGTCCATTGCGACGAGTAATTCAAGAACATGTTGACAATGCGCTCGCCGACAAATTATTAAAAGGGGAAATCAATCGTCGAGACAAAGTCTTTCTTGATGTTAATGGAAATTTAAAGGTTGAAAAAGCGCAAGAAATATAATTGCTATTATAAAAAAAGAGATGCAACTCTGCATTTTTTTTTGTTTGACAAACAATTGTAAATTTGTTAAAAATTAGTTGCCTGCACATTGACAATCAAATAATTATTACGAAGGTTTAAAGGGTGTTTAATATAGGGATGATGGTTTTGGTGAGAATTGAGAATTCGGAATTTATCACGAAGCCCCAAAGGGGCAAGTGATCCCTTTGGGAGAATTATAATATTTGTTCTTATGTTCCTTTGTTCTTTTTCCGCCAGCGGCGGATCCGCCTTTGGCGGAGTTCCTTTGGTCATTTGTTCAATTGCTCAGTTGCTTTATTGCTCAGTTGCTTTATTGATCGGTTGCTCAGTTGGTCGGTTGATTATTGACAAGGAGGCTCCCATGTTTGACCGTAATTATTTTATTATAATGATGGAGGATTATAATAAGTGCAAAGAATGTTTTTTTGATTTTCGAGAATGGAAAAAAATTTTTTCCGAACCTCCTTTTTCGACAATGCCAAGTTTGGCAAAACAAATTTTTGTGCAGATAGAATTTAAAATTGCCAATGTCAAGGAATTTATCGACAAGACAAAGAATAAATTTCGGGAATAGTTTAATGGAGGAGATCATGAGTTCAACATTGGACAAGTTTGGTCGAAGAGCAAACAAAGACAAAGCGCAAGCCGAGAGAACTATTCAAGCGGTTGACCGTGACGGGTTACGAGATTATTTGAATAGCCACGGCAGGAGTGCTTTGCCGCCGAGTCCAAATTCTTGGCGGGCGCATTGGTGTTCTTCTTATCGAGCAACAAAGGACAAAGAAGCGGATTAATTTATTCCCCTCCCAAGTCGGAAAACTTTCTGACTTTTTTATTTAAAATTAGCAAATAATTCCAAAAAAAGCTTGACAGTATTATGTGAATTTGCTAAAAATTAGTTTCTTGCCCATTGACAATTAAATAACTAAAGATTTTTAATTGATTGGTTGGTCGGTTGATCAGTTGATCGGTGGGTCAGTTGATTATTGAAAAGGAGGTTCACATGAATGATCAACATTTGGCGGTAATGTTTAAAGAAATACGAGAATTGAGATTGCTTGAAAAGAAATTATATACGATTTTATCAGAGATTGAAAAAGACTCAGCGAGCCTTTTTTCCCTTGGTGATAGAGCCATTGGCTTGGGATTGGTAATTTACACTGATTTTATAAAAGGCAAAGGTCTTTTTTTAGACCTATTGGAAAAGGTTAAGAGTGTCGTTTTACAAAGAAAAGAAGAATTGATAAAAGAAATTATCGCTGCCGGGTTGCCGGTTTTAGGCCAAGAAAAAGAGACAAGTAAGTGGGAGCTTGTGCGGATTATTCAAGGTGAAAAATTATCAAAGTATTTGAATAATCTTGAAAACATTGGAGATAATCATGTTTTTGTGCAGGAACGATTTTATGTAGAGATGGGGACTGGATCTCCGGCAAGGATTTATTTTAAAGAATTTGGATGGGAGATGATTCAATAAATCAATTTTTAATGCTTGCACCAAAGTCAGAATAACTCTATACTTTGATGTTTACCCCGAAGTCAGACCAAGTCTGTACTTCGGGTTTTTTTTATCTAAAATTAGATAACCTTTGACAAAAATATTCTAATGTGATTAAATGCCATTTCCGATGTTCTTTGACAAATTTATGGCTCACAATTATCCAAGGAGGATAAAATGCAAGTTCTTGAAGCAAAAGATTGGCAAGTGGCAATCAATGATTTAACTGATGACGGAAAAGTAAAAAGCGGTTTGGTAACTTTAAAACTGACTCTTTCGGCTGAGGCGATTGCACAATCACCGACGCATTTGATTGTTGTTGATAACTCGGAAGTTGAGTATGAGTCATCTTTCGGTCACAAGGCTAGTAGCTCTTTTTGTGGTATAGTTCATGCTTTTGATTTGAGCAAAGGTTTGCCATTCTTCGAATTCATCAAATCAGGCCGACATTGGTTGCAATGTTTTTTGGTAAAAGATGATGCGATTTTACATGTTTCCCAAATTGAGAAAATGGATCTTGATAGTCTTTCCAGAAAATTATTTGGTTATGGTTCAAATTTGAAAAAGGTGTTGAGTACTGCTTGTTTTGTTGAAAACATTGAAGTCCCGCCACATATTTTTGCGCAAAAACCCGATACTTGGTTTGGCAAAAGAGTGTGGGACGCGGTTAATTTCTTGGAAGATGATCCGATTAATAGTTGCAAATATAAACGCAGAATTATCTGGTTCATTCTTTTTAATTGGACATGGAAATTGGCATGTGCTTTACTTGGAGTAGTTATTTTTTGTGCAGTGGCAGTGATTGGTTTTCTTTTGGGGTATAAAATTAAATCATCCAAATCGCAAAATGAAGTGTTTCATGATTTCGGTTATTTGAAAGATTTAAAAGATGATAAGCCCTTGTCGTGGTATGCCAAAATATTTTTGAAGAAAAAGAGAGTTGTCTGGACCGATTATATTTATTGGCGTTATCCGCCGATAGTTTGGCTTTTGTTAATCGGTTTTGTGGTTTTCTGTTTTTACTATTTTCAAAGTCAAAATATTTTTTGCGATGGGGATGGAATATTTAGGTATAAGGATATAGTTTTTTTGATTTCCGGATCGGTGGTGGTTGTCTGGTTACTCTGTATGGCTTTTGTTAAATTTATACAAAGGATTCAAGTGCAACTTGAAAAAAAAGGACAAGAAAAAATATTACTTCGTCAGGCCAAAGAAGAAGCTTTGGTCAAAAAATATCAGAATTTTTTGGATGCGCGTTTTGGTGGCAAGGGCGAACCGGTGGTTCCGTTAACTTTTTGTGAAAAAATCCGGTTATATTTTATCCAAAAGAAACAGGGCTCTTGTTCGCCATATGACAAGAGAGTCTCTTCGTAAATTTAATTCCGCACAACATTTGTGCGGTTTTTTTGTATTTAAAAATTTTAATTGTCATATAAAAACGATCTTGTCAAATTGTCCCATAAGTAAAATTTTGATAAGATAAAAGCATTGAATTGTATTTATGGCCGAACTTACGCCCATGTTGAAGCAGTATTATGAAATCAAAGAGCAATATCCGACTGAGATATTGCTCTTTCGGCTTGGGGATTTTTATGAAATGTTTGGTGAGGATGCGGTTATGGCTTCAAAAATTCTTGACATTGTTCTCACCGCCAGAAATCGGGGGACAGAAAATGAAATGTCGATGTGCGGTGTTCCATATCACGCTGTGGATAACTATTTAGCCAAGTTGGTCAAAGCGGGCAAGCGCGTGGCGATTTGCGATCAAATGAGTGATCCGGAGTTGCTGGGAATTGTTGATCGGCAAGTAACGCGAGTGGTAACTCCGGGTACGACTTTTGATGAACTGTCCATTTCCGGAAAAGCAAATAATTTTGTTTTGAGTTTGTATTTCCAAAAAGGCGGTTGGGGAGTGGCTATTGCCGATGTGACGACCGGTGATTTTCGCGTTTTTGAAACAGCTGATTTTAATTTGTTAAAAAATGAACTTGCCCGTTTGTCGATTGCCGAAGTGTTGATTGAGGCAGATTTTTTTGCAAATCCTAACTGGCAAAAATTTCTAAATGAGTTGCCAAATGTGCACGTTTTTGAATATTGCGACAGATTGGTGGACTTGAAATTTTTAAAAAATCATTTTCAATGCCAAAATTTTGACGGTTTCGGTTTGCAAAAACAACCATTGGCGTTGTTTGCCGGAGAAAGATTGATCGCTTATTTAAAAGATACGCAAAAATCCGATTTAGCGCATATTACCAAAATTATCAGACATAATTTTGAAAAATTTTTGACTTTGGATGAGGCGACGATTAGAAACTTGGAAATTTTTTATTCCGCCAACGGTTTTAATCCCAATGGTAGTCTTTTGTCTGTGATTGATGCCACGACTACAGCCATGGGCGGACGATTATTACGTAGATTTTTGCTTTTGCCGTTAAAAAATATTGAACAAATCAATGAACGTTTAGCCAAAGTTTCATTTTTAAAAAACAAATCGCCCGAAGCCAGAAAACTTATTGAAATTTTAAAAAATGTTGCTGATTTGGAGCGATTGATGGGGCGAATCGGTTGTCGGCGCGGGTCGGCGCGGGATTTGTCGGCGTTAAAAAGAAGTTTGCAATTGATTCCAAAAATTTCGCAAGTTTTAATGTCGCAAGATTTTCCTGATTTTAAAAAGACGCAAGACAATTTGCAATGTCCGGACGAATTAATTTCTTTAATTGAACAAGTTGTTGTCGAAGAACCACCGGCCTTATTAACCGAGGGTGGGATGGTCAAGGATGGTTATAATATTGAACTTGACGATTGGCGCAAAATTTCGCGCGGTGGCAAAGATTATCTTCTCGATTTGCAGAGACGCGAGATTGACCGGACGGGAATTAACTCGTTAAAAGTTAAATTTAATAATGTTTTTGGTTATTATATTGAAATAAGCAAAGCGAATTTGGCGCAAGCTCCGGATGATTATATTCGCAAACAAACCTTGGTTAATGCCGAAAGATTTATTACTCCGGAATTAAAAGAATTTGAAGAAAAAATTTTGCAAGCAGATGAAAAAATAAAGAAAATCGAATTTGATATCATTATTGATTTGTTGAAAAAAACAACGCCGTATTTTTTGCAAATTCAAAAGGTGGCGGAAACAGTAGCCGAGCTTGATGTCTTTGTAAGTTTGGCACAACTGGCCAATCAAAATGATTATTGTTGTCCGCAGTTTAATGATGGTGGTTATTTAAAAATTTCCGCTGGCCGACATCCGGTAATTGAAAAAATAATCAAGGAAAATTATACGGCCAATGATTTGGAAATGGCAAAAGAAACAACCGATTTTATTTTGTTGACCGGTCCAAATATGAGTGGCAAATCAAGTTTTTTGCGCCAAAATGCCTTGATCTGTTTGTTGGC
This sequence comes from Patescibacteria group bacterium, assembly GCA_041666425.1. Taxonomy (GTDB): domain Bacteria; phylum Patescibacteriota; class Patescibacteriia; order UBA11705; family JABHMO01; genus JBAYHA01. The sequence goes on from JBAYHA010000003.1 coordinate 27,713, forward strand.
GCATATCGGTTCTTTTGTCCCTGCCAAAAGCGCGGAAATTTGTTTGCTAGATCGTATTTTTACTCGCGTTGGTGCGTCGGATGATCTTTCTCGGGGAATTTCTACATTTATGGCGGAGATGCAAGAAGCGGCCAATATTTTGCACAATGCCACGTCAAATTCTTTTATTATTTTGGATGAATTGGGAAGAGGAACTTCGACTTCTGATGGATTAAGTATTGCGCAAGCGATTGTGGAATATCTTTGCAAAAAAATTAAAGCCAAAACTATTTTTGCCACGCATTATCATGAGTTGACCAAAACGGTGGTTGATTTGCCAATGGCCGTTAACTATTGCGTGGCCGTGGCTGAAGAAAATAATGAAGTTGTTTTTTTGCACAAAATTATTAAGGGTGCAACTTCCAAAAGTTATGGACTTGAAGTTGCCAGAATGGCCGGCCTGCCAAAAGAGTTGATTTCTCGCGCGGAAGAAATTCTCGAAGAATTGGAAAATAAGAAAAATTTTCAAATATCAAGTAAGCAAGTCGTTCAGGCGGTTTTACCTTTACCTGCGATAAAAGAAAAAAACGAAAAGTTTGAAAAGGTAATAAAAGAAATTAGTGCTTTGAATCCTGATGAATTGTCACCGATTGAAGCGTGGAAAAAAATTTCTATTTGGAAAAAAAATATTCAATAATTCTGAATTCTCCCAAAGGGATCACTTGCCCCTTTGGGGCTTCGTGATAAATTATGAATTTTGGGTATTGGAATTACTTTACAAACTTTATGAACCAGCCTACGCCAAGGCTTCGTCTGGCGGGCTTTACAAACTTTATGAACTTTATACTTTATACTTTATACTTTATAAACTAATGTATGCCTATCAAAATTCTATCCCAAGATTTAATCAACAAAATTGCCGCCGGTGAAGTTGTCGAAAGGCCGGCTTCGGTGGTCAAAGAGCTGGTGGAAAATTCCATTGACTCCGGTGCTTTTCATATAACCGTGGAAATAGAAAACGGCGGTTTGAATTTTATTAAAGTGATTGATGATGGTTGTGGAATGAACGAAGAAGATGCGCGATTGTCATTGGCGGAACATGCGACCAGCAAAATTGGTAACATTGAAGATTTGTACAATGTGCAAACATTCGGTTTTCGCGGAGAAGCTTTGTCCAGTATTTCGGCAGTCAGTAAGTTTCAATTAATTACCAAAAGAGCCGAAGAACTTACGGCCAGCAAAATTTGTTTTGAGAATAATGAATTTTCCTTGCAAAAAGTTGATGCCAAAGACGGTACAACGGTTGAAGTGCGTGATTTATTTTACAATATTCCGGTGCGCAAAAAATATTTAAAAACCGCGGTGACGGAATTAAGTCATATTATTGAGTTGTTTTTTTCATATGCGCTTATTTATCCGCAAATCGCTTGGAAGTTGATTCATAATGGCCGGACCGTTTATCAATTTCCTGTGGCCGATTGGCCAATTCGATTAGCGGATGTTTTTGGTAATGAAGTTGGTGAGCAGTTAATCAAAATCGAACAAAAGTTAAACGGGATCAGTGTCTGCGGTTTTATCGGTAAACCGCAAATCGGTCGAAATAACAAAAAATTGCAATATGTTTTTGTCAACAATCGTCCGGTTAATGAATTTATTGTGGCCAAGCAAGTTAAATCAGCTTACAGCACGCTTTTGGCAAAAGATGTTTTTCCGGTTTTTGTTTTGAATTTGAATATTGATAGTGCGGATGTTGATGTCAATGTGCATCCTCGAAAGTTGGAAGTGCGTTTTTCCGAACCGTCGTTGATTTACAAAACCGTTTATACTGTGGTCGCAAAAAATTTGGATGAGCATGATTTGCAAACCAGTATAAAATCCGTTGACTTAAAAAGTTTCACGGCTGTTGGCAAAGTCTTGGACGAAAAAAAAGAATTTTTCAAAAATCGTTTTGATTTTGATTCCGGATCAAACAAAAAAAATGAATCAGCTCCGCTTGATTTTACAAAAATAAAAAATGATTTTACTTCGTTTCCCAAGAATTTATCAATTGATGATTGGCAAAAGGAAAGTCTTATTTTGGTTGATAATAACGATAATAATGAAAGCGAGTTGAGTGAAGAAATTTTTATTCCCGAGTACAAAATTCTCGGTCAAGTGCAAAACTCATATATTATTGTGGAAAATGAAAATGGTTTGCGTATTTATGATCAGCATGCGTCTTCGGAAAGAGTGCAATATGAAAAAATAAAAAAACATTGGCAAAATGGGACTGTTTCAGGGCAAAGATTGCTTTTGCCGGAAAATTTGCAATTGTCTTTGCCGGAGTTTGTAATTGTCAGCAAAAATTTGTCGATGTTCGCCAGTTTGGGTTTTGAAATGGAAATTTTTGGTGTCAACAGTTTGGCCATTAGCGCGATTCCGCAGTTTTTTTGCAAAACTGATTATCGGCAGATTATCAAAGATATTGCCGGAGCAATTACGGCAGATTTTGTTTTTGAAAATGAACTTTCCGAACCGGTAGAAAAAATTTTAAAAATGATGGCCTGCAAAAGTGCAATAAAATTTGGCGATCAGTTAAGTGAATCCGGTATGGAGGCGCTTATTAATGATTTGGAAAAATTGGGGAACAAATATACTTGCGTTCATGGTCGGCCATGCCTGTTGGAGTTTACTTTTGAGGAGCTGTTAAAGTTGTTCAAAAGAACGCAATAGCCGGTAATTTGACAAGTCGTAAAAATTGCATTAGAATAACAAGTGAAAAGCACTAAATTTACAAAAATATTTTTACAAATATTAAAAGGCTAAATTTAAAGCAAAGAAACTGTTTCTTTGGCTTAGAGTAGTCTATTGACATTTTTTTTAAAAACCTTATAATTAAATTACTTTAATTCATGGCAAAAAACGACATTATTGAAATGAGAGGCGTAGTTGAAGAACTTCTGCCGGCTGGCTCATTCGATATCAAGCTAGAAAACGGCCATACCGTTCTTGCACATTTATCCGGAAAAATGAGAATGAACAAAATTCGTCTTTTGGTGGGAGATCGCGTCAAGGTCGAAATGACCCCGTATGATTTATCAAAAGGGCGCATTGTTTATCGTTTTTAATTTTTTTCC
>JBAYHA010000004.1:0-29919 GCA_041666425.1 Patescibacteria group bacterium
CCGGAAGCGACACGTGCCAGCGGGAAGGCGATACAGGGATGTATTGCAACCCCGAAACCTACTTCTGTGAGATCTCAATGGTCCCGGAATGCGTGACGGAAGCTGATTGCATGGCTGATCAGGCCTGCGTCAACGGAAGTTGCGTGGCTGTTCCCGAGTGCGTAACGGACTCTGACTGTGGGGCGTATGAGTTCTGCAGTAGCGGAAGTTGCGTCGAGGAAGCACCAGAGCAGGACCTAGATATAGCAACAATTCGTTGTTGCTATTCTGGCAACCTTGCCGGACTGTACGGCCAGTTTAGCTGGTCGGAGTCCACGGTGCTGGACCCGCAGGCTTGGAATGCTGCGCGGGATTTATCTATTGGGGAATCAGGCTGTTTTGAGGCGACAGTGGATCTCGCTGTAGTCTTTGAAGGATTTTGGGTTGACCTCACGGTTGGCCCAGCGCAGGGCAAGCCTGCGCAAGAGATCGTCTGGAAGGGAACCAGTATGGTTCCCGCTCGGTGTTATTTCGACGGAAGGGAAGTTCCAATCGGAGCTTTCCAAACTAATTGGGGATGGCCTTTCGCTGACTATCAGCGTTAAGGATATTTCTCGGGGATTGACCTCCCAACAGCTGGAATCAAATATTCTGGAATAGGTCAAGAGCTAATCGCAACGCGGTTAGCTCTTTTCTTTTTGCTTTAAAATTAGCGATAAAAGTCCAGTTTTGTCATTTCGAGCGATGCGAAGCGAGCCGAGAAATCTTTTTTTATAGTAAACACAATATTGGACTTTTATTATTTTGAAAAGATCCCTCGATTCGCCACTGCTCACTCGGGATGACAAAATAGAAAGGCGGGATGATAAAACGGGTTGTAGTCGGGATGAAAGATTGAATGATTTTGCGTACTTGACAAGTTGAAAAATGTGTGCTATAATAATATGTTAATTAAGTTAATATTTCAGGTTCCATAAGAGTTAAGAATTGCTGATATTTTAGTAATTTTTGACTCTTATGGCCTTTGAAAATCTGTTTTTAAACAAATCCGCCTTTGGCGGAAAAAATGGGGGACAAGATGAAAGCGACGGCGATGTTTGTTTGTTTTGCGATGACCGCCTTTTTGGCGGTCGTGCTGGTTTCTGTTTCGGGTTGCAGCCACCCCTCGGCGGGAGCCGAGGAAGAGGCGTGGAGCCCCGAGTGCATAGTGCACTCAGATTGTTTCCCTGAGCACAAGTATTGTGTTCAGGGTTACTGTTCTGGTAATCCGGTTGGCACGATGCCGGCCGGAGAAACGGATGTCTTCGAAGAGGACTTATCAGAGAGTCCATTCGGAGAAAAAAACTACGAAGAAACGTCGGAAGACGTAGCTTCGAATTTTCCGGCCGAGGATGATACCTCGGCGCAACAGCCAGACCTGTCAAGCGAGGATTGCCCCGCCGGATACACCATGGGAGTTGACGGCCAATGTTTGGCTATGTCAACTCCGGTTGAGTGTGCCGTAGACGATGACTGCGAAAGCAGTTGTCAGTGTTCCGGAAGTTCGGTTGTCTGTCCCTCGGCAATGTGTGTCGAGGGGATTTGCAAGGTTATTGAAACAATAGTTTCTTCCTGTCCGCACGGTTGTGCGGAGGGGGAGTGTTCGTTGGATTCGGAGGAAGACGTTGTTTCCGAGGAGGACACGGGGAATGAATTGGATGTCGGCGAACTGCCGGAGGAAGATGTTGTTGAAGATTCTTCTGAACCTGTCGGAGATACCGGTACGGAGGAAGACATTCCGCAGGTTGAATCGGATGTTTCCGCTGACCAAACTTCGTCAGCGGAACAAGAGGATGATGTTTCCTCCACGGCTGAAGATGTTGAGCAGGAGGAAACAGAAAATCCTCCGGAGGAGATACCTCCGGAACCGGAGTGTACAGTTACGAATGACTGTACTTTTGGTGAACTCTGCACTGCCGGCCAGTGCGAGATTTCGGGAAACATAATTTGCCGATTTAATGGGCAGTGCCCTCTGCCCGTGGCCGTCATTTGGTACGGCCTAAATAAGGAGAAAAGGGTGAGCTGTGATTCGGACACTGATGAGGTGTTCGAGGTTACAGTGGCTGAACTGTGTCACTGGGGCACAACAAATCCCAGTTTTAAATATAACCTTACTGATGGAGTTTATCAGTGGGGGCAAGGGGACGAGGTGGTTCCCCAGTGTAATCACCAATACAGTCTCACTCCCGATCCTCAACAAGGGGATCAGGGGAAGATGGTTGTTTCTTTCTCGGAAATTAATTGTTTCTGAGAAGGAGGTGATCATGGGGGACATTTTAGGGGAATAAAATTCCCCGATAATATATGACGACTACCGGTTCAAATACTGGTAGTCGTCTTTCGTTTTGTCTAAATTTAAAGTAAATACTCCAAAATTTGCTGTTGCTATTGACAAAACTAATAAAATTTGGTAATTTGTTTAGTTAATATAGACAAAATTTGAGAGTTGCAAAGAGCAAAAATCGGCAACGAAATTTTTGTTATTTGGAGCTTTGAAAGAAGCTGAACTTTGACATTTTATGGAGGTGCTTGATGAGTAATTTTTTTAAGGTAAATTCTTTGGTCGGTTCAATTAATGTTCTCAATGCCATGGAGGGCAACATGACTAGATCTTTGGTTTTGGTTCTTGTTGTATTGGGTTCAATTTTTACTGCCTGTTCTTCTGACGGGACAAGTTGTCCCACTGGAGAAAAGGCTGTGTCCGGTGAGTGTTATACGATGTGTGGTACTCAACGCGATTGTTTCGATCACCACGGTGGTGGTTGGGTCTGTGTGGCTGGTGGATATTGCCAGCTGTCAGAACAGAATGGTGAAAACAACAATTATAGCGAAGAAAATGATGTTGTTGTTGAAGATGACATTTATGTCCCACCAACTTGTGTTCCTTCGCCGGAAATTTGCGATGGCCTCGACAATGACTGCGACAAGCAGATTGATGAGGGTGTCAAGAATCGTTGCGGAGAATGTGGGGTTGAACCCACTGAAGTTTGTGATGGTGAGGACAATGATTGCGACGGCGTGATCGATGAAGATTGTATTTGTATTCCTGGTGAAGTTGAACAGTGCGGTGTTGATAAGGGCGTTTGTCATTTTGGCTCCAAAACTTGTGATGCAAATTACAAGTGGAGCGAATGTGAGAATGCCATAATGCCGAGCAAAGAAATGTGCAACTATTTGGACGATGATTGCGATGGTGAGTCCGATGAGGATTTTGATCTGTCGGATGATCCTATGAACTGTGGCATTTGTGGAAACAAGTGTGCAGTTACGAATGCAATTAACAGTTGCGTTAACAGCGAATGTGTTTTTGAATGTCTGCCGAACTTTTACGATTTTGATAATGTTGTCGGTTGCGAAACTCCATGCGTTTTGACTAATGCCGGAGTGGAACAGTGTGATGGCATTGATAATGATTGCGATGGTGCGGTTGACGAAGACTTTAACTTTAATTCACTGGCACATTGCGGTGGATGTAACAAAGTTTGCGATTTCAAAAATGCAGGAGAAGTTTGTCTTTCCGGAAATTGTCTCATGACCGAATGCGAAGTTGGCTTTGTCGATTTGAATAAAGACGAGGCGGATGGATGCGAATTTGGTTGTTCATATTCGGGCGATGAAATTTGCGACGAACTGGACAATGACTGTGATGGTTCGGTAGATGAGCTTATTTACTGCGAATGTGAGGAAAACGCGGAAATGGATTGCGGTCCGGATGTTGGTATTTGTCATGACGGACACCAGTATTGCCATGATGGTAAGTGGTCGGTTTGTGACGGAACGTTCGGTTTTGTAGAAATTTGTAATTATCTTGACGATGACTGTGATGGTCAGACGGATGAAGATTTTAATCTTCTGACTGATGAAGAAAATTGCGGTTATTGTAGCTACGAATGTGAGGTTGCGAATGCTTCGGCTGTTTGTGTCAATGGGAAATGTCAGATGAATAACTGCAACTTTGGTTGGGTTGACGCTGACAATGACATCGACAACGGCTGTGAGTATGACTGCTTGCCGACCAACGGTGGAGTTGAACAGTGCGATAACATTGACAATGACTGCGACGGTCAGTTGGATGAAGATTTCGATTTGGCAATTGATTTTAATAATTGCGGAAGTTGCGGTCATGATTGTACTTTGCCCGGAGTTGAATATTCATTCTGTTCTACCGGGAAGTGTCAGATCGTTACTTGTAATGAAAATTATTTTGAATTGAACGGCGTTTTGTTGGATGGTTGCGAGTATTATTGTGAAATTTCTAACGAAGGTATGGAAATTTGCGATGGGCTTGACAATGACTGTGATGGCACGGCTGACAACAATGGCGCGGAATGTGATTGTGAGCTTGGCGATAGTCAGGCTTGCGGTTCTTCGGAGGGTGAATGTGAAAAGGGAACGCAACTTTGTCTGGCCAATGGTGACTACGGTCTGTGCGATGATTTCAAGCCGACCGTGGAAATTTGCGATGGCAAAGATAATAATTGCGATGGTTCGACAGACGAAACATTCAACTTGATGACGGATGTTAATCATTGCGGAGAATGTGGTAATTTGTGCAATTCGCCGAATGCGATCAATGGTTGTGTTGGTGGGAATTGCATTATTGTCAGCTGTTTTTCCGGCTGGTGGAATTTGGAAGGATTGGGCTGTAATTATGGTTGCTTCCCGACCAATAACGGCGTTGAAAAATGTGATGACATTGACAATGACTGCGACGGTCAGTTGGATGAAGATTTCGATTTTCAGAATGACAGTTTTAACTGCGGTGTTTGTGGGAATGTTTGTAATTTCTATGGCACGGCAAGTAATTTATGTGTCGCCGGGAAGTGTCAGATCGTTACTTGTCAGAGTGGTTATTATGATCTCGATAATGCTGTTTCCGATGGTTGTGAGTACAAATGCGACCTTTCTAATGGTGGTATTGAGATTGGTGATAACAAGGACAATGATTGTGACGGTGACATGGATGAAGGCGTAACTTGTCTTGAATACTTTGGTATTCAATGCGGGCAAGATGAAGGTGAATGTGCATTTGGTTTCCAGTATTGCGAAAATGGTTTTATGACCGTTTGCGATGACAGGAAGCCGTCCGCAGAAATGTGTGATTATAAAGATAATGACTGCGATGGTTTGGTAGATGAAGACTTTAACCTGCTTATCGACCGATTTAATTGCGGTGAATGTGGGTTTGAGTGTAATTTGCCAAATGCTGTGTCAAATTGTGTGATGGGTCAGTGTGCAGTCGTCGCCTGTTTTTCTGGATACTATAATTTGGATGGAAAACAGGATACCGGTTGCGAATATGGTTGTTTCAAAACGCATAATGGAATTGAACAGTGCGATGGTATTGACAATGACTGTAATGCTTTGGAAGATGAAATCTTTGATTTGCAAACTGATCCAACTAATTGTGGAGCCTGCGATATTATGTGTGGGTTTAACAATGGAATAGATCAGTGTATTAATGGAGTTTGTGTCATGACCGGATGCAATCCCGGCTATTGGGATCTAAATGGAGCGACCTTTGATGGTTGCGAGTATCAGTGTCAATCTGCGAATGGTGGGATTGAACAGTGTGATGGCATTGACAGTGACTGTGATGGTGTTTTGTACGAAGGCTGTTTTTGTGAAAGCGGTGATTTGCAAATTTGTGGTTTCAATAATGTTGGTGAGTGTCATTATGGTTTCCAGATTTGCGTGCTTGGTGATTGGACCAATTGTCAGAATGAAAAAGGTCCGGTGATTGAGTCTTGCAACGGCCTTGATGATGATTGCGATGGCAAGGCGGATGAGAGTGTTGATATTATGACTGATGTGGAAAATTGCGGAGGTTGTGGAAACTTCTGTATGGAATTTAAGAATGCGCATAGGGTTTGCAATCAAGGTGTTTGTATAATCAGTCATTGCGATCCATCGTTCTACGATTTGGATAATGATTTTGAAAATGGTTGCGAATATCAATGTATGATAACGCATAATGGATTGGAACAGTGCGATGGCATTGACAATGACTGCGACAATCAGATTGATGAAACTTATGATTTTTCAACTGACATTATGAATTGCGGTGGTTGTGCGATTCGCTGTGAATTTCCTGGCGCAATTGGTTTTTGTTCGTCCGGAGTTTGTCAGACAAATAGTTGTTTGGCGAATTACTTTAATCTTGACGGTGATTGGTCAAATGGTTGCGAATACCACTGTGTCATTTCTAATGGCGGAGTGGAAATCGGCGACAACAAGGACAATGACTGTGATGGCGGGACGGACGAAGGTGCGGTTTGTGTCGAAGGAAGCTCCGGTGTTTGCGGGACTATGACCGGTGAATGTGAACTTGGAACACATGTTTGTTCTGGGAACAAATGGACAAATTGTATTGGTGAAAAAGTCGGTACCGTGGAAGTTTGCGACGGACTCGACAATGACTGCGATGGGTCGGCTGATGAAGATTTTAATCTTTTGACCGATGAAAACAATTGCGGAACTTGCGGAAATGTTTGCAACTTTGCTAATGCGGAAAGTATTTGTTTGAATGGTGTTTGTCAAATTTCTCAATGTCTGCCGTCTTTCTGGTCGTTTAGTGACACTCCCGGTTTTGGATGTTGGTACCAGTGTGTGCCGACAAACAATGGCGTGGAGGTTTGCGACGGAATTGACAATAATTGCGATCGAGTAATTGATGGTGGGCCAAATATCGACAAAATGACGGATGTTCATAACTGCGGAGCTTGTGGGAATGATTGCACTGATTTGGCGCAGGTGAACACAGCTTCTTGTATTAATGGTGTGTGTTTCATTAATTCCTGTATTTACGGGTACAATAATTTTGATGGTTTTTCCTCGACCGGTTGTGAAGCATTTTGTGTGCCGACCGGGCCGGAAGTATTTAACGGAATTGATGATGATTGCGATAATATGACTGACGAAGGCACTTCGCCTTCGGATATGATTAGTTGTTCGCTGTGTTGCGGAGTTGGCGCTCAGCCGATAATTTGGTACGGAGCTCCCCCGGTTATCTGGACGACGTCTGCCGGAATGAATTGCGGCACCGTTACAATGGCACAGTCGGAAATTTGTCAGCGAGGTAAGCATCCGAGTGAATTGAGTTCCGGCTGGGTTGATTTCAACTGTTTTGATGGAACCAATTGGGGCGGGTGGTCGGCCAATGCCGTGGCCAGTTGCACCAATGATACCAAGGGAACTGCGGTGTCGTGGGAAGTTATTACGGGAATCGTGGATCCTAGAGGTGAAGCGGAAATTATTTTAAAGAACGTTGGTTGTTTGTAATAAACAATCCAAGCGACAGAATCAAATTCTGTCGCTTTTTTAATTTTAAATTTTCGCAAAAATTATTCACAATTCATTATTTTTTTAATTTGGAATGTGGTATAATTTTATCAACGACAAATAACAAAATTATGCCAAAAATAAAAATGCCCGTGGACGCCGTTGTGGCCGTTACATATCGATGCAATTCGCGGTGTATTATGTGTAATATTTGGCAAATAAAAGATTTCCCCGAAATGGCAGCTACGAAATTTTTAAAATTGCCGAGCAGTTTGCGAGATGTCAATATTTCCGGTGGTGAGCCGTTTCTTCGGCATGATTTGCCGGAGATTGTTGCCAATGTGCACAAGGCTTGTCCTCGGGCGGTGATTAATATTTCAACCAATGGTTTTCTTGTTGAAACGATCAAAAATGTTTTGCCAAGAATTGTCAAAGTTTTCCCAAAAATCAGAATTTCCATTTCCGTTGATGGCGTTGGTCAAACGCATGAGAATGTTCGTCGCGTGCCAAATGCGTGGAACAAAGTTTTGGAAACAATTCGGTTTTGTCGAGATGAATTAAAAATCAAGCATGTCAAAATGGCTTTCACCTTGAACTCTGAGAATTATCGCGAATTGCAAAAGACGTATGAGTGGAGCGAAAAATTGGGATGCGAATTTGCCATGGCCATAGCGCATTCATCGGATGTTTATTTTGGCAAAAAAAACGAATTGGCATTTTCAGCCAACGATGTTAATCATCAATTTGATTTTATTATTCGTGATCTTTTAAAATCTTTTAATCCCAAGAATTGGGGGAGGGCATATTTTATCGATGGTTTAAAAAAAATTTGTCAGGGCGAGAATCGTCCATTGAAATCTTTTGCCGGCGAAGATTTTTTTTATCTTGATCCTCGAGGGGATGTTTATCCGTCAGTGGTTGATAATGTGATTATGGGAAATATCAATGATTTTGATTTTTTTGATGAATTATGGCTGAGTGAGAATGCTTTTTCCGCCAGAGAAGCTTTGCAAGGATATGAAAGTAATTATTGGATGGTTTGTACCGCTAGAACGGCAATAAAAAGAAATCCATTAAAAGTCGCCAAATGGTTATTGACAAAAAATGGTTAAAAAAATGCGTAACAAAATAACAAAATTTTTTCAATCAACGGCAGGGCAAAAATTTTTGGCCAGTTTTTGGCGGACTTTATTTTTGTTGATTTTGGCAGATTTTATTTTGTGGTGGTTTGTTGCGCCGATTTTTTTGATTTTGTTATTCGGCGTGGTTTTGCTTGGCTTCATTTTTTACTATTTTGAATTTTTTGGTTTATTGTTGATGACTTTGTTTTTCCCTTTTTTGAATTGGCAATGGCAGTATGGTTCTTTTAATGTTCCATTGGCTGATTTGTGCGGATTGTTTTTGTTTTTTGTTTTTTTAACAAAAGCAATCAATGGTTTGATCTGTGGAAAGTTTTCTTTTAAAAAATTTGTCAGCAAATATTTGCCAACATTTTTCTTTTTTTTGTTATGGGCGTCAGCTGGAATTCTGGCCATGAATCACAACAATGACGTGGCGGAAGCGTTAAAATTTTATTTGCGACCGTTGCTGTTTTTTTATCTGATTTTCGTTTTACTTCCGTATAATATAATAAAAAATAAAACCGATTTGCGAAAAGTTTTGCTGGTGATGTTGGGTGCGTGTTTGTTGACAGCGGTGATCGGTTTGTCCGGTTCTTTGTTGAATCAAGATTCTGGATTGCAAGGTTTTCGCGCTCAGCCGATTTCCTGGTTTGGTTTTAATCCGCTCAGCGGAAATCATAATGCGGTTGCGGAAATAATGGTTATTGGTATGCCGGTGGCATTGGCGCTTTTTGTCTTGGAAAAAAAGGTTCGTTTTCGCAGTTGGTATGTTTTGGCGATGATTTTTATGTTGGTGATTTTGTTAATGACTTTTTCCCGTTCCGGATTTTTGGCTTTGTTATTTGAATTATTGGTTTTGGCGGTAATTTTTCAAAGAAAAAAAATAAACTTCAAAAGAGTTTTTGTTTATTTATTATTTGGGCTCATTATTTTTGGCGGGGCGTATGTTTATTGTTTGCAAAATTATTCTTTTGTGGAAGTGAGCAATGCCAATCGTTTGTTGTTGAGCGGAATTTCTTGGCACAGCTTTTTGCAACATCCGTTTGTTGGTAACGGATTGAATAGTTTTCAAAGCATTGTCGGTTCGACTTTTATTTATATTGTTGATTTTGGAGAACCGCTTGATTCACACGGATTTGTACAAAAAATTTTGACAGAAATGGGTCTGTTGGGTTTGCTTGGTTTTGTGGGAATTTTGTCTGGAATTGGGTATCCGTTTTATCGATTTTTGACATTCCGCAAAAAGGGTGAAGATTATGCGGTGATTGCCTGTTTGTTTGTCGTGATGGTAGGAATTGTTGTTTTTGAGCTTTTTTCCACTTCTTATTATACTGGAATCATGTGGTTGCCGATTGGGGTGGGGCTGGCGGGGGTTAAGGTTTTTCAGGACTACGAAACTACTACTACTGTTATGAAAAATAAATAGAAATTAATAGCAATTATGATAAAAATAGTACACATTATCGGTCGGCTTACTTATGGCGGAGCGGAAAAGCTTTTGCTTGATTTGTGTCAAAAAATTAACAAAGAAAAATTTGCTGTTTCCGTGGTTGTTTTGCAAAGCGATAATCCTTTGGCGGAACAGTTCCAAAAGGCGGGCATAAAGTTGAAGTTTTTTGAAAAAGAAAATCGTTGGGATTGGGGAATCGTCAATCGTTTGGCCGAATATTTGCAAGAACAAAATCCGGACATTGTGCATACGCATTTGTTTGCCGGAGATTTTTGGGGTTATTGGGCTTGTCGAAAAGCAAAGATAAAAAAAACTATCAGTACCAAACATGATATTTTAAAAGAAAGTTTTTGTCGTGATCGTTTGGGCCCATTTTGTCGGCGAAGATTTACAAAAATCGTGGCTATTTCTCGCGCTACGCGGGATTATCTTTTTCGTGTTGAGAAAATTGAAACCCAAAAAGTGGAAGTCATATACAACGGTGTTGATGTGGAAAAGTTTTATGATCCGCAGACAAAAATTTTCAAAAAGGATGAGTTGATGATCGGTTGTGTCGGGCGATTGGCCAAAGAAAAAGGTCAAAAACATTTGCTCCGTGCGTGTCGTTTTTTGCCTTTTGCTGATTGGCGGTTGCTTTTGGTCGGCGATGGGCCAAAGAGAAAAGAGTTGGAGTTATTGGCCGAAAATTTGGGAATTAGACACAAAGTGCATTTTAGCGGAAATGTTGACGATGTTCGGCCGTTTTTAAAGGTCTTGGATGTCTTTGTTTTGCCGTCGGTAAGTGAAGGTTTGAGTTTGGTAATTTTGGAAGCGGCTTTGGCCGGCAAGGTGGTGGTGGCCAGTCGAGTTGGCGGAGTGCCGGAAATAGTTACGGACAAACAAAACGGTTTGCTTTTTACACCAAAAAAGGCGGAAGAATTGGTTCGGCATTTGACTTGGGTTCACGAGAACAAAGAAAAAGCGGTTTTGTTGGCCGAAGATTTGCGTGAAACTGTCAAAAATAATTTTTCTTTGCAACGGACAGTGGAACATTATCAATCTTTGTATGAAAATATTGCTAATAAATAAATTTCATTATTTGCGTGGAGGTTCGGAGCGAGTTTATTTTGATACACTGGAAATTTTGCGTCAACACGGACACGAAGTGCGGTGTTTTTCTATGAAAGATTCGCAAAATGTTGATGATTCGGACGGAAGATATTTTGTGGATAATGTGGATTTTTCTGAGAATAAAAGTTTTTTGCGCAAAACAAAAAATATTTTTTGGAATGTGCAAGCGCAAAAAAAATTGCAGGAATTGTTGGATGATTTTCGACCGCAGGTTGCGCATATTCATAATTTTACCAGACAGCTTTCTCCGTCAATTTTGTCTATTTTGCAAGAACGAAAAATAAAAATAGTGCAAACTTTGCATGATTATTCTTTAATTTGTCCGAACGGTCGGCTTTTTACAGCCGGTGAAGTTTGTGAGAAATGTCAGGTTCATAATTATTGGCAGGCGGTGGAAAATAAATGTGTGAAAGATTCTTATGCCAAAAGTTTGCTTGCCATGCTGGAAATGATCGCTTATTGGTGGTTGCCGATTTATCGACAAAAAATAGATGCTTTTATCAGTCCCAGCCGTTTTTTGGCGCAAAAATTGACGGATTGGAAAGTAAAAAAAGAAGTTTTTGTTGTTCCAAATCCGGTTGTTTCGTTAAAAAAAGGAATTTCTAATTTGGGCTCGAATATTGTTTTTGCCGGCCGGTTGGCCGAAGAAAAAGGCATTGATCTTTTGTTGTCGGCGATTCGTCATTTGCCAAATTATAATTTTGTTATTTGCGGGGATGGTCCAAAACGGAATGAGGTTTTGCGCGCCCAAAAAAAATTCACTAATTTGCGTTATTTGGGGCAGCTTTCGTCAGCGGGGTTGAGGAAGACAATCGCTGAAGCGCGTTTGATGGTGGTGCCGTCAATTTGGTATGAGAATTATCCAATGGCGATTTTGGAGGCGCAAGTTATGGGCAAAACAGTTTTGGCCAGTAGCTTGGGAGGAAGTGAAGAAATGATCACGGACAATGTTACCGGTCTTTTGTTTTCCGCGAACAGTTTGCCGGATTTGTTGGAAAAAATTTCTGTGAATTATAATGATTTGCAAAAATTGCAAAAAATTGGTTCACTGGCTCAGTCGCAAGTTTTGACAAATAATACTGCGGAAATTTATTATGAAAAATTGTTGGAAGTATATGAAAAAGTAATTGAGTCTGTTGTTGATTTGGGTTGAAATGCATTAACTATTATTTACGCATGAAGGTTTTTAATATTACAAAGATATTTATTTTTTTAGCGTTGTTTTCTATGCCGACAGCGTTGTTTGGTGCGACTTTGAAAACGGACAAATATCCTCGGTTGGCTAACATGTTTTTTCGTTGGGATATTACCGAGAGCGAAGCGCGAGATTTGGCCAAGTGGGATATTTTGATTGTTGATATGGAGGCGCAAATAAATTCTCCGCAGAGCTTGCTTTTGTTAAAAAAGTTGAATCCCAAAATAAAATTATTGGCGTATTTGGCTCCGCAGGAAATTCGTGGAGATTCCGGTAGTTTATCAGGGACTTTGCGTCAAAAATTTTTTCAAAAAATTAATTATGAATGGTGGTTGCGTGATAGCAATGGAACAAAAGTAGCTTGGTGGCCGACCAATCCGTTGATCAATATTACCGATCAGGCGGTTGAGGCGAATAGAACGAAATACAGTGATGTCTTTAGCGACTTTTTGCGTGATGAAATAATCAGTACCGGATTTTGGGACGGAATTTTTTTTGATAATGTTTGGGATAATGTAAATTTTTTGGCAGACAAAAAAATTGATTTGAATAACGATGGAAAAGAGGAAAGCATGGAAATCGTTAATCAAAAATGGCGCGCCGGCATGACGGAAATTTTGCAAAAAACCAGACAAAAAATCGGTGCGAATAGGTTGATTATTGGTAATGGCGGAGAATATTATTATCAAAATTTACATGGTGTTTTTTATGAGCATTTTCCGACCAAAGGCTGGGCGCAAACAATGAAAAAATATTCTTTTATTGTAAAAAACGGTTTATCTCCGACGGCCGGAATTTTAAACTCCAATGTCAATAATTCCGGACAAAAAAATGATTATCGCAAAATGCGTTACGGATTAGCATCAACGTTGTTGTTTGATGGTTTTTTTAGTTTTGATAATGGGGATCAAAGCCATCGGGAAATTTGGTGGTATGATGAATACGAACTGTCGCTCGGAGATCCGCTCGCTCCGGCAAAAAATATTTCCAACAGCAGTCAATCTTTGGTAGAAGCCGTTTGGCGTCGAGATTTTAGCAACGGGTTGGTTTTGCTTAATTCAACTAATAAAAAACAAAAAATTTCTTTGGGCGGAGATTATGAAAAATTATTGGGGCAACAAGACTCGGCGACTAATAATGGCGGATTTATCAGTGAAGTGGAGCTGAATCCTTTTGATGGAATTTTGTTGTTGCGTCCGGTGGATAAGGTTTCCAATGCGCTTTTTGCCAATGGTTCGTTTGTTAGAGTTTTTAATGGTTTTGGACATTTGGCGCGGAGTGGATTTTTTGCGTATCAAAAATTTTTACCGGGCGAAAGCAAAATTTGGCAGGATGAGCAAAGTTTGGTCGTGTCTTTGCAAAATGAAATAAGGATTTATGATAATAATGGGGTTTTGTTAAAAAAATTTTTACCGTTTGGTGAAAATTATGCAGGGAAAATCAATTTTGCGATCGGTGATTTGTCTGGTAATGGAGATTTGGAAATTGTTGTGGCCAAGGAAAAAGAGTCTTCATTTGTAAAAATTTTTGATTGGCAAGGCGAAGAAGAATTACCAGGATTTTTTGCCTACTCGCCAAATTTTCAAGGTGGTGCCGGTCTTGCGTTATGCGATTTGAACAATGACAAAAAACTGGAAATTGTTACCGGCGCCGGTTTTGGCGGAGGACCGCACGTGCGAGTTTTTGATTTTTCCGGCAAGGTTTTTGATAATGGTTTTTTCCCTTTTGACAAGAGTTCTCGTTCGGGAATAAATGTGGCTTGCGGTGATGTTGATGGTGATAGTCAGGAGGAAATTGTTGTTGGTGCGCCAAGCGGGTTTGCGCCAAAAGTAAAAATTTATGAAGCGCGCACGCACAAAGTAAAAAAAGAGTTTCTCGCTTTTGAGCAAGAAAATAAATCGGGAGTCAATGTTTCCATTGGCGATCTTGATAATGATGGGAACAGCGAAATTGTGGTTTTTGGTAATAATGTTTTTGATTTGTTGGGATTTTAAATAAAAATTTTTTTATGAAAAAAAAACCAGTAATAATTGAAATGAACAATGATTCTGATTTGGAAAAAATTGAAGAGGATATTTTCAAAGCGGCGGAAAAATCCGGCAAGAAAAATGTAATTGTAAATATTATCACGTATCCGGTCAGGAAAGTGAAACATCGTTGGAATATTCATTACAAATTCAACAAAAAACATTTAGTTTTGGATATTTTTATTTTTTTGGCGTTTTGTTTTTTGGTGGGGCTGAACATTTTTTGGGTTATGGGAGGATTTAATTATTTGTCCGACAAAATTGATTTGCAAGTTTCGCTTAATGGGGAAGCCAAAGCCGGAGGATTGGCCACTTTTGTCATTGATTATGGCAACAAAAACAAATTTAAATTAATAGAAACTGTTTTGAGCGTGGAATTGCCGAGGAATTTTATTTTAGAAAATGTTAGTCGGCAAGATTTTGATCAGGTTCATCATATTTTGAAAATAAATGAATTGGAGTCCGGTGCGCACGGGCAACTTTTGTTGACCGGTCGATTGTGGCAAGATTATGGAACCGAAGGCACGGTACGAGTTGGTTTGAACTATTTCAAAACGGATAGTCGTGGTGAAAAATTGTGGGGCCAATTTACAAAAACCGGCGTTTTCAATTATGTGGTAAAAAGTTCTTTGGTTGCGTGGTCGGATGATTTGGCGGGAGAGTTGTTTGCCGGAGAAGTGGTTTCTTGGAATTTTGCGGTCAAAAATAACGCCGAAGATTGGCCGTTGGATAATTTGCGTTTGGTAAAAGTTTTTCCAGAAAATTTGTTTGCGTCGGAACTGTCCGAGCAGTTTGCTTTGCACTCTGGGGAAATTAAAAATTTTCATAGTGAATTTGTTTTGCCAAATGAATTGTCAAAATTGACTTTTGGTTATGATTTGTATTTGGAAGATTTGGAGCACAAAATTTTGTTGAATAAGGTTAAAAAAGAAGTAGTTTTGAAAAGTTCTCCTCTTGTTTTGGAAATTATTTCTGATAAAATTTTGATTATGCCCGGCGACAAAGTTAGTTTTAAAACCGATATTGAAAATACGGCTGATGATGATTTGGCAAATAGCGAAATATCTTTAAACTTTGTTGGCGGATTTTGGAATTTGGAAAATCGAGAACCGCAAATTGGCAGAGTTGATGGGCAGACTTTATTATTAACAAGTAATGATTGGCCAGAGTTGGCTTATTTGGAATCAGGCAAAAAAACGGAAAAAGAGTTGGTCGTTCCGACTTGGATTAATGATATTAATGGTCGAAATATTTTGTCAGTGGAATCATTGGTAAAAATAAAAATAAATAATCGTGAAGTTGTTTTAAAAAGCGCTCAGGCGCAAATAAAATTAAAAAGTAATTTGGGTTTGTTGGCTTATCCGGTTTATTTTGCCAAGACCGGCGATCAGCTCGGTCGGGGGCCGTTACCGGCTCGAGTTGGTGAGGAAACCAAATATTGGTTTTTGGTTCGATTGGTTAATGATTTGAATGAAGCTGGCGAGGTGCAAGTAAAAATGCAACTTGATCCGCGCGTTAAATTTACCGGTAATTCCAGTGTGCCGGTTGGTGAGCCGATTATTTTTGATAATGAAACAAATTCCATAACTTGGAAAATGAAATCAGTGCCGATCAAAGAAAATAATTTGGGATTTGCGATTGAACTTTCAATCACCCCGGATAAAAATGATTTGGGAAAATATCCGAATTTAATTGTCGGTTCGGAAATTTCCGGATTGGATTTGTCAACGAACGAAATGATCAGTAAAAGTTATGGTGCCGTTACCACCGAATTAATGAACGATGAAAAGGGACAATTAAAGGATGCACCCGTCGGGCGATAAATTTATGTACGAACGGTAAATTTAAAATAAAATTACGTAGGGACAGGTCATTGGCCCTGTCCTTTACTTTTTGTTAATTGTCCCGTTTTATTATTCCGTAGAAACGCAGGATTTTGCGTCTCTTTTTTGTTTAAAATTAGGCAAAATGAAGCTAGTCTTTGTGTTATTGACAAACTCTATGAAATACGATAGAATTTAAAGTTAGTACTTTGACAATTTAACGAAAAATAAGGAGCTAACAATGAACAGGAGTCGTGGACAAATTTTACTACCAATCTTGGCAATTAGTGTTTCAATCATGCTGATCTTTATGTCTGTGGTGTTTTTTTTAACGTTCAGGAATTGGCGAGATTGTCAGAAAAAAGTTTTTTTATTGGAAGAAGCCAATCGGAGTTTTTCTGAAGAAAATAGCCGTTTGGAACAATTGCTTGATGAAAAAGAAACAGGTTCTTTTAATCACATTGGCTCGACGGTTATTTCAGTTAATTCGCAAAAGGAAAACAAAGTTACCGAAATTTTTCCAGATGGAATGGATGAAAAAGATTTTTGTGAAGAGAATCATCGGCGCGCTACGCGTGGTCGGATATATCAAGTTAAAAATGAAAAATGTTTTTGTCGAGAGGAAAAAGGATCGATTGGTCAATCGGTAACATTCTGTTCTTATTCATCAACCTATATGGAGGAATGAAATGAACCATAGTTTTTTTGTTTTTCCTTCGGTGGTGGCTTTTTGTATGTTTTTTGCTATTCTTGGTGTTGTTGACAATGAAAGGAAAGATGAAATCGGGAAATCGGAGTGGTCAAAAAAGATAGAAATATTGGAACAAGAAAATAAAAGAGCAAAAGAAGAAAATGGTTATTATTTCAATTTTTGCCAACAACGGCGATCGGCAGTAGAACTTCTTGGTGACAAGAAAGTTCTTGAAGATTGTTGTCGTTGTGAGGTGATTGTGGATATGTCCACCGGAGAAAAAATCAATAATTGCACTTACAAAGTGGTGCGGTTTCAGGAAGTAAAGTAGTTTTATTATAATGGAGGAGAGCATGAATAAGTTTACCTTGTTCTGGTCGGATGGAAAAAGACAAGTTGTTGAAGGTAAAGACCTTGCGGATGCTTGTCTGCGGGCGGGTATTCAAGTAGGTGCTTTTGTAGCACTGGCGTTTTTCTTGACAGGGGAGGATTACTCTTATGAGTGGAAAGATAAAAAGTGGCAGAAGAAATAACTGTCACAGCTCCGTGTCAAACTTGGCGCAGAGTTTTTAATTTATTTTGATTTGAAAAGAAAAGTAAAATCGGCTTTTAAAGAAGAGTCGATTTTTTGTTTTTTAAAATTTTGTGATATGCTTAATTTAGAATTACTTTGTAAACAGCTATGTCTCAAATTAACGAAAAAAAATATCAAGAGGTTATTCTTTATCTTGCCGAGAAACTTGGTGGTGAAATTAAAGGCAAGAAAAAATTAGCAAAATTATTGTATTTTGTGGATTTTGACTTTTATGAAAAGTATGAAAAATCTTTGACCGGAGATATTTACAAAGCCTTACCGATGGGGCCATTTCCGATTACCATGGAAAAGATTTTGTTGGATTTGGCAAAACAAGACAAAATTATTATTAGCAATATTCAGGAACGAGATGACTATAATCCGACGGAAATTTATCATAGCACAGAAAAACTTAACAATAATCTTTCTGTTGAAGAAAAACAAATTTTGGATCAAGTTATTTTAAAATATGGCAATTTGTCGGGCAAACAATTGGAAGATTTGACTCATGCCGAAGCTCCATATATTGGCACAGAACCAAATGCTGAGATTGCTTACGAGTTAGCGTTTTACCGAGGTAGTAATTCTTGCGAAAATGCTTAATTTCATTTTTCATTCTCAATTCCAAAAGGATGCCGAAAGTTTAAAACGGAGGTTTCCTTTTTTTGATTCTGGATTGGAATCTTTCAAAAAAATTTGCCAAGTTCATTTTGATTCAATTAATCCGAGGCAAGTAATCGCTCCAGGCAAATTACATCGAGTTAAATGTTTAGAAAATTTTACAATTTGGAAAGTGGAATTAGCCATAAAAAATTTACGCGCCAATCAATTCCCAAGAATTTGGTTTTTGGTAAAAAATGATACAATAAATTTTCTTTGTATCAAGACACATATTGATAATTATGATAATAATGAAATTGATCGAAAAGCAGAAGTCTTGGCATTAGAAAATTTAATTTAGCAATAAAAATATATTTTAAAAAATAAAAAATCCCTGTCATGCGACCATATCATGCGATATGGTTTCCATATTATCCGATATGGTTTTTGACAGGGTATTGCCTCGAACAATTTTGTTCGGGGATTTTGCGTTGATCAAAAATTATAGATTCTTGTTTGTTTCCATGATTCTTGTTCTTTTTGAAAAAGAAATTTTTCAGTAATTGAGGAAATCAAGGCATTTATTTCGGAATTATTTTGCTCGGACATTTTTTTCTCCAAGGTTAGCGGTCAAAGAACAGAACGACTAATTCAACCTATCATTTTATCTATAGGAATGCAATCATTGGATATAATTTTTAGTAAATGTCAAAACACGAACAGCTATATATTGTTTAAAATTAGATAAAAATGCTACTGATGTTGACATTCTCGCCAAAAATTGGTATAATTTTAAGTTAGTACTTTGACAATTTTAACGTTGCAATAGGAGGTCCAAAATGATTGGTTTGAGTTTGAGTCAAGGATGTTATCAACGATGTGAGCAAAGACAAGTTCTTACTCATGCTCAAAAATTGCAATTAAAACAATTGCTTTTGCTCGAGCAAAAGCTAAAGCATGCTGAATTTCCATATCCTGTTAAAGGTCTTGAAGGAATGCTAATAGCGCATGAGGTTCTTCAAGAAAGAGGTGCTGTCGGTGTTTTAATTGGTGGACTGGCGGAAGCGGTTTGGAATCAACGAAGAAAACCGCAAGATTTAGAAAATCATAAAGATGTGGATGTGGCAGTTTTGGATGATCATTTTCAACTGGATGGAAAATTTGAGAGAGGCGTGGATTGGTGGATTCCGCAAAGTGGTAAAATTACCCTGAGGTATGAAGCGAGTGTTGTCGAAGGCGTTCAGAAAAGATGGTTTGTAAATGGCAATGGAGTTGTTTTATCTTTTGGAATAAATAAAAATATGGAATTAAAAGCGGGACTATACATTCCCGATTCGGAATGGGTTGTTGATATGAGAGAATATGAAGCGCAATCAAATGTTGCTTTTGGCAGAGTGTCAGTGGAATTTGATGATGATGTTTTTGAAAAGTTTCGGGACAAAGTAAAAGAAAGAGTAAAAACAAACTTGCCAAAATTTGTCAGAGAAGCCTTTTCTGGTTATCTTTTATCTTCGCAATACGAAGAAGATTGGAACACTTGTAATGCTGTTGTCTTGGAAGAATTTGATTTGGCAACGGTTGTTGCAATTAATGGGTCTGAAAGTACGGAATCACCGTGACGTCATGTTTTTATAGTTCGAACTATGTTGAAAATAACTAATGGAGGACGCGATGAATAAGTTTACCTTGTTCTGGTCGGATGGAAAAAGACAAGTTGTTGAAGGTAAAGACTTTGCGGATGCTTGTCTGCGGGCGGGTATTCAACAAGGTGCTTTTTTCGCAATGGATTTTATGGATAATGGAGATATTGATTCTCATGAATTTATTAACGGAAAATGGTATAAGCGAAAGGACTTATTGCCATGGATATTGGCTGGCGGGATGAGCGTTTGGACGTTGTATTATTTGACTGGGAAAAAGCAGAGAATAGTCGGTGTGAATTTTTCTGACGCTTGTCGGCGTGCGAAATTGGAATTTGACCAAGATCTTATTGCGGTTTTGGTTGAAAAAGATGATAATTCGTATCAATGGGATGGAAAGAAATGGCAGAAGAAATAATTGCCACAGCTCCGCGTCAAATTTGGCGCGGAGTTTTTAATTATATTTTTATAATGAATAATGGAAAGTTAAATCGGCTTACAAAGAAGAGCCGATTTTTTTGTATAAAAATTTTTTTAAATAAAAAATCCCTGTCATACGACCATATCATGCGATATGGTTTCCATATCATCCGATATGGTTTTTAACAGGGCATTGCCTCGAACAGTTTTGTTCGGGGATTTTGTTTTTTTTTAGTATTAATCAAAAATTATTTTTTTGATCCATTCATTATTATTTTTAAAAAAGAGGATCTTTTTGTCTCTACGAGCTAGTAAACCGGAGCTTGTGTCTCTGGGAAGTAATTGAAAAATAAATGCTTTACAATCATCCGGCAATAAGTTATGTTTTTTCAAAAAGTCAATTGCGTCAAATCTTTCTACATTCAGAACTGATTCAAAAACCATTTCGTAATATTCAGGATTCCATTCTCCATTATCCAACCTAGAATAAATCAATAGATCATCGGCAGACGGTTCTTCTTTTTCTATTTCTTGTGTAATGCTTTTATCTGTGGCTATTGATTTTTTCTTTATTCTGATACAGATCTTTTCTGGTTGTTTATCATAACAAAAAATATTCAGAGAAAAATACATTTGTGCGACTTGCAAAAACATTTTCTGAAAATCATTTAAATCATTTGACAACTCGAGATCTAATAGCATTCCTGAGGAAAGTTGTTGTAGTTCTTCATTTAATTTGTCAATTTCAGATTTAATTTCCGCTCTTTTTTTTGAGATTTCTTCCTTGCGCAGTTCTTTTTCTGAGATGGCTTCAAGAATTTGTTTTAATTTATTGATTTTTTCATCAGACATTTTTTTCTCCAAGGTTAGCGGTCAAAGAACAGAACGACTAATTCAACCTATCATTTTAGCGAAAATTGTCAATAGTTAGCACTCCCCTTGACAGACTGCTAATACAAGTTTTATAATTGATTTGAAAGTAAATTTTGTCCTATGCTCAGTCAAAGACAGCAAAAAATATTGCAAGTTTTGGTGGAGAGCTTTGTCGAGGAAGCCGTTCCGGTAGCTTCGCAATTTTTGGCCAAGAAAATTGCCGATTTTGAAGTGGTCAGTCCGGCGACAATTCGTAATGATTTGGCTGCGCTCGAAAAGGAAAATTTGATTGTCCAACCGCATACTTCGGCCGGGCGAATTCCAACCGAAAAAGGTTATCGATTTTATGTGGATAACTTTTTGCAAAAAGATTTAGCGACTAGATGTACTTTTTCAAATGATTTAAAAATTTCCGATCGTCAGCAAATAAAAGAGTTGGCCAAGAAGATTGCGGAAATAGTTGATTTGGCGGTGTTGGTTTCTTTTGGTGGTGATGATAATTATTATACCGGACTGTCTAATTTATTTTCGCAAAAAGAATTTCATGAACAAGAAAAAGTGGTAAACATTTCGGCCTTGGTGGAAAAGTTTGATAATATCGTTACCAGTATTTTTGAAAGAGATTATTCGGAACCGTTAATTGAAATTGGGGAACAAGGATGTTTTGGCGAAGGCGCTAGCTTCGTATCAGTAAAAGAAAAAAATATTTTAATTGGCATCTTGGGGCCGATCAGAATGAACTATTCACGTAATTATTGTTTGTTAAAAAAAGTTAAGGAGATCATTTAGGCTTTTTCAACTGAACAACTGATCCCTCCTTCGCTCTGCGAGCTACGGAAGGGCAAGCAACTGAGCAATGAAGCAACGGAGCAAATTAATTAAAAGTAGCGAGTATTGAGTATTAAATATTAAGTGGGGAGAGTCCCGTCACTCCGGATCAAGTCCGGAGTGACGAATAGAAAAAACTTTAAAGCCTTATAAACTAATGTATGTTTAAAAAAAAGAACGAAGATAAAGAAACAAAAAAAGAAGTTGACGAAAATGTTGTTTCGGAAAAAGATGAAAATGAAACAGCAAAAGCGAAAACGGAAGCGGTTGATGAATTAACTTTGACTCAACAAAAATGCGAAGAGTATTTGCACGGTTGGAAAAGAGCGCAAGCTGACTATCAAAATTTAAAAAAAGAAAATGACAAGGAACGATCGGAATTTATCAAATACGCCAACGCCAATTTATTAACGGAAATTTTACCGGTTTATGACAATTTTAAATCCGCGTTCCGCCAAATTCCGGAGAATGAAAAAAACAGCGCGTGGGTAATCGGTTTTTCTTATATCAAAAAGCAGTTGGCCGACCTTTTATCTACGAATGGAATAACGGAAATAAAAACGGTTGGGGAAAAGTTTGATCATAATTTGCATGAAGCGTTGGAATACCGCGAAACGGACGGTGAAGACGGAATAATTATTGAAGAATTAAAAGCCGGATATAAATTGAATGAAAAGGTGATTCAGGCTGCGAAGGTGGTGGTGGGGAAGGCAACGGAACAACTGAGCAATGAAGCAACTGAGCAAGGAGCCAAGTAATGGCACGCCCCCATATGTAAGGGCGAAACATCTTTCGCCCCGATATTAACAAATAACCAAAAAATTTATGCTCGTACCATGGCGTCCATCGTTTGAAAATTTCGATGACTTCGACAAAATGTTCGAAAACTTCGGCATGAAAGCGCCGATTGGTTTTTCACCAGCGCTTGATGTTTACGAAAAAGGCAAAGAAATGATTATTGAAATGCCGATTCCGCAAATTAATCCTGAGAACCTCGAAATTTCCATCGAAAATGATATTTTAACTATTCAAGGAAAAATGGAAAAAAAATCGGAAGTTGATGACAAAAATTATTATCGCCGGGAAGTTCGACAAGGCGCATTTTATCGCCAAATTCCCATGCCGGCACATGTTATCGGCGAAAAAGCGGTGGCCAATTATGAAAACGGTATTTTAAAAATTTCCGTGCCAAAAGCGGAAGACAAAAAAGTAAAGAAAATTGAGGTTAAGGTTAATAAGAAGAAGTAATTTACAACTGACCAACTGACCAACCGACCAAAAAAGCAAAGAACAAAAAAACATCAATCATATTTCCAGCTGACTTTATTCGGCGTATAAAAAATTAATTTACTTAATTTAAAAATTAATAAATATTAATTGAAAGGTTTGCAGGCAGTTTTGGATATTTTTAAAAAAATACTTAATACTCACTGCTCACCAATATGAAAAATATGTCAAAAATTCTCGGAATCGATCTTGGAACAACCAACAGTTGCATGTCAATTATTGAAGGTGGTTCACCAAAAATTTTAGAAAATAAAGAAGGCAATCGCACCACTCCGTCAATTGTGGCGATCAGCAAGTCCGGTGAAATTCTTGTCGGTCAAGCGGCCAAAAGACAAGCCGTCACCAATCCAAAAGACACAATTTTTTCGATTAAAAGATTAATCGGTCGTCGTTATAATGACGAAGAAGTTGTGCGTGACCGAACCACTTTGCCATATTCCATTATCCAAGCCGGTGAAGGTGTCAAAGTTTCTATCGGCAACAAAGAATACACTCCGCAAGAAGTTTCGGCTATGATTTTGCAAAAATTAAAAGCGGATGCCGAAGCCAAACTTGGTGAAACAATTACCGAAGCGGTTATTACCGTTCCGGCATATTTTAACGATGCGCAACGACAAGCAACCAAGGATGCCGGAGAAATCGCCGGATTAAAAGTAAAAAGAATTATCAACGAACCGACGGCCGCAGCTTTGGCTTATGGTTTTGACAAGAAAAAAGGCGGCCAAATTGCCGTTTATGATTTGGGCGGTGGTACTTTTGATATTTCCATTCTCGAAGTGGCTGATGATACGGTCGAAGTAAAATCAACCAATGGCGACACTCATTTGGGAGGTGATGATTTTGACAAAAAATTAATTGATTGGTTAATTGCGGAATTTAAATCTGAGAATGGTCTGGATCTTTCAAAAGATATGATGGCGTTGCAAAGAGTAAAGGAAGCGGCTGAACGCGCCAAAATTGAATTATCAACGGCGCAAGAATCGGAAATCAATCAACCTTTTATCGCCCAAGATGCCAATGGCAATCCTTTGCACTTGGTAAAAAAAGTTACTCGTGCCAAATTGGAAGAATTGGTTCTTGATCTCGTTAATGAAACTTTTGAACCTTGTCGCAAAGCGCTCGCTGATGCCAAATTATCAGCCAATGATTTGAATGAAGTTTTGTTGGTCGGCGGTATGACCAGAATGCCATTGGTGCAAAAAAAAGTTGAAGAATTTTTTCACAAAAAACCAAATATCAGCGTCAATCCTGACGAAGTTGTGGCTGCAGGCGCAGCGGTGCAAGCCGGTGTTCTCCAAGGCGATGTCAAAGATGTTTTACTTCTTGATGTTACTCCGCTTTCATTTGGTATCGAAACCATGGGCGGAATCATGACTCGTTTGATCGAAAGAAATACGACAATTCCAACTTCCAAATCACAAGTTTTTTCTACCGCTGCCGATAATCAAAATTCAGTGGAAATTCATGTTCTCCAAGGTGAACGACAAATGTCTGGCGACAACAAAACTCTCGGTCGATTTATTCTTGACGGCATTCCTCCGGCTCCTCGAGGCGTACCGCAAGTTGAAGTTTCTTTTGATATTGATGCTAACGGAATTTTGAATGTCAAGGCAAAAGATAAGGCCACCAACAAAGAACAAACTATTACCATAACTGCGTCATCAGGTTTAACTCCGGACGAAATTGAACGAATGAAAAAAGAGGCCGAAGCGCACGCTGATGAAGACAAGAAAAAACGCGAAGCCATTGAAACAAAAAATCAAGCGGACAGCATTATTTATTCCACGGAAAAAATGTTGCGCGAAAATACGGCCAAAATTCCGGCAGAAGTTGGCAAAGAATTGACAGAAAAAATTGAGGAATTGAAAAAAATAAAAGATGGTGAAGATATCGAAGCCATCAAGAAAAAATTGGAAGAAGTCAATGAAGTGGCCATGAAAGCGGGACAAGCCATGTACCAAGCGGCTGGCCCTGCGGCCGGTCCTGCCGGCGCCACCGGAACCGAAAATCCAAATCCTGATTCTGCGAAGACTGATGAAAATGTTCAGGATGCCAAGGTGGAGTAAAATTATATTTTTTGTAGGGGCAAGGCTTGACTTGCCCCGAATTTGTAAATTAAAAAAACAAAAAAACAAAAAAACAAAAAAGCAACCACTTGTCATTTCGATTGCAATAGAGAAATCTAGTGGTTGCTTTTGAAAAATAAAATTATGGTAAATAAACAAAATCTCTGCCAATTCCTCGTTGCCGCCAAAAAATCAACTTATGCAGCTGGCGATGCGGCCAAAAAAATAAAAGAAGCTGACAATTCAACAACATTGATTTTTGAATCGGGTGATTGGAAATATCATGACAACTATTTTGGTGGCGAACCGTATGGCGGTCGGGAAGTGGTTTTTTTTCAAGGTCGACCGGTTTTTATGATGGTTTATTATGGTTTTGTTGATGAGAATGTTCCTGATGTCAATTTGGTTTATGGAACTTTGCAGGGTGCTTTGACCTTGATTCCTGAAGACAAACCTTTTCGCGGCCCAAAATTTTTCACGAATAACGGATTCAAATACGAAAATGAATTTAGTGGCGACATTGAAAATTTCAGCGGCACCGAAATAATTAAAAATTCCGCCGGGGAAGTTGTTTATCAAGCTCGTTATTCCGGCGGATTGGTTGATCAACGAAAATAGTTTTTTGAAAATAAAAAAAACCGCTCATTTGATGAGCGGAAATTTTCGGCGGGCCAGAAATTCTTAGGGCGGAATTGTTTTCAAAAACTATCCAGCCAATCCAACCGGGAAATTCTGAATCAGAAGGTTCGGTAATGAGGGTCATAACTCGGTCCGGTGAAAAAGTGGTAAATCGGTAGGTGTTTTGTTTTTTGATAATTTCTAGAACTTTTATTCGACCGTCGATAGTCTGGGCTTCTTCTGTCAGACCGTTTTTTTCAATAATTTCTGCAATGTTTTCCGGTGGGATCAAAGTAAGAGTTTTTGTGTTTCCACGAAATGACTGTTTGGCAAGTTCAAGAACTTCGTCTTCCGTCGCAAAAATGGATTTTCGAGAGACAACAAAAACTTTTTTTTCTTGATTCATGATACTCTCCTTGTTGTACTTCGTTGACGAATCGGACCAGCAAAACCAGCGATAACTGTATGGCCATCTTTAAAAGTTTTGCGCACTTCATATCCGTGATATTTTCCGGTTTTTCTTTCTTGCATTGTTCGAATAAGAATATAATGACCAGTAAAGACCTTGCCTGGAGTTACCGGTAGCTCGTAAAAACGACAATTAAAATAATCTTCATCTTCCGTTTTTGTAAAATTTTCAAAATATTCTGCCGATTCTGGCCAACGCTTTTTTACTTCATCGGAACAGTCAGCCGTAATTGGAACCAGTGATTCCTTGGCAAGTTTGTTTGATTGAAGAACGATTTCTAGAACTTCTTGTTCGGTGTCAAAAGAAAATTGCATGATTAACCTCCAAATTTATTTTTTGGCTTTGTATTCATCGAGAATTTTCTTAACTTCTTCCGACGGTTCGGGATAAGGAATATCAAGGTTTTCTAAACAAGATTGTTGACTGCTAATTGCTTTAAATAAAGATTTCTGGTCAACTTGAAAAAAAATGCCGATTTTTTTTCCGGGATCGGTGGCATTGCAATAATTGTCATAAATCATTTTGGCCATAGGCAGATCATCTCTTTTGCCGTAGGAAATAATTAGGAGTAGAAATTTTTCAATAGTTTTTTCTTCTTTGAGTAGCCGTGATAGAATACGATAATAATCAAAAAGTTTTTTCATAGCTTGTTCGTTTTCCATTTAAACTCCTTGTTGAGTTGTTTTTCAAAGACCTGTTGTAAGTTAAGCAAGAAAATTGTTGTTTGTCAATGTCTACTACTAATAAATAAATTTTTTTTACTAATTCTTCTAATCTGCAAATGGAGCATCTACAAATGTCTGCAAATTTATCCAAGAAGATAAATCTAGAGCTTGTAGATATTTGAAGAAGTATTATTGGTAAATTAGTAGAATTTGTAGAAATCTTATTAGAAGATTTGTAGAAAATATGTTATTAATCGATGGTTACAATTTATTCCACAATACTAATTTCGAAAATCAAAGCGAACTGATTTTTGCGTTGGACAAATACGCTGACCGTTTTAACAAAAAGATAAAAGTTGTTTTTGATGGTTTTTGTCCCAATGATCTGAGCACTTATTTGGTCAATGTGGAATTTGCCGGCGACGCTGACGCCAGAATTATGGAAATCCTTGAACACTCAACAAATCCTGCGGATTATGTTATCATTACTTCGGACCGAGAAATCGCTTTGTTTGCGAGAGGCAAAAGATGCCAAGTTATCAAATCAGAAAATTTTAATTTTTCTATCTACGAAATAAAAAATGATGACTTGGTAAAAAGTGAAAATGTTTTTTTGTCGGATGAGGAGGTGAAGAGGCAGCTTCGGGAATTTAATAATTTTAAGAAATCAGCGAATTAATGATTGTTATTTTGACTTTTTTTTCTTTGTCATTTCGACCGAGTGAAACGAGTGGAGAAATCTGTATTAAAATAATTTAAATATTTTTAAACACAGATCTCTCCACTCACCATAAGGTTCGGTCGAGATGACAACAATGGGCAGTCGTAATGATAAATAAAATGGCACGAGATCATAAATTAAAATACTTTATGAACTTTACGAACCTGCCCGCAGTGCTACGCATAGCGTTGCAGGCGGGCTTTACGAACTTTATAAACTTTATGAACTAATACCTATGTCAAAAGACTATTACAAAATATTAGGCGTCGAAAAAAATGCCGGCGAAGAAGAAATCAAAAGCGCTTTTCGCAAATTGGCGCACAAACATCATCCTGACAAAGAGGGTGGTGATGAAGCGAAGTTCAAAGAAATTAATGAAGCCTACCAAGTTCTTGGGAACAAAGAAAAACGGCAGAAATATGAACAGTTTGGTAGTGACTTTGAACAACAAGGTGGTTTTGGTGGTGGAGTTAATTGGGAAGATTTTATGCGACAGGCTCGTGGTGGCGGTTTTGGCAATGGCGGTGGTTTTAATTTTGGGGGAATTGATTTGAATGATGTTTTTGGTGATTTTATGGGTTTTGGTGGTGGTCGTGGTCGGCAACAACAAGGTGGCGCGGATTTGGAAATGGAGTTGAGTTTAACTTTTGAAGAAGCTGTTTTTGGAGCAAAAAAAGAAGTTGAAATTTACAAAACTTCCATTTGTGATTATTGTGGTGGAACCGGTGCGCAACATGGGACAAAAATGAATAAATGTTCTTCTTGTGGAGGGCATGGTCGCAAAAGAGTTCGGCAACAAACCTTTTTTGGTTTAATTGAAACAGAACAAGTTTGTGAAGTTTGCGGTGGTTCTGGTCAAAAACCGGAAATAAAATGTTCCACTTGTCATGGTAGTGGTTTGGTGAAAAAAAATACCAAAATAGAAATTAATGTTCCGGCCGGAGTGGAAAATGGAACAACTTTAAAAATCGCCGGAGCGGGTGAAGCTTCGGCGTATGGTCGAGGAAATTTATTTGTTAATTTGCGCGTAAAAAATAATCCCAAATTTGAACGTCGGGGAACTGATATTTATCAAAATTTAAAAATTTCTTTTGTCGAAGCGATTCTCGGTACCAAAAAAGAAATTGAAACAATGGATGGACAGGTTGTTTTGACGATTGATGAGGGGACTGCTCCTGGCACAAAACTTCGAATAAAAAATAAAGGCGTGCCAAAATTAAACGGTTCCGGTCGTGGTGATTTTTATGTTACCGTTGAAGTCGAAATTCCAAAAAAGATTTCTCGAAAACAGCGAAAGTTGTTGGAGGAATTTGGGAATGAATAATAACTGAGCAACTGAGCAACTGAGCAATTTAAAAATAAAAAAACGCCAACCAAATTTCCAGCCGACTTTAGTCGGCGTATAAGATTAATGTTGGTGTTTTTTTTGTCGCCGATAAAATTGAGTTGCTTTATTGGTCGGTTGAGCAGTTTCCGCCAGCGGCGGATCCACCTTTGGTGGAGGTCGGTTGGTCTGTTGATAATTACCTAACCACCATAACCGTCTTTGCCGGGAGGTATGAGCTGATTGGCGAAGGAATTATTTCTATTCCAATTCGATCATCGATTCGCAGATCCTTGGCGGAAATTTTTGTTTCGGCATATTCGATCGGGTAATTAGGATCGCCGGTTTCTTTTTGGGAATAAGCAAAAATTTCTGTTTCTGGCATTATTTTTATCGGAAGAGATGCGTTTTGTCCGGTAAGAATTGTTTGTAAGTCATAAGTTTCTTTTTCTACGGCAAAAATATCATTGTCGATTTTTTTTATAATTCCCACAAAATAATTTTCATTGGAATTTTGAGATAGAGCAAGGAACTCTGGTGAATTTTTTAATCGATTTTCGATTTGTGTCAGCAAAAGTTTGTTTTCTATGTTTATTTTTTGTTGACAGGCGTTGTTCTCCATTAGGTATAGACCAAAGTAAAAACAACCGCACCCAAAAATAAAAATAAGTGTAAAAATCAATAAATAGCGAGTTAATTTGTGCATAACGGCAAATTCTTTTATTTTCTTTCATCAAAATTATACCACAAAAAATAAATGTGGTATAATAATTTTGTAATAATTTTTATGTCCAATAAAAAATTTGCGATATTTTTGTTTTTTTGTGTCATTGGCTTTGGCGGATTTTTAAGCTTAGCTTTTGTTTCTGCTTGGAGCGAGCCGACTGGCGCTCCGCCGACTTATAATGTTGAGGCTCCGATTAATATTGGTTCTTTGAGTCAAGTAAAAAAAGGAAGTTTGGGGTTAATGAGTGCCAATCCAGGAACTGATTACGGTTTGTCGGTCAACAAAGCTAGCACCGGTGCGATAAAAACTCTGAATACATCCAATAACGCTGAAGCAAGTTTGAACAAAACCACTTCGGGTGTTTATGTTTCCGCCAGTCCGGCAAGTTATA
>JBAYHA010000005.1:0-27818 GCA_041666425.1 Patescibacteria group bacterium
TCGGCCGTGCCTCCGCCGAAGCGTTGCTCGGCTACGCGCAGGCAGGTCGAAATGACAAAATTATATAGTTCTTTGCTCAATATTTCTATATTATTTTGTTTAGTTTCCTCCAGTGGCAGATCCGCCTTTGGCGGAGTTCCTTTGCTCTGTTGCTTGCCCTTCCGTAGCTCGCAGAGCGAAGGAGGGCTCTTTTGCTCCTTATCTATTCTTTGTCGTCCAATCAAAATTAATCATCGGATCATCAAAGGCGATTCTTTCTTCATCAGGTTCTGCCGGATTATAGGCTTCGCTGGTGTGATAAAAAAGGCAGACCTTTTCATTACCAAGAACACGATAGCCATGCGCCACGCCCGGCGGAATGGAAATCAAAACCGGATTTTCACGGCCGGCAAAAACAACTTGCGTTTCACCTTTTGTTGATGAGCCTTCTCTCATGTCATATAAAACAACTTGCGCCAAACCATTAACGACGAACCAAACATCCCACTGTTTTTGATGCCAATGAAACGCCTTGATTACGCCCGGAAAAGTTTCGGTATAACTGGTTTGTTTTACTGGATGAAAAGTTTCTTCACCATCCTTGATCACTTCGCAAAAAAATCCGCGATCATCGCAGTATCTTTTTACTGATTTTATTTTTACCTCGTTAATCATAATTTTCAACTGATCAACCGATCAACTGACCAAATAAACAATCATTGTAATTTTAAAAAAAATAAAATTAAATTGATCAGTTGCTCTGTTGGTCTGTTAGTCTGTTGAATTTTAATGAATTACTCCCCCTCCACGAAAATCTTTCTTATATAAAAAGCCCTCTTTTATGACCTTACCGTAAAAATCAAAAATTCGCAAATGCGGTCCACCGCCCTGTCCGGCCATAGTCAAAATATCAGTGCGACCATCATTATTCCAATCACCGGCCAAAACACTCACCCCTCCGGTAAAATTTTCGCTATATGCAAAAAAACTAACCAATCTTGTCCCGTCAAATCGATAAGCCGTAATATGTGGAGCTCCTGTTTTGCCAGCTCCACACAAAAGATCCATCACCCCATCATTATCAATATCACCAACAGCAATATTCACTCCTCCGGTAAATTTAACGCTATATGCCAAAAAATTCTTTATTTCCAAAGCGGCTCCGTCAAAAATTTTTATCTTTGGCATCAAGCTACTGTTTGGCGCAGTGATTATTTCATTTTTTTTGTCACCGTTAATATCACCAATAGCCACATTTACTCCGCCAAAAAAATCCTTATTATAAGCTAAAAATTCTCGTTGCAAAGAGCCATTAATTTCGTAAATTCTTACTGCCGGCTTGTATTTACTTTTTGGGGCAATAACTATTTCCACTTGACCGTCATTATCAGTATCACCAACGGCCACCGAAAGACCGCCTTTGAACTCCGCCCCAAAAGGTAACCAAGAATTGATGTTTCTGCCCTCAAAATCCATAATTTTGACAATCCCTTGATCCTCAACGCCACCTACTGCCACAATTTCCAACTTACTATCATTATTTATATCAGCAACGGCAAAATCCATGCTTGTAAATTTTTCACCCAAAACAATTGTTTCACTTTGTAAATTTAAATTCTTGTCAAATAAACGCAAATTTCCATTACCCTTTGCAACCGTAGAAAAATAAACTTGATCTAATTTTTTTACTCCGGCTTTTGGTTCATTGGTAATAATTACCGGCTTGACCGGAACTACAGGAACATTAACCGGTTGATTTGTCACCAAAGAACTATTGGCTGTTAATTTTTCCAAAGCTGAACGAATATTCAAAATTCCCTCACCAACTTTATCTTTGTATTTTAAATCACTGAGCAACAATAATCCGCTGGAACTTTTGATCGTTTCAATCATTTTTTGCGGAGTCAAAGAAAAATCATATGACTTTAACAACGCTGTCGCACCGGAAACCAAACCAGCGGAAAAAGAACTGCCCTGCCAACCCTCACCATAATATTCAGAAAAAAATGCCGATCCATCTTGGTTAACTAAACTTATAATATCAACACCGGGCGCGGAAATATCAATACACCCGGAACCGTAATTAGCAAAAGAAGCAATTTTGTTGTCCTTGTTCGTAGCCGAAACACCCAGAATCCGATTGACTGTGAATTCTTGGTCATAACAAACCGGATATTGCGGTTTTTGGCTCATATCCACACCTTGTTGATTCCCTGCGCCATTCCCCGAAGCGGCCACGATCAAAACACCCTTATTATAAGCATTGATAATACTGTTCTTTAAACTTTCACTGGTATCATCCCCGCCAAAACTCAAATTGATAATATGCGCCCCATTATTGACCGCATAATCAATTGCCCGCGCCACGTTATAAGCTTTTCCTTCTCCTTTGGCGTTCATAACCAATAACGGCATAATTTTTACATTGGCCGTAACACCCTTAATTCCTTGATTATTATCATGAACAGCTGAAATTAACCCGGCAATAAATGTCCCATGACTCATGGCGCTGATTGAAAAATCATCCATTGTTTTTGGCTTTGGGTCTGCTGTTTCCGAAATGAAATCCCAACCATTTACATCATCAACAAAACCATTACTGTCATTATCTTTGCCATCAATAATCTCATCACTGTTAAACCAAATATTTTGCACCAAGTCAGGATGGTTGATATCCACGCCAGTATCAATTACTGCCACAACCACATTGGCGTTACCAGTACTCAAAGTCCAAGCGCCGGGAGCATTTATTCTTTCCAAATACCACTGCTTGTAATAATAAGAATCCGCAGCCGAAACGCTTGGAGAAATCACTAAATTTAAAACAAAAGCTACTAATAACAACAATTTCTTATTGCCCATATAAATTGACTTTTTAAATCAAAAATAACACACTTATTATAGCGTAATTTATCAAAAAAGTTAAATTATTGACAAAGTCAAAAAAAAATGCCAAGATGTAATGTTCCTTACAACTGGGGGTATCCATGGATAAAGATAAAAGAAAACCCGACGCTGGGCAAATAATATTTTTGAGCCGAGGAGAACAACCATTTTTTCAATGGGCTGAACTTTTCCCAAAAACACAACCAGAAGAAGTTGCAGAAGAACATATCATTTTGCAATATTTGGAGTTTTTGGTAAATAACAAAAACATTACCCAAAAAGCCAAGACCCGAATTGTTCTGGCGCTCTCACCTCTTTTTCAAATCAAAGTATCATTTGATGTGGTTGAAGATGTCAGGGCTGAATTCAATCAGAACATTTCCGTCAACCAAGGCAAAAGATTTTATAATAATGTAGCTAACGAAGAAGCTTCTTACTGGGAAGACGGCCACGCTTCAATTAACGGATTTGATTTCTTTGCCGCGGACAGACTGTTTTATCGAAAAGGGTCAGAAGTAAACAAAGTAATACCTTTTAACAAAAACTGCCAAAAACCAGAAACAGTGGAATGGGACATCCCCACAGAATTGCTTATTCCCAGACGCTGGTTCTTGATCTGCCTGCGCATGTTCAGGCATCAGTATCAAAACGGAATTTTTTGCCAAGAAAAAACCCTCGAAGAAATGGAGCTGGAAGAAATACTGTTTGGCAAAAAACCAAACAATAGCTAATAACACAAAAGCGAGCCACGCAACATGGCTCGCTCTTTTTTTACAATTTTTGTTGAGTTTTATATCCTAAATCCTTAATTCTCAATTCTTAAAATTTCCAAAAATTCACTTAACGGTTTGACCCCAAGATCACCTTCTCCTCTTCTGCGCACGGCCACGGTTTGCGCTTCAACTTCTTTTTCACCAATAACTAAAATATATGGCAACTTTTCTTTTTCCGCAGTTCTGATTCTTTTTGGCAAAGATTCAGAATTATTATCAACGGTTACGCGCCAACCTTTTTCTTTTAACTCAACTTTTACTTTTTCCGCATAATCAATAAATTTTTCCGAAACAGGTAAAACTCTAATTTGCTCTGGCGAAAGCCATAATGGAAATGCGCCAGCATAATGTTCAATCAAAATTCCCATAAATCTTTCCGGAGATCCGACAATGGCGCTATGAATCATAATCGGTTGTTTCTTTTCACCATTCTCATCGGTATATTCCAAGCTAAATCTTTTTGGCATGTTGAAATCAAGTTGAATTGTGGAAATTTGCCACTCACGACCAAGAGAGTCTTTCACAATCAAATCCATTTTGGGACCATAAAAAGCGGCCTCACCTTGCGTAGCAACAAACTCAATTTGCTGTTCAACAAGAATTTCGCGCAATAAATTTTGTGATTTTTCCCAAACATCATTATCACCAAGATATTTTTCTTTTTTATTTTCATCACGCAAAGATAACCGAATATGATAATTCAAACCATATTTGATCATCGCCTTTTTGATGGCTCCAAGAACATTGTTAAATTCAGATTTAATTTGATCTTCACGACAAAAACAGTGTCCATCATCCTGACAAAAACAACGCAAACGAGTAAGACCGCTTAATTCGCCCGGTTTTTCATCACGATAAAGATTAGCAAAATCAGCGATACGCACCGGCAAATCACGATAACTTCGACCAACGCTGGCAAAAATTTGCGTATGTTGCGGACAGTTCATCGGTTTTAAATAATATTCTTCATCAGTGTAATGACTGTGTACTTCAAACATGTCATCTTTGTATTTGTCATAATGACCGGAAACTTTGAAAAGTTCCGCCTTATTCATGTTTGGCGTATGAACTTCTTCATAACCAATCGCTTCACGCAAAGTTCTAGAATAATCGGCAATCATTCGTCGTAATTTTGCGCCTTTGGCAGTGTAAAGTGGCAAACCAGGGCCAACCAATTCGGAAAAAATAAATAAACCCAATTCTTTGCCAATTTTACGGTGATCTCTTTTTTCCGCTTCAACCAACATATTTTGGTAATCAGCCAATTCTTGTTCTGTAGCAAAAGCCAAGGCATAAAGTCGTTGCAACATTTTGTTGTGTTCATCCCCGCGCCAATAAGCACCGGCCACTTTTTGCACTTTAAAAGAGCCAACTTCCTTGGTTGAATTCAAATGCGGTCCGCGACACATGTCTTCGAAAACCACTTCCCCGTTTTTGTTTAAATTTTTGTAAAAACTGATTTGCGTTTCACCTTCTTTTTCCAAATCAACAATCAACTCCAATTTGTATGGATTGTTTTTTAATTTTTCCTTAGCCTCAGAAATTGGCAAAAGATATTGCTCAAATTTCTGATCTTCACGCACGATTCTTTCCATTTCTTTTTGGATTTGCTTCAAATTTTCCGGGGAAAAAGAATTTTCGCCCAAATCAAAATCATAATAAAAACCATTAGCAACAGCTGGGCCAATAGTTAATTGCGCTTGCGGATAAATTTTCAAAACCGCTTGCGCCATGATGTGCGACAAGGAATGTCGCATCATTTCCAACTGCGCCAAAGCTTCGTTGGATGAATCCAATTTTTCGTTTGACATAAATTTATAAAATAGATATTAATTTTAAATAATTAATACACCAACAATATTGTAACTGAATATTCGAAGAATTCGTAGCTTAATTATTTGAAGATTAGCAGAATTAGCAGAAATAAAATTCTCTTCAATTAATTCGTAGATAAAAAAAACCAAGGCATCATACCTTGGGACCACGTCATCCGACATGGTGGTTCCACCCAAATTCTTTGAAATAAATCAAAGCGCTTAATTTGTCTCGATTTAGCTAAAAGAAAAACTTGCGTTTTTAGCGTTTTGGTAAAACGCTCAATCATCGATTGTTAATATAATACTCCACCAATAATTTTTGTCAAATAAAAAAGAACCGGTCTTGCCGATTCTTTTGTTTTTTTATTTTGCATTCATAATAATAATATCCACATGTTCGGGAGATTTTGGGACAGTACTTACCCAAAAAGGTGTGAGCTGAACTTTGACCGAATCAATCTGCTCAAAATTGGACAAATAAAGTTCCACCGCCTTTGGACTCAATCCGGACAGTTTTTCTTTGTCAAAAATAGCATTATCACTTTTGATAATTGCCAGACCTTCGACATGCACCTTTACTTTTGCGGTTTTTTCATTGCCGTTAAATGATTGAACGATATAAGTGAATTTGTCAGTTTGCAAACTGGACAAATCCAATCCTTTTTCTAAAGCGTTTTTTAAATTATCCCCGGCTTTTTCTATAATACTTTTTTGTTCCAATCCCAACAAAACAACTTTTGCTTTCATGTCAAAAGAAAAATTTTCACTGATTGTGCCGATTTCCGCTCCAGCCTTTTCGGAAATAATCTGTTTGTCAACCACCAACATCACCAAATCAGAACGTTGCTCGTCATTTTTGAAATTTTCTATGGCTTTTTCATAAAGAACTTCCAATAATTTTTCTTTGGCTTTTTGCAAATCAACCTCAGCCACCGCTTTTTGCTCTCCTCCCGCCGGCTTTAAAACTGTTTTGCTTTCGGCATAAACTTTGTCGCGCAAATTTTCCGCCAATCCCGGAATAATAAAACTGGTCGGTTGAAGTTCGGTAAAAGCTGAAGGATTATCCGCATAAACATTAGTTTCAATGGAGCCATTGGCGGGCACTACCACGCGATCAGTCAGACGAAGCAAAATACCGTCTTGCGTTTGAAGTCTAGTTGTTTTGATTAACGTCTGATCTTCGGCTCTTTTGTTAATTATAACCACTTTGCCAATGGAGCTGCCTTCTGTGGCTTTGCTTCCGGTCGCCTCGCCTTCAATAGAAGCTTCGACTTCGGTTTCGTACAAAAAACCATTAACCGAATCCACGGTTGCACCATCAGCGCTTACATCCAAAATAAAATCAGTGGCCACGGAGTTTGGTTTTGGCGTTATTTCAATCAGCGCCTTGCTGGCGGAAAAATACAAAATCACGCCAACCAAAATAACGGCCACGGCCACAAAACCGAAAATTAAATTTTTGTAACTTTCGGAAAGAACGGAATTGCGTTTGATATACATAACTTTTCAACCGACCAACTGACCAACCGACCAAATAAAACAAGGTCATCTTGGGAAATTGTTCGTTTTATATATTTTTATTATTATTCGTAAAATTTAAGTTTTTGTTCAAAAATTTACAACGACTGAAAGCTTGCACCGAGCAGAGTCGCCGTGCTTCGCCATAGCGGCTACGCGACGGCAAGAGGTGTCGTCTAGGAAAGTTTTTGTATTCTTTTTTCGCCAGCGACGGATCTGCCTTTGGCGGAGTTCTTTTGCTTAGTTGCTCTGTTGGTCAGTTGATTATAAAATTATACCACACTACCTTAAATAAGTGGAATTTTCGCCAAAGACACTCTCTATTTTCCTTATAGCCTCACGAGAAACATCTATCTGAAAATCAGTTTTGATAAGCTTGTCGTCAATTTTTAAAATTACCTGTTTTTTGCCCGGAATAGCAATAAATAGATTTTTCACCATGCCGGCAAAATCTTTGCTGGCTCCTTTTGGATATTTGATAATAATTTGACCTTGAGGAATGCGCGGTTTGAATTCGCCTTCCTTGGCAAATTTGGCATAATTTCTTCTTTCTCCTTGACCGCGTGGTGTTGATTTTAATTCTTCAATAACAACCGATAAATTTTCTTCATCAATAAACCAAATCCTATTGGCCAAAAGTTTACTTTCACCATCTTTTTCGGACAAAGATCCCTCAACAATCGCCAATTTGCCGGTCAACCACAAATTCTCTTTTTCTTTGTATAATTTTGGGAAAACCAAAAACTCCAAACTGTGCAAAGAATCCTCCAGAGAAACAAACAGCATCGGTTCACCTTTTTTGGTAATAATTTTTTTTAACGCGGAAATTACTCCACCAACACGAATAGTTTCATCATTACCGGCTCGATTCAAAACATTTTCAATCGTCCAAACTTCGGCGCTCAATCTGTTGGCCACATTGTTGTAAGGATGTTCGGAAACATACAATCCTAAAAATTCTTTTTCCCACGGCAAAATATCACTACGCTTGGCTTCGCCGGTTGATTTTATATTTAATTTTGGTATTTCCATTTTTTCCGAAGGAACAGCTTTAAAAGAAAATAAATCCGGCTGACGATTGGCTTTGGCTAATTCAGCCTCTTTGACATAAGAAAGCATCCTTTCAATATTTTCCACCAAAATCAAACGTTCGCCAAACTGATCCATGGCTCCGCTTTTGATAAAGCCTTCCAAAGATTTTTTGTTCAAAATAAGCGCACCTTGCCGACACAAAAAATCTTCCAATGATTGAAATAAACCTTTTTCTTTTCTCTCGTGGATAAGTTCTTTGGCCACATTTTCGCCAACATTTCTAATGGCATTTAAACCGAAACGAATTCTCGGTTTTTTTTCTTTTAACGATTCCGCAACAACCGTAAAGGTGGAAAAACTCTCATTAACATCAGGTGGTAAAATTTCCAGCCCCATCTGTTTGCATTCATCAATCTCAATAGCAATTCGATCCATATCATGTTGATCGCAAGTAAGAAGCGAAGCCATAAATTCGGCCGGATAGTTGGCTTTTAAATAAGCCGTAATATAAGCAATAAAAGCATAACAGGCAGCGTGTGATTTGTTAAAACCATATTCGGCAAACTTTTCCATGCTGACAAAAGTTTCATTGGCAATATGTTCGGAAATATTGTTTTTGGCACAACCCTCCAAAAAGATTTTTTTCATTTTTTCCATGAGTTCCGCGTTCTTTTTGCCCATAGCTTTGCGCAAAGTATCCGCTTGTCCTCCGGTAAAACCGGCCATATCTTTTGAAAGTTGCATCACTTGTTCTTGATAAACAATAACGCCGTAAGTGTTTTTTAACGCACTTTCCATAAGCGGATGCAAATAGGTTATTTCCTTTAAGCCATGCTTTCTGGCAATAAATTCATCCACCATTCCGGAATTGAGCGGACCCGGACGATACAACGCCACCATGGCGATTAAATCTTCAAAAACACTTGGTTGCAGTTGCTTGAGATATCTTTTCATTCCACTTGATTCGAATTGAAAAACGCCGGTGGTCATGCCACGTTGAAAAACCTCATAACTTTTGTAATCATCAAGCGGTAATTTGTCAACATTAATTTCTATTCCATGAATTTTTTTTATAATTTCACAAGCCCTTTCGATAATCGTTAAGTTTTTCAAACCAAGAAAATCCATTTTTAACAATCCCAAATCTTCCACCGGGTGCAAAGAATACTGCGAAACAACCACACCTTCTTTGTCGCGAGCAAACTGCACCGGACAATAATGCGTTAACGGTTCGCGCGTAATAACTACACCGCAAGCATGCGTAGAGGCATGACGCGCGACACCTTCAAGTTTTTTGGCAAAATCAATCAATCTTTTGGCTTCATCATTGGATTCGTAAAGTTGTTTTAATTCGGCAACATCGGACAAGGCTTCATCCAGTTCCAAACCCATGGGAATCAATTTGGAAATTTGATCGCAAAATCCGTACGGAACACCCAAAACTCGACCAACATCTTTGACGGCGGCGCGAGCGGCCATGGTTCCAAATGTGATAATTTGCGAAACATGATCTTTGCCATATTTTTCTTCAACATAACGCAAAACATCTTCGCGACGTTCGTCGGCAAAATCGGTATCAATATCGGGCATGGAAATACGATCCGGATTCAAAAATCTTTCAAAAAGCAAATCATATTTTAACGGATCAATGTTAGTGATTTTTAACAAATAAGCAACGACTGAACCGGCGGCCGAACCACGACCCGGCCCAACGACCACGCCATTATTCTTGGCCCAGTTGATAAAGTCTTGCACGATTAAAAAATAGGAAGAATAACCGGTTTTTTCGATCACGCTCAATTCGTAATTAACTCGATCAACAATTACTTTTTCTTTGTCTGGAAATTCCTCTCGAAACGGATCAAACCCGTATCTTTCATTAATATTATCAAAACAAAGTTTTTTGACCATCTCAAAATCAGTCATACCTTCGGGAACTTCATAATACGGCAACTGAATTTTACCAAGCGGAATTTCGACATCGCACATGTCAGCGATTTTCAAAGTATTTTGCAAAACTTCCGGATTATCCCGAAAATTATTAGCCATCTGTTCCGGTGTCAACAAAGATAAATCAACACCAATATAACTCATTCTGTCCGTATCATTGATCGTTTTTTTTGTTTGCAAACACAGCAAAACATCCTGCGCTTCGGCATCTTCGGGATTAGTATAATGAGAATCATTGGTCGCGAC
Source organism: Patescibacteria group bacterium (assembly GCA_041666425.1). GTDB lineage: Bacteria > Patescibacteriota > Patescibacteriia > UBA11705 > JABHMO01 > JBAYHA01. Next base: position 10,202 of record JBAYHA010000005.1, read on the forward strand.
AATTGGGATATTCATTTTTTTTCCAAAATAAAATATTCTCTCATTAACTTCGGCTTGTCGCGGAATCCCCGGATGATGCTGAACTTCCAAGAAAAAATTTTTCTCTCCAAAAACAGCTTGATATTTTTTTATCAAGGCTTCGATTTTTTCATCAGACCAGCCTTTTTCGATGGCGCGCGGAATTTCCCCGGCCAAACACGCACTCAAACCGATCAAGTCATTGCCGTATTTTTGCAAAATTTCCCAATCAATGCGCGGTTTGTAATAAAAACCTTCCAAGTGCGCGAGGCTAGTTAACTGAATCAAATTCATGTATCCATTGTAATTTTTTGCCAACAAAATAAGATGAAAACGCTCTTCTCCGGCCGCCTCTTTTTTGTGTCGATTATCAACAATGTAAGCTTCCACGCCAATAATCGGTTTGATTCCCGCTGTTTTGCACTTTTGGTAAAACTCAATCGCCCCATATATCACGCCATGATCGGTCAACGCCAAAGCAGGCATGCCACAATCTTTGGCCTTGTTAACCAAAGCACTGATTTGCGACAAACCATCAAGAAGACTGTAATGGCTGTGAGTGTGAAGAGGGATGTACATTAGAGTTTATAAATTAGTAATTGTATTTGAACAATTTTAAATTTGTCATTTCGACCTGCCTGCGCGTAGCCGAGCAACGCTTCGGCAGAGGCACGGCCGAGGAACGCGAGTGGAGAAATCTTTTTAAAATGATAAAACAATATTGGACTTTTATTTTTAAAAAGATCCCTCGATTCACCACTGCTCACTCGGGATGACAAAATAGCAAGTCGAGATGACAAGAATATAATCTTTACAAGATTTTCCTGTGTAAGGACAAACAATGACAAAATAATATCACCTAATTTTCAAAGCCATTTTAACACAAAAACATAACTTCGCCAAAGGCAACCTTTATCCACTTATTAGACCATTTTTTGACAAAAAAAGAGCGCCCGCTCCTAAAAAAATCCTAAAATTAAAAAAATATTCCACAACAAAAAAATTTTAAAAAGCAAATTCAAATAATCTGTCAGTGCGCATTTCAGCGGAGTGAATAACTTTGGTGTTCGAGAATTTTAGATCATTAAATTGCACCAATGGCGCGGAAGAAAATTGCCAATTTGTTTGCAAGTTTATTTTTGGCACACCCAACTGTTTTTGGAATAGCAAGGAATATTGCTTCTTATTTTTTAATAAATCAAAAATCCCGGCTGGCAATTGATACTTTATTTGAATCTCTTTTTCCGCTTTTGGTTCAACTTCAAAAAACAACCCGACAAAATTTTTGTTCAGGTCTTCACCAAAATCATATTCTTCTTTTTTTAAAATTTTACCACCCACTTTGACTTCGGAAATTTGCACGCCTTTTGGTACATAATATCTGGAATAAGAGCGATAACGAGTTGTTTTCCAACTAAAATCTCCGTTATTTTGATATTTTATATTTAATTCAGCATGTAAACCATCTGCCATCTCAGACAAATCATAAATCACTGTTTTGGTCATGACTGAATCAGTTTTTAAAGCAGCCAAATTGGCGTCAACGATCGCCAAATAATCACCAGCACCTGATTGCATTCGTCCGGCAAAAAAGTTTTGCTCGGCAAATCTTTGCAACTCCGCATTATTGAAAAAAGCGAAAACTTGTTTTTCGGAAATTTCTTTTTGCAAAAGATCAACCAAATTAACCAAATCATTAATCGGCGCATTTTTTAATTTTTCAATAATTTTTCCAGCCAAAGCACCAATGATATCTTTTCGTTCTTCATTGGCAATTCCTTGTTTGTAATATCCGTATTCAACCTGATATTGTAGCTGATCGTAAAAATTATCTTTGTTAAATTTTATTCCCTCAACGGTAAACTCGCCCAATTCACCAAGCAAATCTTCAATTACGGAAACGGTCAGAGCCAAAACTCCATCAAAATTTTCTTTGCCTCCCTGCAAACGATAAAGTTCCAAAGTTTTTTGCGAACTGGTCAAAAAATCAGGCGACCAATTACTGTCGCGCGTGAACCAAACTTTTTGGTCCATATATTTTTGCATTGGCAACGGTGCCGGAACGTGATGAGTTTTTTCACTCAACTTGTCAAAATTATAAATATTATCAATAAAAATATCCTTGATATCCCCATTGCGCAAATTTAAAACCCCATAAGTTCCGATAAAACCACCCCCCGGCCGAATTTCCCGATTATTCAAAAATAATAATAAATATTTTTTTTCTTTGGCCAAACCGGCGAATTCCGGCAAATATTGCGAAGCTAAAAGCAAACCATCAAAGGCTTTTTCCAGTTTTGGTAAATTTTCATTTAACGGAATCAACGCCCGATCAAAAATAAAAAACGGTTGTCGCGCGTTGACTTGACTTAACTTGGTATTGATCTCTTGGAAATTTTTTTTGCTCTGCGCAAACTCTTGACCGGAATCTTGCAAAAGTCCCAACAAAGCTTGTTTCTTTTCTTCTGCCAAATTTTGCCAATTGATGGTTTTGTCCTGAACAATTTTTTGCGCTTCCCCGCCAAGCAAAGCCATTATGCGCAAAGAGTCCGCAGTTTGCTCACCGATTTGTAAAATTTCTTGGGCCGCAACCAACTGTTCATGCAAATAATCATTCCGAAAAATGGCCGACTTTTGCACCACTTGCAAACGTTTGTTGGCTTCTTGGAAATTATTGCCCGCAAGAACAAGCGCATTCTCAGCTTCGGCAAAACTACCTGACAAAACTTGCTTTTCCGCCTGCTGTAAAAAGTTTTGACCTTTGACCGATTCCGCATAAGCGACACGTAAATGCGTATAATAAGGACCTAATGATGCAGAAACGGAAATAACGAGAATAAGTATAAAAGCACAAGCGCCAAGCATCAAATAAGGCAAAAGGTGAAACAAAAAAGACACAAAACCAATCGGTTTTTCGAATTTTTTTTCTTTAGGTTGATCAATAATCAAAAAATTCTGTTTGTGCGAATGACTTTTATTTTTGTTTGTCCAGAGCATAAATTAATTTTATTATAACATAAAAATTATGAATTAAGAATTTATCACGAAGCCCCAAAGGGGCAAGTGCTCCCTTTGGGAGAATTCAGAATTTTGGATAATTGGCTAAATTTAAATAAAATCAGTCGCAGCCATTGACTTTTTTTAATCTTTATGATATATTCAATAGTTAGTATTCTGTTGTTTGACAACACAAAAAGGAGAAAATCATGGAAAAACAAGTTTCTTCTGGAAAAATTAAAGCCATCATCGCCGAAGGATTTGGCACGATTAGGATTGATGAAAAAGGATGTTTTCAACAAAACGACATGCTGAACCTCTTTGCGGACGAGTACACGGAAAGAATTTGTGTAGTTATTCTCCATGTACTTGAACTGCCTGAGAGAAAGCAGGTTTTGACTGTTGCGGTTGGAGGAATTGCAAAGCCCGCAAAAGTTCGACCGACACGCCAGCTTCAAGCAACAGTAAAGGGTTCATTTCCAGTTTTCAAGAATGGAGAGTTTGACCAAACTGATTTTCTTCCTGCCGGAGTATATCTCCTAAAGCAAGTAATTATCAAAAATGAGCAGAAAGATGAGGTGTGGTATTTCGTTGAGAAGACAGATCTGGGAGCGCCAGCTATCTACTGGATAACAAATCCAGAAATTGATCTGGATTTTGTATAAAATGTAAAATCCGCGCCAGCCAAGCTGGTCGCGGATTTTTTAATTTTAAAGCAATCTTGTCGAAATTACTCGGGCAAAAATCATTATATTATTGACACCAAGAATTTTTTATTATATCATCATAAATCTTCAATCACGATTGAAGATTGTAGTAACTTAACAACAAGGAAAGAAAAAAATGAGAAAAACAAAAAATGCCACCAGAGAAAAAATTAAAGCTTTAATCTCAAATGAAACGAATCAACTTATTTGTAATATTGGAATAAAGATCAACAAAGGCGATACCATAACTCTCTACGCCGGAGCTGATACAGAAACAGTTATCGTTCAAGTCATTGAGATAACAAAAATCAATGACAAAGAAAAATCTTTAAAAGTTACGGTAACGAAAATCGAAGAACCAAATAAGACAAAAGACGGTCGAGCAAAAAAATCCGCGCCTTCATTCTCAAGTGGAGAGGAAAATTGGGCACCATTTGGAACCGGAGCAGGAAAACCTTGGTCCCATACAGATGATGACTAAAATATACAAACGCAAAATCCGCGCCAGCCAAGCTGGACGCGGATTTTTTAATAGTAATTTTTTATTTTTTCTGATTTTCAATCATCTTTACTCCAGTTGGTAAATCATCAAAATAAACATCAATCACTTCCAAAGGTTCGACTTCTTCCGTGCTTCGACATTCCATGCCAACAATATCCCCAAATTTACTTTTTTCAAAAACATAAATCTTACCGATTTTTTTCTTAGCCGCTTCATACAAATTTGCCGTTGCAGAAGAATAGAAACCATTATCATCAACACCAAAACTGCTGGAAGTTGGTCCAATAACATCTTTTTGGTTTATCAAAGATCGAAAAATAGCAATATCCGCAAATTGTGTGGCAAAAACAGCCGGTTCTCCATCTTTTTCCATTTCTCCGGTTTCTTTGTTTCGACGATATGCTTGCAATGGTGATAATTTGGGAAGTTCAATCGGTGAACCATGAAAAACATACTTACCTGATTCTTGCATGCGCAAAAGACGTTCTCTGTTTTTTCCTTTCTTTTCTAACTTCTTGTCAATCGGTTTCACAGTAATAAAACCATTTTCAAAAGTCATAAATATTGTTTTAAATTTTATTTTTCAAATTCAAAAGATTTAATGATTTTTTCCATGGTTTTATTTTCAAAACTACCAAACTCATCCCCACAAAAAGACAGCACCGCAAATTTTTCCACTCCATCAACCACATATTCATGACATCCGCCACCTTGCGCTAAGGGTTGCGGATTTGTAATTTCATAAACAAGTTTTCCTATTGTTGTCGCTCCCCATTCTTTCATTTCCGCAAAACAAGCCGAACTCTTTTGCGGGTTGCCATTTTCAAAACAAGTAGTTGGATACTTTTCTTTGTCTAATTTTTCATTGACCACTTTAACAAAAAAAACGGCACCACTGCAAGAAAAAGTATAGTCAAAATCACCTTTTCCTTTGTAATTGCCAACAAACGCTTCTTTCCTGTCAATTGGTACAGATACAGAAAAAATTTCTGTTACAAAAGAATAGTTCTCCCATTCATCATCACCAACAACACAATCTTCGGAAACAGAAATATCCATGTTGTTGTTTTCGACTTTTTCAATTTCTTTGTCATTGATTTTTATAAGTGCTTTTGGCAAATCAACATCTTGCTTGTGTTGTCCTTCTATGAAAAACCACAACAAACCACCAAAAATACAAATAACTAGAACAAGAACAATTAAAATTACTTTATTTTTCATATAAATTCATTTTTTATTTAAAACTTTTTTAATTCTTTAAAAATCGGATCTTGGAAGTCTTTTGGTTTAAATTTAAAAATTGCGTTGGCATTACGTCGGCAATAATCAAGTTCCGAAATATTTTTTTGCGCCGAATACCATTTGAAACTATCCAAAATATCAGCGCACTTTACAATCAAAGCATCCACACCGTTGTCCACACCTCTGCGGATAAGTTCTTCTAGCTTCGAATTACTATCCGTGATTGAATCATTTTTGGTGCAGGCTTTTACCAAACGCAAAACTTCGGGACCAAAATCTTTTTTTATCATGGCCGGAGTAATTTTTGAAAATTCCAAAGCATCATGCAAAATTCCGGCCAAAACAATTTCTTCCTTGTAACCTCGTTCATAAAGATAAACTCCGACACGAATATCATGGAACAATACCGGCTTGCGACTTTTTTTGTCAGAAACAACAAAATATTTGCTCAAAAGTCGCACCGCTTTTTCAAATTTAATGTTTAATGAAAGTAAGTCATTCATATTTTTTATTTATATTATTCAACAAAAAATTGTTTCCATTTTTTGCCAACCACATTTTTAGGTGAATTTTTAAATTATTTTAAATTAACAAAGTTAATTTCCTCCATTTAATCTCATACTTAAGCCAGCTGCGCAGATGAATCCAAGATAATTTATTAAAAAGCATTTTCCATAATGAGCCGGCTGATTGGCGGCGGTGAAAGTGAATAACCGACGTCGCTGGAAAATAAATTACTTTTAAATTATTATTTTTTATTTTTCGACAAAGATCCGTATCTTCAAAATACATAAAATATTCCTCGGAAAAATAGTTCACTTTTTCCCAAACTTCTTTTCTGGCCAAAAGACATGATCCTTGCAACCAATCAACCTCAGAAACTGTTTCGTGATCAAAATCGTGCATAAGAAACCTTGCCAACTCTTTTTTGCCAAAAGCAAAAGTTCCGAAAAAAGTTCGCCGACAAAACGGCGTTAAAAAGTTATGCCAACGATAACAAGTATATTGCAAAGTACCATCAGGATTAAGAAGTTTTGGCGCGAGAAGACCAACGTCCGCATTATTTTCTAAATATTCCAGCATTATTTTTATCGAATCAGGCGAAATCAAAATATCAGGATTGAGAATCAAAACATATTCGCCCATCGCATTTTTTATTCCCACATTAGTGCCCCCCCCCATGCCGAGATTACTACCGGTTTGGATAAATTTTACAGTCGGAAATTCCTCTTTTAGCATTTCTTCAATTCCGTCATTGGACGCATTATCAATAACTAAAATTTCCATTTCCGGCAAATCGATTGATTCAAAAATGGCTCGCAAACAATTTTTGACGAGCCCTTTCATTTTGTAATTTAAAATCACTATTGAAAGTTTCATATTATTTTTGCCACCATTTTTTCAAATCTTCAATTTTTACCGCCAAATTATTATAAATAAATTTCCTTTTTTCTTTTAAAATCAATCGATCTTTGAAAAAACCGCGCCAAGCGCGAAAAAAAATTCTCGGTTCAGTAAAAAACAGATAAACGGCCTTTATTTTTTCGTAAAACAAAATAGCCAGACTAAATTTTGGCGCACACTTGTAAATAAAATACAGATGATTGCGATAAGAATAAAATTTGCCAAAAGTCGATCTTTTGAAATGATTCTTGGCGATTTTCCAAACACTCAATTTTTCGAGTGGCGCGCCAATTGTGCGGGCATGGTAAGCAATGGCCGAAGAAACTCGCCAGATCGGCCAACCACGCACCCGCAAACGAAAAGACAAATCAACATCTTCTTTGTAGATAAAAAAATTTTCATCAAAAAATTCTTTGCTGAATTCAACTGTTTTCAAAGCACGACGACGATAAACAGGCACACATCCGCTAACGCCAAAAACTTGTTCAAAAACATCATATTGACCTTCATCCATTTCTCCGGAACCTTGATCAACTACACGAAGATTTTTGAAGATTTTTAAACCGACGGTATCAATATATTTTGTTGGCAAAAGATCTTCATCCAAACGACAAATTTTGCCGGTAACTGCGCCCACTGCTTGATTTTTATCAAGGAAATCAGCCATTTGCTCGAGAAATTTCGGATCAAGAACAATATCTTGATTAAGACAAACCACATATTCGGAATCAGTCCAATGAATAGCTTGATTATGCGCTCTGGCAAAACCGAGGTTATCTTTGTGCGCAATAACTTTGAATTGTGGGAATCTTTCGGCAATAATTTGCTTGGTATTATCGCTTGAACCATTATCAATTATCAAAACAGAATAATCTTTGTAGGTTTGTGCTAAAACAGAACTCAAACAAACGTCAATAAAACGTTCGCCATTCCAAGTGACTAAATTTATAGTGAATTTTGGCATAGTTTCAACTGATCAACTGAGCAACTGATCAACTGATCAACAGAGCAACTTAATATTTAAAATTATTTTATTGTTTTTATTTGATTTCTTGGTCAGTTGGTCAGTTGGTCGGTTGACTTTCTATCCTTCGGCGTCACAAAAAAACCCAAATGATATTTTTTTCCTAACATAAGACGAGTTTGCGCTTCGGTGGCGGGAATGGAACCGAATAAAATCAAAGTAACCGGCAAAAGAGCCCACTGAAAAAACATTATCAAATATTTCCACTTTGGTTGATCTTTTGGTCTTGGCGGTAAAATAAACAAACTGATCAAAGCGGAAAAGAAAATACCAACCATGGCCGCCATCATCAAAAACTCTAACACATAAGGAGCATTTTGCACAATTACCGAAGACGAAGAATCACTGCGCCCGGCCACCCATAACGGCAAACGACCAAGAATAAAAATCAATAATGGTGCGGTTGCCCATGAATACATCCCTTCAGTTAAATTCCATGTATATTTTAATTTTTTACCAAAAGGAATTTTTTTGTTACCTCGAAACTTTTCCATCATGTAGGGAAAATGTTCCACTCCCCAAGCCCAACGACGTTGTTGCTTGTAAAGATTTTTGAACCCTTGCCAATAATTTTTGTCCATGACCGTATCCATGGAAACAGGAACATACATCGGCTCAACAGCATAATCACCGTCATAACGAAAAAAACATTGAAGAAAAATTCTGGAGTCATCGGTAACAATATCTTTTTGCCAAAAACCAACATCAACCAACGCCCGAAAACTCATACTGTGAGAACTGAAAGTATATAATCTTTCCGGCCGCATCAAATCCATCAACAACCAAAAGATTGTGCCAAAAGCCGTTACGCGCATGGCCGCCGGCGCATCCCAAATATTATTATTATAATTCACCGCCGGCTGATAAGAAACACGCGTCGGATTCGGATGCGTCAAATAACGATAAGTCAAATGCGCAAAATATTCCGGATGCACACAAGTGTCAGAATCAAAATACGAAACAATCAAATCGTCATAATTATATTTTTGCTGATCAACAAATTCTTGCGAACGATGCCCCATCCAATTGGCATTGGCGCCTTTGCCTTTGATTTCATCGGCCAAACCATCAGGATGAACGGTTGTTAAAATTTTTAAAAATTTATCCCCAAATTTTTTTTTAATTGCTTCCGCTTTTGGCAAAAAATCTTTTTCCACCCGACCTTCACCACCCAAAATAACAATCATGTTATCTTTTGGATATTTAGAATTAAGCAAACTCCCAAAAGTTGTTTCCAAAACTTCCAACGATTCTCCATAAGTTGGTAGATAAATCAAATGCTTGATTCTTCTCCAGTCTGATAATTCTTGCACTTTTGGCAACCAATTTGTTTTGACAGTTTCTTTGTACTTGAAATAAGACATGCTGGCATAAAAAATAAAGTACAAAACGCGCAATAGCCAATAAAAATCAAAAGCAATGATAAAAAATATTACCCAAATCGGCCAAATAAAACTCAAGACTACTGATAGAATCAAAGTCAACCAAATTAAAGATCCGGGAATTTTTTCGTAAAACTTGTAAAGATTGGTTCTTGCTTGCATAAAATAAATTTACCAAAAATACCGTTTTTTTTCAATGGTTTTGTCAAGGGCTTATTTTGTCTAAATTTAAAACAAATTCACCAAAGTATACAAAATTCCCAAAGAAAAAATTGTGATAATAAACCAACCCCAAATTTTTAACTTTGGCAAAACAAACTCCGGTTCACGCGTAAATTCTTTTTTTGCTTTAAAATAACTCAAAACAACCATGATTCCGGTCAAAGTCACACTTAAACCACCGGACAAACCCATCAACCAAACAAAGTTTTTCACGCCGGAAAGAAAAATTAACAAAGGAACTCCGACGGTCAATAACCACGCCCAATTAGCGGAAATTTTGAAATCCAAACGAAACAGCTCCTTTACCGACAACCCAACGGCCAGAAAACTGGTTCCCATCACAAAAAAAGCAAATAAATTACCAAATAAAATCATAAACGAACCCAACTTTTCACCAAGGCCGATGGTCGCCACTTCGGTTGTGCCTCGCCCCAACAAACCAACAACAACAAGAGTAAAAAAGAAATACAACAAAATTGGTATCACGCTGGCCGTAATAATCGCCGGTTTTATTTTTTCTTCTCGACCACGCAAAATTTCCCGCACATGCACCACACTCGACACTCCGCTAAACGCAAACAAAATCACCCCAAAAGGTAAAATCATTTGGCTTGGTTCGAAATAAGGCAAATTTTCCAAAATCAAATGCGGAGAAGACAAACCAATCACCACGGCAATAACAATTAAAAAAGCAAACACCAAAAAAAGTTCAAAAACCTTAATCAATTTCAAACCGATAAATAAAATAAATGCCACCACCGCAAAATAAAGTAAACTGTAAAATTTTTCCGATCCGCCAAGAAGCGCTTGCAAAACTTTTCCTTCACCAATAATATAAGTGGACATAGCCACATAACTACCGAGAATATTGGCAATGGCCATAATTAAATATGCGTATTTGCCCAAATATTGCCCAACATAACCGGATAATTGATGTCGAGAACGTGTGCGCAAAATTATTTCCGCAAATAATAAATTCAAAGTCATGGCCACAAAGCCCAAAATAATAATTAAAAATCCTCCCCAAACAAAACCAACTTGCGCCACAGCATAAGGCAAACCCAAAATGCCAGCACCAACAATAGTCCCAATAAGTGTCGCCACAGCTTCCCAAAAAAATAATTTTTTATTTTTCATTAAATAACTTTTATTTCCACGGAATTAATTCCGGTCTTACCCGAGGTGGATCCAGTAATAACAATTATTTGTTCATTTTTTTTGACTAATTTTTGTTTTTTAAAAATTACAATAGCTCGATCAACTAATTTTTCAATTTCCTTAACTTTTGGAAAATTAAAAGAAAGAATACCCCAACTTAAATTCAACTGCCGACGAATTCTTTCGTCAGCGGTAATAGCATAAATCGGCAAATCCGGACGATAACGACTGACGATTCTGGCAGACTCTCCGGACAGTGAAGCCACCAAAATCAATTTGGCCGGAATATTTTGCGAAAGAATCTTGGCGACCTTGGCAATCGCATCAGAAGAAGGCACAATTTTTCTGGTTTTTGTTTGGATAACCAAATCATCGTAAATAGAATCTTCGGTTTTTTTGATAATTCTACTCATCATTTCCACTGCTTCCACCGGATATTGCCCAAAAGCCGTTTCACCGGAAAGCATCACTGCGTCCGTGTGATCAATAACCGCATTGGCCACATCACTAACTTCCGCTCTGGTTGGTTGTGGATTTTTGATCATTGAATCCAACATTTGCGTAGCCACAATTACCGGCTTATGCGCGGACAAACATCGATCGATAATCATCTTTTGCAGAATCGGCACATCCTCAGCCGGCATCTCTATACCCAAATCACCTCTGGCTACCATAATTCCATCCGAGACCTGCAAAATTTCCGAAAAATTATCAATCGCTTCTTTTTGTTCAACTTTGACAATTATTTTGATCGGGTAAATTTGTTTTATTTTTGCATTTTTTACTTCTTCCTCAATCAATCGGCGCAAAAACAAAACTTCCTGGGCTTCGCGCACAAAAGACAAAGCCATATAATCAACGCCCAAACGAACACCCAATTTCAAATCTTCCTTATCTTTGTCAGAAAGAGAAGATATCGATAATTTTGAATCAGGAAAATTCAAACCTTTGTGTGAAATTATTTTTCCCGGTACCAAAACTTCACAATAAATTTTGCCGTTTAAAATTTTTTTTACTTTTAATTTTATCAGCCCATCTTCGATCAAAACTCTTTCACCAAACTGTAAATCCTCCGCCAGCTTGGCATAAGTTACGGGAATTTCTAGCTTCGAATATCTTTCTGCGCCGGTCAAAATAACTTCACTGTTTTTTTTCAAAATAATTCCTTCTTTGGCAATTTCGCCGACGCGAATACGCGGACCCTGCAAATCTTGCAAAATGGCAATCGGCAAATTCATTTTTTGGCTGATTTTGCGAATGCGGTTAAAAACACGCATATGGTAAGCGTGCGTATTATGTGAAAAATTAAGTCTGGCCACATTCATGCCGGATAAAAAAAGTTTTTTTAATGTTTTTTCACTATCCGAAGCCGGACCAATTGTGCAAACTATTTTTGTTTTTTTCATAAGATAAAATTCTGAAATACGAAACTACGAAACAAAAATTCCGAAAAAATATACTTTTCGTAGTTTCATAGTCATTTTAAATTTTTATTTTCTTGGCATAATCTTCAAAATACGGAATCGCCCAATATTCACCGCGCCAAGCGCGGGTCATCGCTTTGAAGCAAATAACAAAAAAACCGATAATTCCAAAAAACCAAATCATTTGGCCCAAAATCGGAATAATGTTAATAAAAGATAAAATAACTTCTCCAACAAACAAAACAAAACCCATTCTGGCATGAGCTTGGGCAAAAGGGCTGTCTTTTTTCATTAGTAATGGGACAAAACACAAAAAACCGAGATAAGCGATTACCGCAAAAATTTTGTTTTCATTAACATCTTTTGTTTCAAAAACTTTGGTTTGATTTGGCATAAATATTTAATTTTTAATTATAAAGTAATATTTTCAAAAATCTCAATTCGCGGAATATTATTTTTTATTTCAACAACGGCAATATCAACGCGTGGAAAAAATTCATCAAACTCCGGATGTTTCATCTTGAAAAAATTAACACCGATTTTTAATTTTCTTTTTTTGATAAAATTGACAGCTTCTTCGCCATAACCGGAACTGAACAAGGTTCTGGTTTTTACTTCTACAAAAACCAACTCGTCATTTTTTTTTACAATAAAATCAATTTCCGATTTTACCTTTTTGCCGGAGACAATAAAGTTTTTGGCTACCAACTCATACCCCTCGCGTAAATATTTTTGCAAAGATAATTCTTCACCAAAATTACCGAGAGCTTTTTTAGGCGCCAAAGAAAAATCTGCCGACTCCTCTGATAAAATCTTCATACATATTGGTCACAACCAAAAAACCAAGCATAATCAAACCAATGCCGACAATTTTGTAAAAAGCCTTGCTTCCGGAACTGAATGTTCTCTCGGCAAAAGCGATCGGACCGATAAAATCAAGTGGGACTTCCGGTTTTTTGACACAAAGAAAACCGATTCCACTAACCATCAAACCAATGATTATTCGAATAAGCATAATTTTTTAATTCACAACTATTATACCACAAAAATAAATTTTCTTATTAATTGAAAAAAGTTAAAAAGAAAAGCCACCCATTATGATAGGTGGCTTATATTTGGTCGCGAAATTGCGACTATTCTCCCAGCTGAGTCAGCTGGAGCCGTCCTCAACCCATAAACAGATCAAAGTCTGAGACAATCGGGATTGGCTCATTACTGAGCAACCGCCCATGCTCGTCCTTTGGACGAGCCAAAACCGGCTCGCCATTGCCGTGATACCGCGGCACTCTGGCTGACATGTTCAATGACAGCATCCGCCGGCTCGTCCCCTCGACCGGATTGTCAAAAAGTTTGATCGCCCAGAAATTATCAGACAGAAGCGTCTTCAACGCCTCTGCCCATTCGCACTGCCAAAAGGGAATCTCCAAGACATCCTCCTTTCGGAGATAGACAAATCGGCAAAGCCAAAATGTCTTGGGACCCTTATTCTGATTCCGCCTTTCCTGGAAAAAAGCGTTCCCTAGAACAAAACCCAGATCCTGCATGTCTTCCATAACTCCTTCGAGAGAACATCTCTCGGTGTGCGGAATGACCAGCTGGCCATCCGCCTGCTGGTTAATCGCCAGCCGGAGCTGGTATTGAGTCCAGTCCTCCTTGCTGATCTCCGGCAAGCATGCCGGGACAGCAGATCGGTTCGAGAAAGAAAATTGAACAATAACACAACGAACATCGTGAGAAATTTTCATCAGTTCCTCCTCGCCCCAACGGGGCAAAATGTTGGTGATAAAACGAACAAACACTAACTCTACAGTATAGCACAAAATATAAAATCCGTCAACCACAAAAAATCCGTCAACCACAACTACCGCATTTTATTCAATTTTAGACAAAATAAGCACAAACTATTGTGTCGCTCCCAGCGCTTTATCAAAAAAACACAAACAAAATTGTTTGTGTTTTTAAGGGGAGCCTCGGCCTCGCCTCTCGTTTCGCCAGTCACTCAACTCGGGCTGGCCACCGCCTCGCGGTCTCGCCTGCTGGCGAGACATCGCTCCGGCGTTCTCGTCTCCACGCGACACAAGCAGTTGTGTCGCTCCCAGCGCTTTATCAAAAAAACACAAACAAAATTGTTTGTGTTTTTTTGGTGCGCTGGGGGAGACTCGAACTCCCATGCCCGTAAGGGCGCTACCACCTCAAGGTAGTGCGTCTACCAATTTCGCCACCGGCGCAAAAAACAGAATCAAAAATTAACTTCTTGATTCTGCCATACTCTACAGAATTATTCAAGAGTAATCGCGCCAACCGGACAAGCGTCCTTGGCTTGATTGATTTGCGCTTCGAGCGCAGAATGATCGCCCTCAATAACTTCGGCTTTGCCGTTCGCATTCATGCGAAAAACTTCCGCACAAATGGCTACGCAAGTTCCACAGCCTAAACATTTTTCTTGGTCAACTTTTGGTGTCATAAAAATTTTTATAAATATTTTTAATCTCAACTTCACTAATTTGATAACTTATTTATTCAATCCTATAAATTTTCTTTTAACTCCTCAATATCTAGTAATATAGTTGTCAAATATTTTACTTTTAATTTTAATTCCAATACTTTTTTTTCAACAACTTCATTAACTTTTTTAAAATGTACTTCACCTCCATTGCTTTTAATATATTTTGCAACATCAAATCTCCCGGCTTTTTCTGCTAAAATCTCAATTTGTCTCGGCGCATGTTTTTTTGAACGTCGTTGACTTTCAGTAAAATCAGGATACATTTCATCAAGATTCTCCAAAGCAAAAGCCAACACAACCTTTTGCGCTTCTAAAGTTCCTAACTCTGTTTCTGTTTCGGCTAAATTTTTTTTAATTTTATCCTCTATTCCAATAAATTGTTTTATTAGTTCCTTTAACGCTGGGTCGCTTTTGTGTTCTAACAAAACCTTACTTAATTCAGCCAAATTCTCTCCTGGTCTTTCTGGCAATGTCAGCTCTCTCACTTTTCTATCTACAAAACTTCTGTTAAATTCTCGATTACTTGGATCAACTAAAAATTCTATTTTTTTAGCCGTGTTCCCCGCTAATTGAAAATCACGTTGCAAATTTGCCTTCTTTCTTTCCTGTGTAGGCCCTCCAAGTTGATTGCCCATTTCAAAAGTATTCATACTTTTTATTAATAATTTATTAATATTTAGCAATGGTTTTTATTTTTTTTGCCCAAGTATTTCATCAATCGACTTTAAAATTTCTTGTCCTTTTCCAATAGCCAGACCGCGCGCTTTTATTCTAGTGATTGTAGGATCAACGGTCCAACTTTTTCTTGATCGAAAAAAATCATCTTCACTAGCCGATTCTTGAGCTTGATTCCATTGCGCCTGCATAAATCCGTTCATTTCAGGAAAAACCTTGGAAATAACTTGTTGCGCGATCTTTTCGTCAATTTCAGACAAACGTTCCATGGCTTGACTATCTATTGGCTCGAGTTCTTTTGACTTTTGTTCAAATTTCATAGAATTTTTTAATATTTATATTTGATAAAGAAGCATTGTAAATATCGCTCTCCTTTTGCAATACTTAATTAATCTGCGATAAACGATTTTTGCCGACAATAACTTTCAGTTTTTGTTTTTCAATCATTACTTCGACCGGAGTTTTTTGCACTTTGTATCCATCAAGCAAAACCGGCAGATATTCAAAACTTTTTATTTTGAACAAATCACCTTCGAACAAACTGTCCATAATTTGTTCTTCGTTTTTTTTGCCGGCGAACCAACTGCGTTTTTTGTTCTTTTTGAAAAATAACAAATCCAAAATTCCGTCTTGCACGCCGAGAGTCGCCAAATTCTCATCAATCTGATCCCCATTCTCCGGCACATAAAAATTATTTATTTCAATCAACCCGCAATCATGGCGCGGCGTTATTTTTATTGCGCCCCGTTCGACGGAAATCCTTTCCAAGTTTTTGTTAACCGAAATTTTATTAAAAAAATATTGACCATTGGCTTTGCCCACATCCAAATTTACCACTTTGCGCGCGGATAAAATTTCACAAGCTTCATCTTCATTGCCAATTCCCAACAAAGAAGCGATATTGTTTCCCTGACCAACCGGAACTATACCCAAAGTTAAATTATTTCTGACAACCGCGTCAACAACTTTGAGAAAAGTTTTGTCATTACCCACGACCACCAAAGTATCCACACCTCTTTTGACTTCGTCATTAATCAGTTCGTCAACATTTTTTAACAAAGTTAATTTTTCATTTTTACCTTGAATTTCAAAATCCAAAAGACGGGTCTTGAGATGATCAAGAATTTTTTCATATTTCGGTTCCTGCAAATAAGTATCGTACAAATAATAGTACATATTTGGGAAAACAACCGTAAAAAAATTAACCTTCGTTATTGGCAACGGCCGAGGTTCTGGTCATCGTACACTTGCCATTCAAAACCGCGCCTGATTCAACAATTAATATTTTGGCAGAAACATCACCATTCACCGTCGCCGTTGAACTCAATTCCAATTTTTCGGCAACTTGCATATTACCATTAACTTGTCCGGCCACAAAAGCATCTTTGGCAGAAACCTCAGCCGTAATTTTGGCTTTGTCGCCGACACGCAAAGTTGCAGCGGTTTTTACACTTCCAGAAACTTCCCCCTCGACAATAATGCTTCCTTCGGAAGCCAAATCCCCCTCGATTTTGATACTTTGCCCGATTACCGTGTCATCGGAACGCAAATTTTTGTACTCCGCTTCATCGTTTGATTTGAACATAAATTCTTGGTTAAATTCCCTCCAAAAATTATTTTATAGTTTAAATTAAAATTGCTGTTCGTCTCTTACATTTCCTCCAACGTCCCAATATTCAAAATATTCAATCCTTGTGTCATAATTTCTTTGACTTTTTCGCAAAGTCGCAAACGCGCCTTTTTTATTTTTTTCTCAGCCGTCAAAACCGGACATTCATGATAAAAATTATTGAATATTTGCGCCAATTCGATCAAATATGTGCTCAAACCATTCAACGCATCCGTCTCATTGGCTTTTTGCAAAACTTCGGCGAAGTCATCAATCTTGCGTAGTAAATTCCGTTCCGCCAAAGAAGTCAAAACCGACAAATCAAGCAAAAATTTGCTACTTTTTTCTTTGCGCAAAATTGAATTGATTCTGGAAACGACATAAAGCAAATAAACTCCCGAATCGCCTTCAAAGGCCAACGCCTTGTCAATGTCAAAAACAATCACACTGGAGTTATCATATTTCAAAAGAAAAAATTTAATTCCCGCCAAAGCGATTTTTTCGGCCGTCATTTTTAATTTTTCCTCTGACCAATCGGCATGACGATTTTTGGTTTCCGCAAAACTTTTTGCTAGAACTTCGGCAAAAAGATCTGCAAAAGTAACTATATTGCCTTTGCGCGAACTCATGGCGCCGTCAGGCAAAGTGACAAAATCATAATCAATGTGTTTTTTCTTTTTCTCGGCAAAACCGAGCAAATCGAAAAGTTTAAAAATCTGTTGCAAATAAAGCGACTGTCTTTTGTCA
>JBAYHA010000006.1:0-26424 GCA_041666425.1 Patescibacteria group bacterium
AATAAAAAAATTGGAGAACAATTTTTTTACCAGAAGTCAGGATTTGGAAGAGGAAATAAAGTTTGCCCTTTTGGATATTTCGGAAATGGATTTGCAAAAAAGAGAACAGTTATGGAATGATTATTACGCCAAAAGGCAGATTTTGC
This sequence comes from Patescibacteria group bacterium, assembly GCA_041666425.1. Lineage (GTDB taxonomy): Bacteria > Patescibacteriota > Patescibacteriia > UBA11705 > JABHMO01 > JBAYHA01. Next base: position 147 of record JBAYHA010000006.1, read on the forward strand.
AAAAAGATTTGAAAGAAAATATTGTAAAATTATTGAGTGTGATTTTATTGACTGAGGAGGAATAGTGAAAAAATAAAAGAGAATTAAAAAAATTCCGAAATTCGGAGTTTTTTTGTTTTGAAATTTTTTATTTTTTGTTGGTCCGTTGGTCTGTTGATCTGTTGGTCTGTTGTTTTTTCAATTCATATATTTCATCTCTGAGTAGTGCGGCCAATTCAAATTCCAAATCTTTGGCGGCCTGGCGCATTTGCGCCTCTTTTTCGGCGATGATTTCTTTCATCGGTCTGGCATCGCCGAGCAAATCAAGTTGCGCAATTCTAGAAATTTTGTTTCCTGATTTTGATTTTTTTTCAGATTTGTCTTTCAAATGCAAACCAAAATCTTCAAGAATATTTTTGATTTCTTTTTCAATAGTTTTTGGCGTAATGTGATTTTTCTTGTTATATGCTAATTGAATTTTACGACGACGAGCCGTTTCACTCATGGCTTTTTTGATGGCGTCAGTAATGTTGTCGGCATAAAGTAAAACTTGTCCGTTAATGTTTCTAGCCGCCCGACCGATGGTTTGGATAAGACTTGTTTCTGAACGGAGAAAACCTTGTTTGTCCGCATCGAGGATTGCTACTAACGAAACTTCTGGCATATCCAAACCTTCGCGTAATAAATTTACACCGATGAGAACATCAATTTCCCCACGACGAAGATCGGTGATGATTTGGATTCTTTCTAAAGTATCAACATCACTGTGCAAATAGGCAACTTTTATTTTTTTCTTTTTCAGATAATCGGTCAAATCTTCGGCCATTTTTTTGGTCAAAGTTGTTACTAAAGTTCGTTCATTAATTTTTACTCTTTCTTCAATTCGAACTATTAAATCGGAAATTTGTGAATAATTATTTTTGCCGGTAATCGGACGAACAACAATCTCCGAATCAATGAGTCCGGTTGGACGAACGATTTGTTCGGCAATTTGTTGACTGTTGGTCAATTCAAATTCCGCCGGCGTGGCTGAAGTATAAATTACTTGACCAACCTTTTTTTCAAACTCGTCAAATTTTAACGGTCGATTATCGCGACAACTTGGCAAACGAAAACCGTGCGCGACCAACATATCTTTGCGACTTTTGTCACCAAAATACATGCCGCGAATTTGTGGAACCGTCACATGCGATTCGTCAATAATTGTTAAAAATTCTTTGGTCCCTCTGGCAAAATAATCTAATAAAGTAAAAGGTGCTTCACCTTCATCTCGACCGTCAAAATGGCGGGAATAATTTTCAATGCCGTTACAGTAGCCGATATTTTTTATTAATTCCAAATCATATCGAACGCGACGAGACAAACGATCTTCTTCCAGTAATTTTTTTTCTTTTTTAAAAACTTTTAACTGTTCGGATAATTCATTTTTGATGAGTTCAACCGCTTTTGTTTGCGCTTCGGCACCGGCGATATAATGTTTGGCGGGGAAGAACCAGGCATCGGGAACTTCTTTGATTATTTGTTTGGTGATCGGATCGAGTAACTGAATTTGTTCCACTTTTTCACTGAGTGTAAAACGATAAATTTTTTCTTCATTGACCGGCATTATTTCCAGAACTTGTCCGTGAAGACGAAAATGTCCGCGAGTTAAATCGGCATTAGTCCGTTCAAAATGCATGTTGATTAATTGTTCGCTCAATTTGCGATGATCAAAAGCATCATTAACCGAAACATGCAAAACAATTTTTTCATATTCTTTTGGTGATCCGAGACCATAAATTGCAGAGACTGAAGCGACAATAATTACATCTTTGCGAGTGAGCAAAGCTTGCGTGCAAGCATGACGAAGACGATCAATTTCTTGGTTTATCTGAGCTTCTTTTTCGATATAAGTATCGGAATTGGGCATGTAAGCCTCCGGTTGGTAATAATCATAATAACTGACAAAATATTCCACGGCATTATCAGGAAAAAATTCTCTGAATTCATTGCAAAGTTGTGCCGCCAAAGTTTTGTTGTGGGCTATTACCAAAGTAGGTTTTTGGACTTTTTCGATAACATTGGCCATGGTAAAAGTTTTTCCCGAGCCGGTAACGCCAAGCAGAGTTTGTTTTTGGTAGCCTTTTTGCAAACCAAAAACCAGCTGATCAATGGCTTTTGGTTGATCGCCGGCCGGAGCGTATTTTGATTTTAGTTTGAATTTCATAAAAAAGCTTGCTTGTCGGTTATTGGTTTTGTTTTTTTGAAAAAAAGGTTTTTATTTTATCTGAGAAGATTTTTAAATTTTGACGGAAACTGTTTTTTGAATTTTGAGTTGTTTTTGCGGAAAGTTCATTTTCTTTTTTTATCGGTTTATTTTTTACTATTTTATTTTCCGGGACAATTTTTTTTATTTCGCTATCTTTTGTTGGTGATTTTATTTCCAGATTGGTCGGAGCGGGAATAATAAGCGGTTTAATTTCTATTCTAGGCTCAGTCGTTGGAAGTGGTTGAGAGATAATTGTTGTTGGAGAATTGGGCGGAATAAATTTAAATTTTTTTATAACGACTTCTTGAGTTTGATTATTGGTCGGAGGTAAACCTTTTATTTGCCAGAAGTTTATATGAACGGATTCATTTCCGGGAGCAAAATTATTCGCTCCGGTATAAAGCCATTCGGAATAAGTTGCCCCGTTGTCAGCGGAAGCGGAAAATTTCACGGAATCTTTTTGCCAATCAATTCGATAAATTTCTTCGCCATTATTCGTGGGATTAAAACCGACGCCTTTGGAATTTCCTTCGATTGAATAAGGTTGAACGGAATAATGCAAATTATTTTTTGTTTGTTCCGACCATTTGCCAAGTTCGATATCAAGTTCTCGGGAATCGTTTTCGTAAATAAACAAACCGACAATCGTATTCAAACTCTGTTGGTTTATCGGCGTGGAAACAATAAATTCATAAGTTCCAAATCCTAGAGACTTGTTCAGATGAAGAGATGATGAATACCATTTGTCGCCGATTTGCGAAATTTTTAAATGCAATCCTGCCTTGTCAACAAAAATATTTTGCGTACTGTTGTCCCAATTATTATTTCCGGGATTACCAAAATAATTTCTGGTTGTCCATTCGTAATTGGCAAAAGACAACTTGTTTTCTGCGCCGTTGGTTGTTGAGACCGGGATGAAAATGATCAGGAGTAAAAACAAGTAAATAATTTTTGATTGCATATTTTTTTAAATAGTATTTTATTTTTTAATTATAGCCTATTTTAGATATTTTTGCCAGAGAGGATATACCTGACGAATGTTTCTTCGTGCTTTTTGTTTTTACAAAAAACAGAAAACTTGTTAAAATATAAAAGTAATTATTATAAAAAAATATGCGACAAGAACCCGCTTTTACAAAGCCGGATTTGTTGGAAATCAAACATCAACAAAACAATGAACTTTTGATCAGGAAAGAGATTGAACAAGCACTCGCCAAGTTGGCTGTTCCTATTACAAAGGAAGACATTCCCCGTCATGACAGAAGGGGCCAGATTCTTCCTTCGTGGGATTACCCTGTTATGTATCAGGAATATTTGGCTGTTGCCAAAATGATTGATGAAAATAAGTATGAGGTTGATGACAAGGCGAGGGAAAAATTCTTGGATTTTTATTACAAATTCCAAAATTATTTGAGGACTGTTGATTTTAATTCGCCAGAAGTTGAGACTTCGGAACATTTAATGGGGTGTTTTGGGATTTTTTCGGATCAAAGATTTATCGACAAAGACTCTTCGGAAGGTCAGGCTTATCGTCAAAAAGTTTTACAATTATTAGAAGAAATTTCTTTTAATTTGCCTTTTGAAGTTTATGAAAAATTAAAAACTGATTGGTCCGAATTTGTTGAGGCAGATTTGTTGGGAAAGCTGCCAGCTTGTACTTTGTACTATATGATTGATGTGGATTTTTTCAGAATGGCTGATGTCTTGAAAAATGACAAAGAAAGTTCATCCTTGTTTGACACTACAAATAAACAATTGCTTTTGTCCAGAATAGCCGATAAATTTTTTAAAGTTGATCATCAACGTTATGAGAATGAGGATGAAGACCTCAAAAATATTTTACGAATCTCGGGAATTGATCAGGCGTTTATTAATAGTGATAAAGGGTTTATAGAAAAAAGAGATTTCTTTTTAAAAAAGCAAAACGTTCAGGCTGAGATTTCACAAGAACGAGGAGGCGATTGCGATCGTTCAGTTTTTGAGACGATGGTCGTCCCGCTTCTGACTAACTTTGCCACGCAGGAAGAACTTCAACATCTATTTTACGAGAACTTTGTTTATGAAGTAAAGCAGTCCTGTGTCTTTAATCCAGTGCTTTTTTCTCTGGGCAAAGTTGGCAAAGAAGTTTATGATGATCCGGAGTTTTGTGAAGATGCTAAGAAAGCTTATTTGTCTCAGATTTGGCGTGTTGCCCGGGGTTTTTCATCTCTAAATTTGAGGGAGCTGGCTCAGGAGGTTCAATTACCTGTTGCTATTGTTGAAGAGAGTATTGATTCTGAATTGCCAGGACTGATAATGGAATACAGGAATAAATTAAAAGTTTTTAAAGATTTATCTCTGGCAACATCAGCTGAATTTTGGCAAAAAAAAGAACGAAAGGATTTGCTTGTCGCGGATTACAAAAAATTTATGGATAGTTGTAAAACAGCTTCCTTTGTAAAGCTTCAGGACTGGGCTGATTTAAAAAAAGCTTATGGTTTGCAGGGGGAGGACTTTGGTGAAAGTCAGTTGGCGATAAATATATTAAATAGAAAAAAACATGTTGTTAATATTGATGGAGTCAAAGAGTTTTTGTTGTTAAAAAATTCATTTGGCACTTCATTGGAAGAACTAAAAAGTATAGAAAGGTTTTCTACCAATATTAATAATGAGGCGATGGAGGCTTTGGATTCTCCCCTTGAAATCACAAGAAGAAGATTGGTGGAATTACGGGAATTGGGATTTTCAGAGGAACAGTTTTTGTCTCCAGAATTGGCAAAAAAGTTTTATAGAAGAATCGGCATGATATTTTTTTATCTATCAAATAATCCGGCAAACGTTAAGGAATATCTGGCTTTTCTGCATGAATTCAATGTTCCTGATAATGAAATCATGGATGCCGTTTTTGCGTTGGCTAGAAATCTTGATTTTGTCAGGGAAACAGCTAGAATTGTTGATGTTGAATTTGTTCCGGTTGAGTCGGTCAAGAGATATCTGCAAAAAGATGATTTTTTTGCAGCGCGGGATATTGCAGCCATGGACTCTGATGCAAAAAAAATCTTTGAGGCATTTATTGAAAAAAATAAACAAGAATTATTGCATTCGGCTGATCCCGCAGTTTCAAATAATGCAAAAGAAACTTTGAAAAAGTTGTATGGTGTGAGTGAAAATCGTGTGCCTTTGGAGTTTGTTGGCAAACTGGAAAATTATTTGCACAAAAAAAATTCTGCGGAAGAATTTCCGCAAAAAGAGCTGGAATTATTAACTATTTTGGCTGAGGAATTTTTCCCTATTTTTGGTGATTTATTAACGGACTCGAGGATTTCAAGCCAAAACAAAGAGGTTATTATTGACCGATTTGTTCGTGATGAAACGGAGACAAATCTTTTTTCAGCGGTCACAAAAAAACTTATCAAAGAAAACAAAGAAAAATTATTGGAAGACCGTAATTGTCGAGATTTGCAAGTTTTGTTGTCTTTGGAAAAAATTCCAAGTACGGTGACTCGAGAAACGGCTATAAAGACCGCTAATTTTGGATTAAATGATTTTTGGCAACCGGAATTCACAAGCGTGGCCGAATGGTCGGCAGAACATCCGGAGGTTCCTGCGCAACAAATTTTTGCTTTGGTCGGTTTTGTGGAATCAACCGATCCGAATGATCCGTTAATGGCCAAAATGTTAAATCTTTATAAAAAAATTAAAGGCCGAGAAACTTGGAATAACAAGCTGGCCTATTTTTTGATCAATGCTTTTGTTGCGCCTAAATCTTTTATGTCGGCATATAGAGCAAAACTAAAGGAATTTTCTTTTGGTGATGATCCGGTGGCCGTTGAAAAATTTGAAGAAGTTATCAAAAAATTCAATTTTTTTGCAATGATCAAAAGAAACATGGAAGATTTTTATGCTGACAGTGAGGATTCTTATCGTCGCGCTAGTGGCATGGATTATGAAGAATATGATGATTGGGTGTTTCAAGAGATGGAAAATTTGGATGAGGAAGTTCTTACTGCAATTAATTCAGTGGAGTCGTTGGAGCAATTACATAATAATCTGCAAGAATTATATTTCAAGAATATCCGCTCCGTTTTTCAAAATAATAACTTGTCCGAAGAAAAACTTCTGGCGGTTAATAAAAATTGGGACGATGATTTTGAGCCAATCATGACTTATCTGTCCCAACATTCAAATTTGAGGGATTATGTGGAAACAATGTTTGAAAATATGGACAGCTCGGCCAATTGGCAAACTTGGCGTTATGATTTAAATAATCCGGTGGTCAAAAATCAAATTGGTCATCTGTCGCCGGAACAATTATCGGCCTGGAAAAATAATCGAGCCGCTGAATTGGGCGAGACGATGGTGTCTCAGAGTTCTTTTGATCGCCCGGAGAAAATTCAAGAAATTATTTTTGAAGCGACCATTAATCATCGACATTTTATAGAATCAGAAAAAAATAAAAATCCCGGAATTCAGGAATATCTGGAGCGAGTTTTTTTGTCAATCAAAAAAGACCCAACAAAAAAAACGGAAATAATTGATTCCGCTCGAAAGGAATTGACGGAAGATTTAGGTAAATTTGACAAAATTATTAATGCCGGTCAAACGGCAAAAATTCTGGAAATTATCAACAAAAGATTACCAATAACGGCCGTGCTATCGTTTAATGCCAAAACGGAAAAGATGATTAGTGATTTGGTCGACTGGTTAACTCCGGAGCTTGGTCAAAAACTATTAGCCGAATATAATCATTTGGCTGAACAAAATAAAACAACCAAAAAGAAAGATCAAATTCCGGTATCAAAAATTTTGACAGCCAAAATGCGGGATCAAATTTTACAAAAAGTGGCGATAGTAATGGCCGAAGGTTTATCGATAAAGGAGGATTTGGCATTTTTAAAAAAGCATAATTTGTCACCGGAAAATTCAGATAATGTCGCTATTTATTTTAATAAACGCAAAGAGTTGACGGCGATTGTTGATTTGTTGGCTTTGAGTAATCTTAATAATGATTTAATTGCTTCCGGTCGGCTGACCGCTGATGGCAAAAAAAACAAAAATGAATTAAATACTGCCATTACAAATTTAAAAAAGTATTTCAAAGGTTCCGCTTTTGAAATGGATTTACAAAACATAGAGCAGGCTATTACCGTAAGTGATGACTCCGACAAAAAAAGACGATTGGCCTTTCTCTCTACCGACGATCCGCAATTATTATGGCAGGTTGGTAAATATCCGATTGGCAATGGTTCTTGCCAAAATTATGATCAGGGTTCAATGGCTCAAGCGCTAATGGGTTATGTTGGTGACGCTCACACTCGGGCTGTTTTTATGTTGGATTTGGATAAATTGCCTGAGGAATATTTGGCTATTATTGAATCGGATGGCCTTAATAATGTTTTAATTAACAAAAAAATTCCGGCTATCGATATTTTAAAGTCTGTTGTTGGCAGAACTATTGTTAAGTTAACCACAAATAATTTCATTTTTATCGAGCCAACTTACACCGTTTTGAATAAGAGTGATAATAGTTTGCAAAATTATGTTAATTCCTTTGTGACCATGGCATATGGGACGCCAATGAATTTGGATTTAGCCACCGGCACTGGTCCGACGAAGATAACAATTCCGAAAAGTCGAAACTCCGAAGGGCAGTATGAAGATGGCGCGAGTGGTAATGGCGCTAATGGCGGAATGGGAATTCAAATAGGCAATTATTCCATGAAAGCCAGAATCTTACGGGGAAATAAACAATTAACCGCCGAAGAACAAAAGGTAATTAGTAATATGACCAGAAGTCTTTAATAAAAAAAATCGTTTTCATCTGGTGAAAACGATTTTTTATTTATTTTTTTTCGCTTGAAATTTGCCAAAGGAAATCAAAAATACTTTTGATGCTTTGTGTGATTATTTTGTGTTTGGCGGAAACGATAAAAGGATATTTGCCGGAAAACAAGACCAATTCATTTGGCAAAAGCCAAAGCGAAGCTTGGAAGTCGATTTCTTTTGGCATTTCTTTTATGAAAATATTTTGAATTTGCAGTTTTTGTTGATTTATTTTTTCAAAATTCCCAAAGGGGATTAATGTTTTTGTTAAAATATTTTTTTTCTTTTTCATCTCAAATAAATTAAGCCCGATTTTTTCCGAAAAAATTTTTTCATAATTTCCTGCACCGGGCGTGTCAATGGTAAAAATGGTTGTATTTTTTGGCAAAGAGAGAATTTTTTTCTCGATGAATTTTTTTACGGAATTTTTTGAGTCATGAATTTCGGCGGTCGGGAAGTCGGCTTCGCTGTGATAAAGTTCGGTCAACAAGTCGCTGAGTTGTTCGGCGATTTTTAATTTGTTTTGCAGTTTTTCTTTCAGCTGATGTGGCGCTTCAATCCAATAAGAAGTTATTCCTCGATATCGGTGTGCGCTTACCAGATGTTCATCAGCCATTTTTTCCAAAAGACTGATGGCGGTTGTTCTTGGTAGGTTCGCTTTTTTGGCGATTTTTGAGGCTGGCGCTTCACCGAGAGTGGTCAAAGCCAGATAAACCTTGATTTCATTGGGTTTAAACCCGTAGTCGGCTAATAGGTTTTTGATGTTATTATTCATAAAATTTGTTATTGTTGTCGAAAACATTCGACAGCTTGATTGTAATATCTTTTATAAATTTAGTCAATTTTTTAACCGGCATTTGGGAATTTGTCAAAAGCAAGACGTTTTTGTTAACAAAAAGCTATTCTATGTTTGTAATCGTTCGTTGACAATTAAATTTTTTAAATGTTCGGTTTTTATTGCTTCTTTGTTCTTTTGTTTTTATGTTTATTTGTTTAATTGCTCAATTGGTCAGTTGGTCTGTCCCGAAGTGATCACTTCGTGATTGGTCGGTTGATAAAAAAATGGAGGTTCCCATGAACACGATTGCCATTTATCCGGGAAGTTTTTGCCCGCCGACTTATGGTCATTTGGAAATCGTTAATCAGGCGGCGGAAGTTTTTTCAAAGGTGTTAATTGTTTGTTCCGTTAATCCGACAAAAGGCGTGCCGTGGTTTTCGCCAAAACAGTGTTGCGAACTTTGGTTGAGTTACCGGTTGCCTGATAATGTGGAAGTTTTGACCATTGTTGATTTTTTGAATCAGCGGAATGATCCAAAAAAAATTATGTTGATTCGCGGTATGCGCGGTCTGGAAGATTTTCCCGAAGAACGTTCGGTTATGGAATTGAATTTTTCCAAGTATGGAATCAATAAGTATTTTTACATTATTACTGACAGTCGCTTTTTGCAGATATCATCTTCTTTGGCGAGAAAATCGGTTGAAGAATTTGATTTTGAAACATTGTCTGGATTGGTTGCTCCGCAAGTCGTTTTGTCAATGTTAGAAAAACGGTCTAGTTTCTTTTTGTGTGACTGTGATTGTTATGTAGTTTATTTTTGATAAAGAGACTGTCGCCTTTCTCAAATATAACAAGGAGGATTAATCATGAAACTATTTTCTTTTGGCGGTCTTGATTCTTTTAGTTCGTGTTCGGAGTCGCCGAGTTTCTGCGTTGAAAATAATGAAACAAAAGTCTTGATTGATGCTCCGGTTCGAATTACCAGTTATTTGCGTGAACTTAATTTGTCGTTGATTGATTTGTCTGCCGTGATTATTACGCATTTGCACAACGATCACGTGGAAGGTTTGACCGAATTGATTCAGCTACGCATGTTGTTGACGAAATTTCCGGAAAAAGCTCCGTTGCTCGGTTTTATGAAAAAAGAAGTGACGGAAAAGTTAACGGTTTATGTTTTTGGTAATGATTTTTCTTGGTTCCGTGATGTAAAAAAGATCGTCGAAAGAAATTGCCCGACGAAGTGGGGTTGTGTGGATGATTATGTTGAATGGCGATTTGTTGCGGACACAAAAGGTGTTTTACAAATTGGCGATTGTCGATTTGAATTTTGTAAAAACGAACATGATGTTTTTTGTGTCGGGTTGAAAATAAATGGTTTTGCCATTAGTGGGGATACTCCATTTGAGGAAGAGTTTGAAAATTGGTTGTGGCAAAACAGCAAAATTATTTTTCATGAACTTGGCGGTGGTGGTTGCCATACGCTTATGATGGATTTGCCAAAGTTGCGAGAAAAAATAAATGATCAGAAAAAATTATTTTTTTATCACGTTCCGGAAATTTGTCTGAAAATATTGGAAGATAATGGTTTTGCCGTTGTGCAGAAAAGGGGATATGAAGTTTAATTTTATTTTAGCCGTTTATCCAATGATTGTTGGGCTTGCCCTGAAGTTAGACAACGTCTATACTTCAGGGCTTTTTTGTTTAAAATTAGATTAAAAACAATAATTACATTTGACAAAAGTATGGAAGTATGCTATAATTATAATTGTAAAAACATGAATTTGTCCTTTAAAATATCCTTGTCCATTGTGAAGAAAGATCAGTCAAAAACCGGTTTTTCTCCACAATGGAAGCTCTGTGGAGAAAAGTTGATTTTGTCTTGGCGATGGTGTCCAAGGCAAAAAAGCTTTTTGAAGCGGAGAAGGGGAATGTTCATGAAAAATTTGCTTTTCGTTTTGTCTTTTGTTCTGGTTTGTTTCGTCGGGTGTGCTACCGAGGAGGCCGAGGAGGAATATGGGACCGAGGAGTATTGGGCCGTGGCGTTGGAGCAGTCCGACGCCCTGGTTGCCGAGTTGGGCAACCCACGGCTCGTGGTCGGCCCCAATACCGGGGTCTATCTCGAGAATAAGTTTCCGAAGGCAAACCCCTTGTATGTTCAGGGGTTGATCATTGAGGGGCTTACTCTTTTTGCGCTTAGAGGTGGACCAAAGGATTATTTGCTCCTTAACGCATTTGAATTGCATTATTTGTCCCCAAAGGATTTTTTGCGGATAGTCAAGGACTATCCAAGAGGAGCGGGGACGATTCTTGGACAGCAGGCTGAGCGATTAGCTCGGCTGGAGGCTAAGGCGCAGGATTTGATCAAGAATCCTTCGCCCGCACTGTCGTCGGATTTCCCGGCGATTGAGAACATTCCGGAGAAGTATATCCGGAAGTAACCAAACAACGTTTTGGAAAAGTCATCGACCTCATCGTCGGTGGCTTTTTCGTTTTCTGAAAAAATAGCCTTTACTGCGAGGACAAGAGAGTGCTAGCAGTTGACAGATTGCAAAAAACTTGCTATTTTGGTGTTTAGTGTTTTTTGAAAATAAAGCCAAAGGAGGTAAAGATGGAACAGCCGGTGACAAGAGAGATTTTTTTTCAATTTGTGGAAAGTTTTTTTCAGCCAAATAAGTTAAGCGCGCATTTTTTGAAAGAGCATTTGTTGGTTGGGTCGAGTTTTGTTGATGGTAAGAAAGGAATTTTTATCAACAATCGGATTTTGCGCGGAGAGTTGTTAAAAGTATTTTTAACAAAGTGGCGTGATTTTCTTTATCAGCATTATCGAATTTGTCTGAATAACAAAGATTTAACGGCGCAGGCAAAAAGGTTTTGCGATGGAAAGAAATATTATTGTCGTGGTCGGGAACATGATGAAATTGTGAAATTTTTTCCGGATGAAAGATTGTATCTAAAATTTTTGACTACTGGCTGGCCGGCCAAAGATTTGCGTGATGCTAGTTGCGAATTAAGTGAAATTGATGTGCTTTTTGCGCAAAATGAATTCAAGTATTTGCTAATACAAGGTAGAGAACGGCAGGTAATGATTAAATTGGCGCGAGAAAAAAAAGTTTTTATTTCACTATTTGCGTTGCAAGTTTTTCATGACAAAATTCGGAAACACGAATTATCGCAAAAGTCGGCCAAGCGCCAGCATTGGGACTTTGTTTATTGGCGAGAGTTGTTGTTTTTTTTGCGTTTGATTTTTCGTGCTCACATGGACAAAATCAAGGATTTGCCAATGGATTATCACATTAACACTAATGGTTGGCAATTTATTTTTCATGGGCAGATGCTTGTTAATTGTGTTTGTTCGGAAAATCAAGAAATGGCAAGACCAGCTCGTTTGCTGGCCGCCTGAAATTAAATTTAGAACTCCGAAACTTCGGAGTTTTTTTGTAACAAAAAAACACCTTCTCGGTGAAATTTCTGTTTTTGAATCCTAGAATCTAGACTCTAGAATATAGTGACTGGATTATAGTCCGCAAAAAGCGGACTGGTGGGCCGGGAAGGATTCGCACCTTCGAAGGCGAAAGCCAGCAGATTTACAGTCTGCCCCATTTGACTGCTTTGGTACCGACCCATGAAAATTTTGCTTGCAAAAATATACTAACATGAAATTAAAAAGATTTCAAGAAAAGGTAAATTTAAAGTAGGTTTTAAAAGTTTAAAGCGGCCGGCCGAGCCGTTGGCTCGTGCGCGGCCGCCATACTTGCCAAAATTTAATTCCCGTGATATCATCCTTTTGTATTAATTTAGTAATAAACCGCATACTTTTGCTTGATTAACCAATGGTTGATCAAATATTGGAAATCCTGCTTTTGCACCGCAAAAGTCCTTCCGATTAAAAAGTAGAGGAAAAAAGGAAAAAATTTATGAAGATTCCAAGTCTAGAAGACTTAATGAAGTCCGGTGTCCATTTTGGACACCAAAAATCAAAGTGGCATCCAAAGATGGCGCCTTTTCTTTTTACTGAGAAAAATGGCATTCACATTATTAATTTGGAACAAACGCAAAAACAGTTAGAAAAAGCTTTGGATTTTGCCAGGCAAACTGTTTTGAACGGTGGAAACATTTTATTTCTAGGCACAAAAAAACAAGCCAAAGAAATTGTGCGACAAGGTGCGATTGCTTGCAATATGCCTTTTGTCGTCAACCGTTGGCTCGGGGGAACTTTGACTAACGCAACTTCGGTTTTTAATACGATTAAGAGATTACGCAAAATAAAAGATGAAAAAGCAACCGGCGCGTGGGAAAAATATACCAAAAAAGAACGTGTTTTGATTGACAAAGAAATTATCAAATTGGAAGCATTGGTTGGCGGTATGGAAAAAATAAACAAAATTCCAACTGTGATTTTTGTCGTTGACATAAAGACAGAAAAAACAGCCATTGCCGAAGCTAACCGTTGCCATGTTCCATTGATTGCGGTCTGTGATTCCAATGTTAATCCGGAAATGATTGATTATCCAATTCCTGGTAATGATGATGCCATCAGTTCAATCAAACTTTTGGTTAATTTACTTTCTGAAACAATTTTGGAAGCCCAAAAAGAATTGGCCGAGAAGCTGGCGGATTCTTTAAAAAAATAATTAAGAATTAAGGGAGATTTTTTTTATAAAATAACGATTAAAACAAAAATATGGCAGACTTAGAAATAATTACAAAATTAAGAAATCAAACCGGCGGAGGAATGATGGATTGCAAAAAAGCTATCGATGAAGCCAATGGCGATTACGAAAAAGCCATTGATATTTTGCGCCAAAAAGGTGAAATCAAGGCGGCCAAAAAATCAGCTGAACGCGAAACAAAAGATGGTTTGGTTTATTCTTATGTTCACTCAAATGGCAAAATCGGTGCTATGTTGGAACTGTTGTGCGAAACTGATTTTGTCGCCAAAACTGATGATTACAAAAATTTGGTGCACGAGTTGGCTTTGCAAATTGTGGCCATGAGTCCGGAATATTTAAAACCAGAACAAGTTCCGGTCGAGGTTTTGGACAGAGAAAAAGCCATTTATCGTGAACAACTTTTGGCCGAGGGCAAAAAAGAAGAAATGTTAGAAAAAATATTAGAAGGAAAATTAAACAAATTTTTTGCCGAGGTTTGTCTTTTAAAACAACAATGCATCAAAGATGAAACCAAAACAGTAGAATCTTTAATCAATGAAATGATTGTGAAGACCGGTGAAAAAATTGAAATAGGCAAATTTGTCAGGTTCCAAATTTAACAGTTTTTATGCGTGTCGCCGAAGTACAATTTGCGCCATGGGACAAAGTTTACTACTTTGGTATTTCCGAAGGAGAAAATTTTGCGGTGGCTGATTTTGTCATAGTAGAGACAAAGTTGGGTTTGGAAATCGGCAAAATTCTCGGTTTTGTTGAATTAACACCGGAGAAGGAAGCTTCTTTGGCCGAACCGATCAAGCCGATTTTGCGCATAGCCAACAAAGAAGATTTGGATGTTGTTTTGTCTTTGAACCAAAAACAAAAAAAGGCGTTTGATGATTGTCATTCGCTTATAAAAAAATTCAATTTGCCGATCAAATTGGTTGATGTTCATTATACTTTTGACGAATCAAGAATAACTTTTGCCTTTATAGCCGATGGCCGTGTTGATTTTCGCGAATTATTAAAAGAATTGATTCGAATTTATCACAAAAACATTCGTTTGCAACAATTGGGTATTCGCGATGAAATAAAAATTACCGGCGATATTGGTAATTGCGGACGCAATCTTTGTTGCCAAAGTTTTTACAAAGATTTGGGGAATGTTACTTCTGATTTGGCTGATTTGCAACAGGTTGCGCATCGTGGTTCTGATCGTTTGTCCGGAGTTTGCGGTCGTTTGAAATGTTGTTTGACTTATGAAAAAGATTTGTATAATCAATTGGCGGATAATTTGCCGATGATTGGGGAAAAAGTAAATACCAAACATGGACACGGGGAGGTGATCGGTTGGCATGTTTTGCGTCAATCGGTGGATGTCCTTTTGGATGACAAAGAAACCGTGGTGGAGATCGTTATTGACAAAAAGAAAAAATAGTTTAATAATCAAAAAAATCCGCTTTCTGGCGGTTTTTTTGTTGGGGCAAAAATTTGTTAATTTTGTTGGTTTTTGGTATAATTAACGTGTTTAAAAATTAATTGGTCGGTTGGTCAGTGGATCAGTTGATCGGTTGAAAAAATATGCAACAAGAATTAGAATTACTTCGAAAAAACGCCTTGGCGGAGTTTGAGGAAATAAAAAATTTAATTGAATTGGAAAATTTTGAGATTGAATATTTCGGGCGCAAGGACGGCAAACTAAATAACGTTTTGCGTTCATTAAAAGATTTGTCCGACGAAGAAAAAAAGAAATTCGGACAATTATCAAACGACATCAAAATAGAATTGTTGTCTTTGGTGGAAACAAAAAAAAGCGAAATGCGCCAAAAAGAAATTGCCGACAAGGTTAAAAATGAAAAAATTGATTTGACTTTACCGGGCAAAAAATTTGTCAAGGGTTCGTTGAATCCAACATCGATTGTCCAATATGAGTTGGAAGATTTGTTTCGCTCTTTTGGTTTTATTGTGTTGGATGGTCCGGAGCTGGAGTCGGATTATTACAATTTTGAATCGTTGAATATTCCGGCAACTCATCCGGCTCGAGATACGCAAGATACTTTTTATATTGATAATGACGGTGAAGAAAAAACTGTTTTACGCACGCACACTTCGCCATTGCAAGTTCGCGCTATGCAAGAATACGGGGCTCCGCTTCGCGCCATTGCGCCCGGAAGAGTTTTTCGCAACGAAGCGCTTGATGCCTCGCATGACAATACTTTTTATCAATTGGAGGGCATGATGATTGATAGGAATATTTCTATTGCCAATTTGATTGCGGTGATGAAATCGTTGTTAAAAGGAATTTTAAAAAAAGATGTCAAAGTCCGTTTGCGTCCGGGTTTCTTTCCTTTTGTCGAACCGGGTTTTGAATTGGATATCAGTTGTTTGATTTGTGGCGGACGAGGGTGCAGTGTTTGCAAACAGTCTGGCTGGGTAGAACTGTTGCCTTGCGGGATGATTCATCCAAATGTTTTGCGCGCAGGGGGCATTGACCCGGTGGAATATTCCGGATTTGCTTTTGGTTTGGGTTTGACCAGATTAGTGATGATGCGTTATGGTATTGATGATATTCGGTTGATTAATTCCGGTGATTTGCGATTCTTAAAACAGTTTTAATATGGGGAAAGTTTTTGAAGGTCCAAAAATAAAATTATCGTCAAAAGAAATCGACGAAGAAGCCAAAAAAAGACAAGAAGAACAGCGACGAGATCGGGTGCGGTTTTTGGATAATCGTGAAGAATATTTTGGTTATGATAAGGTTGAATATGAAGATTATAATGCTAAATGTAAAAGAAAAGCCAAAGTTAACAGTTATGATGAATTGGTTGAAACTTTGGTCGGAGAAATAAAAGACAAAGTTATAAAGAATCGCAAAAATGAAATTTTGGGCAATGTTGATTTGCGACAGTTAATAAAAAAGATTCCGCAGGATTTGTTCCAAGAATTTTTGCGCGGAGAAAGTTATCGGGCTCGCGGATATGTTTTTGAATATTTAGCCAATTTGGAAATGAATGATGCTGAGGAAAACGGTTTGCTTGGTGATTTTGTTTTGCACTGTTTGCGCCATCCGGAAATTATCGGTTATGATCGTCCATTGCGCAATCCGGATCATTTGGGTATTGTTTTTGACCGAGAAAATAATCAGGCCGTTGTTACCGGTATGTATGAATGTAAGACCGGCAAGTTTGACGCTCGCGCTATTAGGCAGTTTCGTAGTTTTTATCATAATTTGGAATCGATTACCGCTGTTTTAAATGATCGGCTGAATGAATTAAAAGATAAATATGATTTGTTGTGTTTGCCTGATGGAGGGATTGCGTTGCAACCGTTTGATTCCATCTCAAAAGAAGTTTTGGTTCCGATGCCGACAAATCCAAAACAAATTGAAGAGTTTCAACAAAAGAAAAAAGAAGCCACAAGTTTTGGTTGGAATGTTCGAGCTTCGGTTTTTAACGGTCGAGATGTGGATATTTTGTTGAATTTTATTGCCAAGGCTGAGCCAAGATACGAAACTACGAAATTACGAAAAGAGGATAGATGAAGCGCGTTGTTGTTCGTAGTTTCGTAGTCAAAACTTTATGAACTTTATGAACTTTATACTTTATACTTTATAAACTTTATGAACTTTATACTTTATACTTTATAAACTACTTGTATGAATATCTCATTAAATTGGTTAAAGGATTACGTTAATTTGCCAGCAGATGTAACGCCAAAAGAATTGGGGTTAAAAATGACCATGGCGACCGTTGAAGTTGACAAAGTAATTTCTTTGGCCGATTCATTGGCCAAAATTGTTGTCGGAAAAATAAAAAAGATTGAGGCTCATCCAAATGCTGATCGCTTGCGTGTCGTTTCTGTTGATGTTGGTGGAAAAAATATTTCCGTTGTTTGCGGTGGTTCAAATTTAACACAAGATCACTTGGTGGCGGTGGCGCTTATTGGCGCCAAAGTAAAATGGCACGGCAATGGTGATTTGGTGATGATTGAAAAATCAAAAGTTCGTGGCGTCGAAAGTGAAGGTATGATTTGCGCCGTTACGGAAATTGGTTTGGCCGAAAAATTCCCAGCCAAAGATGATCACGAAATTTTGGATTTGACTGTTTTTGATATAACCGCCGAAGTCGGACAACCGATTGCCGAAGCTTTGTATTTGGAAGAAACGATTTATGAGATTGACAACAAATCAATCAATAATCGGCCTGATCTCTGGGGACATTATGGTATGGCTCGCGAAGTGGCCGCCATTTATGGGTTGCCTTTAAAAAATTATCCTTTTGAAAAAATAAAACCAGGAAAAGATTACAGTCTAAAAGTTGAAATAAAGGAAAAAACTTTTTGTCCTCGATATCAAGCGGTGGTGATTGATAATTTGACGGTTGGTGAGTCTCCTGTTTGGTTAAAAGAAAAATTAACGGCCATTGGTCAAAAATCAATTAATAATATTGTTGATGTTACCAATTTTGTTATGTTTGATTTGGGGCAACCGCTACACGCTTTTTCCGCTGACAAAATTGCGGAAAAGATTGTTGTGCGTTGCGCCAAGAAAGAAGAATCTTTGAAAACTCTTGACGGCGAAGAAAAAAAATTAACCGAAAGTGATTTGGTTATCGCTGACAAAAGCAAAGTAATTGCTTTGGCCGGTATTATGGGTGGAGAACTTTCCGGAATAAATAATGAAACAAAAAAAATTGTTATTGAATCGGCTAACTTTGAACCGGTTAATATTCGTAAGACGGCCAATCGTTTGAATTTGCGCACCGAAGCGGCCATCAGATACGAAAAAAGTCTTGATCCGAACATGACTGAAATCGCTTTGGCTCGAACAGTTTCTTTGTTACTTGAAATTTGTCCCGACGCGCAAGTTGTCAGCAATGTTGTTGACGAAAATAATTACAAAAATAAAAATATCAAATTAAGTTTGCTTTGGGATTTTATTGATTCACGCATTGGCAATAAGCTGGATCATAATTATGTTGTTGATATTTTACGAAGGCTTGGTTTTTTGGTCAAAGATAAGGGGAAAGTCTTAAAAGTGGAAGTTCCTCATTGGCGAGCGACCAAAGATGTGAGTATCAATGAAGATATTATCGAAGAGGTTAGCCGAATTCATGGTTTTGATAATATTGAACCCATAATGCCAAAAGTTGATTTGACTTTTACCGAAGAAAACGGTTTGCGTCGTTTGGAAAGGGAAGTAAAAAATATTTTGGCCACTGGTTGCGGTTTGCACGAAGTTTATAATTATTCTTTTGAAAATATTGAATTCTTAAAAAAGATTGGTGAAACGATTGATCAAGTCAAAATCGCCAATCCGTGGAGTGAGGAGTCAGCTTATTTGCGCAAAAATTTAGTTCCTGTTTTAATCGGACAGATTGCCAAAAATGAGCGTTTTTTCGAGCAAGTGGGTATTTTTGAAGTTGCCAAAATCTTTGATCGTCGAAATAAAGGAGCAAAAATTTCTACAAATAGCAAAAATTATTTACCGAATCAAGATGTTCATTTGGCTTTTGCTTTGACAGGGGAAGATTCTTTTTGGCAGGCAAAGGGAGTATTGGAACATTTGGCCGAGTCTCTAAATTTTAATTGTTCTTTTTCCGAAGCCGATGCTTTGCCTTTGTGGTGTCATCCTAGACAAGGCCAAACTATTTTTTTCAACAAAAAAGAGGTTGGATATTTGGCGACGATTCATCCAGAGACAAAGGAATTTTTTGATTTAAAAAATAATACCGCGGTCGTGGAAATAAATTTAAACGATGTTGTTGATTTTTTTCCTGCGATTGGCAAATACGTGCCGTTGGCCAAATTTCCAAGGATTGTTTTGGATTTGGCTGTCATTGTCCCGCAAAACGTGGAATGGGAAAGTTTGCGCAAGTTGTGCGCTTCAATTGATGAAAATTTGACCAAAGCTGTGGATTTGTTGGAAATCTATAAAAATGATAAAATAAAAGAAGGATACAAGAGTGTTACCATTCGTTTGACTTTTGGCTCTGACAAAAGAACTTTGCAAAATGAAGAAGCGCAAAAGATTTTGCAAAAGGTTGTCGATCAGTTGCGCAAGGCCGTGGGCGCGGAGGTAAGAAGCTAGAAAAAATAAACAAAAATAAAAATAAAAAAGTATGTTTTCGACCAGTCAGGATATTTTTTATTTGGTGGCTTCGTCTTGTTTGACGATTTTGACTGTTTTTTTAGTGATCTGTTTGTACAATTTAATAAAGATCATGCGCGAAGTTAACGAAGCGCTTGAACGGATTCATGCCAGATTGGAATCAGTCACCAGTCTTTTTTCGATTATTTCCAACAAGATTATCAAGATGGGTTTTGGAAAAGTTATGGAGTTTGCCGAGAATTTAAAAGAAAAGAAAAAGAAAAAAAAATAATGTCCGTTATGTAGTGGCACGATGCATCGTGCCACTACGATATTTTTACAAAAAATATGCCCGAATATGAAATAAATTTAACCGGAATGTCTTTTCTTGCCGATCTATTGGCTGAGCCATGGGTGATTTTTAGTTTGTGGGCGTTTTGGGCCGGGCTTGTTTTGTGGATTGTTATTTTAATTTTGCGCAAAATATTTTTGTCCGCCGGTAATTTGGCCAAATCTTTTGACAAAAAAATTCTTTTGGTTACCGTGCCAAAACAAACGATGGAAAAAGATCAAACCTCTACGCCGACTTTGCAACAAATCCAAGAAAAAATCGGCATAATGGAAGCTATTTTTAGCAATACCGCCGGTCTAAAAGCGGAAAAAGGTTTCAAGCATTGGTTTCATGGTTTTAATAACGTTTTTTCTTTTGAAATGGTGGTGCTTGATGGCAAAGTAAATTTTTTTGTGGTTATCCCAAATAATTTCAAAGATTATATCGAAGAACAAATTACCGCACAGTTTCCGCATGCTTTTATCGAAGAAATGCCTGATTATAATATTTTTTCACCAAAAGGAAAAATTAAGTCTTTTGCTATGGTTTTGACCAAACCGGATTTTTTGCCGATAAAAACTTACAAAAAAATGGAATCTGATCCTTTGAATGCTCTGACTAATGCTCTTAGCAAAATTGATGACAAAGACGGCGCCACTATCCAGATTACCATCAAATCAGCCAAACCCAAATGGAGAAATTTCGGTATCCGTGTGGCCAGCAAAATGCAACAAGGCAAAAAATACGAAGATGCTTATCGTGAAGCCAAAGGCGGACTTAGTTTGCTTTTTCGAGATTTTGCCAAGGCGGCAAAAACAAAAAATCCCAATCAACCGGGTTCCGAACCACAACAGTATCGTTTGAGCCCGCTCGAAGAAGAACAAGTCAAAGGGATTGAAGAAAAATGCCAAAAAGCCGGAGCGGATGTGAATATTCGCGTGGTTGTTTGTTCAGAAAATGAAGGAAATTTGGATTTGTATTTGAATAATATCGTGAATGCTTTTGCGCAATATAATATTTACAAATACGGAAATATTTTTGAAAAAAATGAGGGCAAGCCAACGAGGATGATTACCAATTTTATTTATCGACATTTTGATGAGTCGATTAATTTTGTTTTGAATACGGAAAATTTGGCCAGTATTTTTCATTTTCCGATTCCTCACGTTAATGAATCTCCGAATATTCGCTGGTTGGATGCTCGCAAGGCGCCGGCGCCCGCTAATATTTTAAAACAAGGTTTATTGATCGGTTATAATATGTACCGCGGTCGCAAAACGGAAATTAGAATTGGGAGAGAAGAACGTCGTCGACATATGTACACGATTGGTATGACCGGTACCGGTAAATCTTGGTATATCGAAGGAATGATGATGCAGGATATTGCCAATGGTGAAGGTTGTTGTTATATTGATCCTCATGGCGATGCCATTGAGCATATTTTGCGAAGAATTCCAAAAGAACGCGCCGAGGATGTGGTTATTCTTGATCCGGGTGATGTTTCTCGTCCGATCGGTTTGAATTTATTGGAATTCAAAACCCAAGAAGACAAAACTTTTGCCATAAATGAGCTGATGGCTATTTTTGATAAATTGTATGATTTAAAGGCTACCGGTGGTCCGATGTTTGAGCAATATTTCAAAAACGCCGCTGCGTTGATTATGGCTGATCCGGAGTCCGGTTCCACACTTATGGAAATTTCGCGCGTGTTGGCTGATGATGATTTTCGTGCGTATAAACTTTCCAAATGTCAGGATCAGATGGTCAAGGATTTTTGGGAAAAAGAAGCGCAAAAGGCGGGCGGTGAAGCTTCCCTTGCCAATATGGTTCCTTATATTACCAGCAAAATGTCGCCATTTATCAGCAATGATTATGTCCGACCAATTATTTCTCAACAAAATAGTACCATTGATTTTGCGGAGATCATGAATACAAAAAAAATTCTTTTGGTAAAATTATCAAAAGGCAAAATTGGACAGATCAATTCCAATTTGTTGGGCATGTTGGTGATTGGAAAATTATTGATGGCTGCTCTTGGTCGTGCTGATATGGCAGAGGATGAGCGCAAAGATTTTTATTTATATATTGATGAGTTCCAAAATTATTTGACTGATAGCATGGAAATTATTTTGTCCGAAGCTCGCAAATATCGTTTGTGCTTGAGTATTGCGCATCAGTATATCGGACAACTTGTAAAAAATAATGATACCAAATTCAAAGACGCAATTTTTGGCAATGTGGGAACGAAGTGTGCCTTTCGTATTGGTGTTGATGATGCCGAAGCCATGACCAAGGAATTTGCCGGAATTTTTAACGAAAATGACTTTTTGAACTGTCCGAGTTATAATTGTTATGTCAAACTTTTGATTAATAACGCCAATCCGCCGGGCTTTAATATGGGCACGATTCATCTCGACAAAGTTCCGGGTTTGCCAAAAGAAAACAAAGAACTTTGTGAAGCAATCAAACAACTTTCCAAACTTAAATACGGCAAAGATATTGAATTGGTTAATATGGAAGTTTCCGAACGACAACAAAGAGTTTTTTGATGTTTAATAAAAAAATAAAATAAAAACAAAATATTATGTTCAGTATTTTCAAAAAAAACAGCGAAGATCAAGAAGAAAACTTTGATGACAAGTCAATGACTGCCAAGGATATTTTATCCGCATTGTCGCAAATCCAAAAAGAGTTGGATCGTTTGAAGTTGGCCGTTTCCGGCAGTTTTAATATTGATTTGGACAATCGCAAACAAAGCAAAGCCGTTCAGGATAATTTGCAGTATTTGAAAGATTTGAGTGAGGAAGAACCGCAAAAAAGTGGGACCGAAAAAGTTATTGAAGGTGTTTTTGATGGCAACAGTATGATTGGCGCCAGTGGTGAAATTTATGATGTCCCAGCCAACTATGCCAGCAAATCAAAATTGGTCGAAGGTGATATTTTGAAATTAACAATTAATAATTTGGGTGCTTTTGTTTACAAACAGATTAAGCCGATTGATCGTTTGCGCAAAGTCGGTGTATTGGATCAAGATCCACAGAATTTACAATTTTATGCTTTGGCTGATGGCAAAAAATGGAAATTATTAACGGCCAGCGTTACATATTACAAAGGCGAAGCTGGTGATGAAGTGGTTTTCTTGATTCCGGCCGAAGGTGTTAGTCGTTCCGCCGCCGTGGATAATATTATAAAAAAATAGTAGGGGCAGGGCTTGACCTGCCCAAATAATAAAAACAAAACATACCTTGCCCAAATATTCAGGATGACATACGGAAAAAAACGCATAATGCGTTTTTTTGTTATTTTTTGTTTTAAATTACCATAAATTTTCCCGTTAAATTCAGGCTTGCTTTATCATCAATTTTTTGTTAAAATTTAACTGCTTTAAGCAACAAAATTATGGCTTTGTATCGCAAATATCGCCCACAAACCTTTGCCCAAGTTACCGGGCAAAATCATGCCAAAATAACTTTGCAAAACGAAATAGCCTCAGAAAATCTGGGGCATGCTTATCTTTTTTGCGGACCGCGGGGAACGGGCAAAACAACTTTGGCCAGATTGTTCGCGAAGGCTATTAACTGTCAGAATCGTCAGGCTGATGCTGAGCCGTGCAATGAGTGTGAATCTTGTTTGGCCATTTCTTCCGGTCGATCTTTGGACATTGTAGAAATAGACGCCGCCAGTCATACGGGCGTTGATAATATTCGCGAAAATATTATTGAGAGTACCCGCTTTTCTCCCAGCAAAAGACAATACAAAGTTTATATTATTGATGAGGTTCACATGCTTTCCATGGCTGCCTTTAACGCGTTGTTAAAAATTCTAGAAGAACCGCCAAAATATGTTATTTTTATTTTGGCTACGACCGAAGTGCACAAAATTCCGGCTACTGTTTTGTCACGTTGCCAGAGATTTGATTTAAAAAAATTAAATTTTCAAGATTTGGTAAAACGTTTGCGCATGATCAGCGACAGCGAAAAAATAACGATTGATGATAATGTTCTCGAAGTTGTGGCTCGTCAATCGGGTGGTTGTGCTCGTGATGCCGAAAGTCTTTTGGAGCAGGTTTTTTCTTTGGGTAGAGAAAAAATAACTTTGGCTACGGCGGAACTGGTTTTGCCCAGAGTTTTAGGGGAAGATTTTTTGCGTTTTTGGGAAATTATTTTGCAAAAGAGAACAGCGGATGGATTTTCTTTTGTGTCCGAGTTAAACAAAAACGGAGTTGATTTCAATCTATTCATAGATGGGTTTGTTGATTTTTTGCGTCGGATTTTGGTTTACAAAATAACCGGAGTGACTGATGAATTAAGTCAAGACTTGTCGGATGAAATTTTGCGCAAAATAATTTCTTCCGACGAAAAAATTCAGCCCGATTATTTGTTGTTGATAATCAAAAAATGTTTGGCCAACAAGGAAACTTTTCGTCAGTCCTATTTGCCACAACTGGCGTTGGAGGCCGTAGTTTTGGAAATGACTTCGAGTGCTGTCGCTATGCCAAAAGTAGAACCAATGATGATAAAAAAAACTACGCCGATTGCTCCGATTGAAAAGCAAGCTCAGCCTGATTTTGCAATCAAAAAAGAAGAACCGTTGATGGAACAAAAAATCGAGGTAGTCGAAGAAATTAGCGAAGTGCCAATTTGCGAGATGTTGCCTTTATCGGCTGATTTCACCGCAATTTGGACTGCTGTTTTGGAAAAACTAAAAACAGTTAATTATTCGGCGTTTATGTCTTTGCGGATGGGCAAACCGATTGAAGTGAGTGATGGACGAATTGTTCTTGGTTTTATTTTTGAACTACAGCGACAACGTGTCGAAAAAAATGAATGCAAAAAAGCGATTCATGATATTTTGATTGCCTTGACCGGTAAGACTTGGCAAATCGAAACAAGAATTCAACATGGGTTGACTATGTCAGAACTTTTTGTTGGTGAAAAACCAAATTCGGAAAATGCAGGCAACAGTCAAGTTGATGAGGTAGCCAAAGAATTTGGTGGAACGGTGGTTGACTCTCCTGCGGGAATGTAGTATGTTTTTTTAAGATGTAAGTAGTAAGTGGTGAGTTTTTTAATAATCAATTTTTAAACTCACAACTTAATATTCACTACTAAATATAAATTTATTCGGGGATAGGACAACATGTTTATTTATATGTTTTTTTAAAGGAATTAATTATTCGGAGGTCGTCTAATGGTAGGACAACAGGTTCTGGACCTGTTTATCTTGGTTCGACTCCAGGCCTCTGAGCCAAGAATTTCGGTGAAAGCGACCCGCCTGCCCGCCGTAGCTCTAAAGCGAAGGCGGGACTCTGTCAGGTTGATTCGTCGAAGTTTCAGAACAAAAAACCGTCTATAATTAGGCGATTTTTTGTTTGCTCAAAATTTTGAGGACGGGGGTGGTGCGGAATATACTATTTTTGTCCCATCTCCGTTTTTTTAGACTGTATATTTAAGCTTTACGGTTTTATCTTAAAAGCGTAAACTGTAGGTATGAAGCCATCATTTAATTTAGACAAAATAAAATTCGCCACTGACCATCCGACTTATGAAAAAGCGGTTACTTTGTATGAATCAGGCAAAGTAACACAGTTCAAGGAAGATATTGGAGCATATTCGGCGGTTGTCATTGGAACGCATCCATATCATGTTGCAATCGAGGCGCGTCGCTTTGGTTTGGGTGTTTGCGACTGCTATCTCGGCCAGCAAAATACTCTTTGCAAGCATCTTGTCGCCTTGTCCATTTATGCCGTAATGGGCGGTAAGGAATTAAGAAAAGAAGAGAAGGAATTGATTGACGAGCCTGTCTGCAGTGGCAAACTTGGCGAACTATGCAAAGAAGACTTAATCAAGGTCAAGAAAGAGGTTACCTCGGCCATGATTTACATAAAGCCTTATAATGTGCCGTCCCGCCTTTGGTTCTCTTATCAAAATTCGCTTGATGAAGGTTGTGCACGATTGGTAAAACTGGTTTCAGATTTACCGATCAGCGAGCAAACCTCCGGATTATTGGTTGATTTGCTGTTGCGGCTTGATAAAAAATTATGCACTGGCGGAGTGGATGATTCAAATGGGACGGTTGGCGGATTTATAGAGGAAGTGGTTCTGATGCTTCAGGCATATGTAAAGTACGATCAAAAATGTATTAAGGCGTTTGAAAAACTATGCGGGAAAGAAACATGTTTTGGCTGGGAGGAGCCTTTGGTGAAAGTGGTTGATGAAGGCTTTCCTCCTGCTGTTGACATATTTTAAAAAATATGATAAAAGTTAAGGTCAGTTCTTTGATATTTTAATGGTGCTTTTTACAGGAATAAACATGCAGAAAAACACAGAAGGAGAATTGGCATGACAGTAAGGTTGATTACAAGCGACAAGGATTTGCTGATCGTATTCAAGGTTTTACTTTGCGA
>JBAYHA010000007.1:0-25685 GCA_041666425.1 Patescibacteria group bacterium
AGAAAGACCGGCAGTTAATGATTTGCGAATTTTAATGGAAGAGTTAAACTTTGAAAAAGAGCTGGTTATTCAAGAATCTGGTGCCAAAAATGTGATTTTGCGGTTCCAAGAATCCAATGAAGATGCCCACCAGAACATTGTCAACAAATTAAAGGAAAAATATCCGGACAATTTCCAAGAAGAAAAGTTTGAATCAATCGGTTCGGTTGTTGGCAGTGAACTTAAGACCAAGGCCATTTATTCGATTATTATAGTTTCCATTGCTATTATTATTTATATTGCGGTGGCCTTTCGCAAAGTTACTTATCCTGTGGCTTCGTGGAAATATGGTCTGTTTGCAATAGTTGCTCTGCTCCATGATGTGGTTATTACTTCGGGGATTTTTGCGGTTTTGGGAAAATTTGCCGGAATGGAAGTTGGTTTGCCTTTTGTGGCTGCGCTTTTGACTATTCTCGGTTATTCGGTCAATGATACTATTGTTATTTTTGACCGTATTAGAGAAAATTTGGGGCGAGTTTCAAAGCAATCATTTGCTAGCCTTGTCAATTTGAGCTTGAATGAAACAATGACCAGATCAATCAATACAACCTTGACAACATTGCTGTCTTTGGTGGCTATTTATCTTTTTGGGGGAGAATCGATTAAATATTTTGCTTTGGCATTATTAATCGGTATTTTCCTCGGAGCGTATAGTTCAATTTTTGTGGCCAGTCCGTTATTGGTGGTTTCTGAAGCCATGAAAAGAGAGAAAAAATAACGCTATCATAAACAAAAAAGCCGATTTTTGACAATCGGTTTTTTTGTCGGCAGAAGTGTCTGCATGGTTAGCTTTATTTATTTTTGCTAAATTTAGACAAATAAGATTTTGTGAAATTTGACGGAAGTGCTTGACATTACTATTTTTAAATGATATTATTTAGTAAGAAAATTAACTTATTATTTAATAGCTCGCTTGTCGGTTATCGGACAAAATATGTCAGAAAATTTCAACTTTCATCAGTTATTCCAAAACCTTTTGGCCAAATTGACCGAAAGAGAACAAATTGTTCTCAAAAATCGTTATCACTTGACCAATGAATTAAACAAAAAATCCACTTTGAAAAAAATTGGCGATCTTTATAATATTACTCGCGAAAGAGTTCGCCAAATCGAAAAAGAAGCGGTGCGCAAAATCAAAGAGTTGGCGCAAGAACAAGAGTATGCGGATTTTTTGAAAAATTTAGAAAAAGAATGTGCCGAATATATTGAAAAAAACGGGGGATTGGTTAGAGAAGATGTTTTGGTTAATGATTTTATCAAGCCCAATTTTCCTTTGGAAAATTGGCATAGTAATGCTTTTCTTTTTGTAATGGAGCATCTCTTGGATAGAACCCAAAGAGTGCTTGATCATGAATATTTTTATCCGATTTGGAAAACTGATGAGTTGAATTTGGACAAGGTGATTGACTGGTTGCGACAGATTGAAAAAGAGCTGATCGAGCAAAAAGAACTTTTGCAACATGAACAAATGTTGGTTTTGGCAAAAGAAAAATTAGTTACGGAGTTAGCAGGATATTTTTCTTTGCTTCAACAAAAACATGGTTTGCAAGATACGCAAAAATTTTTGGAAGCACACTTGGACGCTACTTCAAAGATTGAAAAAAATATTATCAATGAATGGGGCTTGGCGCACTGGGAAAATGTCCAACCAAAGAAATTGGGAGACAAAATCGCTTTGATTTTCAAAAAAGAAAACAAGCCATTGCATTTTCGTGAAATTGCCGAAGCCATCAATCAAGCCAAATTTGACGGCAAGAAGATTTGCGCGGCGACGGTGCACAATGAATTGATTGCCAATGGAGAGTTTGTTTTGATTGGTCGAGGACTTTATGCTAACAAAAATTGGGGTTTTGTTACCGGAACGGTAGCGGACATTATCAGAAGCATTTTTGCCGAGAGCGAGGAGCCGATGACCAAAGAAAAAATCATCGAAGAAGTTTTGCGCCAAAGACAAGTGAATCGGTCAACCGTTTATTTGACCTTGATTAACAAAAACAAGTTCCAAAAAACGCCTGACGGTAAATTCTATTTATTAAAATAATTTTGCGTGACAAAAAAAACGAGGTTATCCCCTCGTTTTTTGTTTATTGAAAATTAATTTTGTGTTATAATATATTCACAATGTATTTGTCAATCAACTTATGCAATTGGATATTTTTGGTTATATTTTAAATTTGGATTTATCTTGGTTTTATAATTTCGACAAGCAGTCGCCAGTTGAATCAATTTGGCTTTTTTTGAAAGTCGGAGGCTGGATTCCTTTTTTGATTGTTGTTCTGTGGGGGCTATGGGAAATGTTTGTTTTGCGTCAGCAGATAAAATTCGCCATGAAACAGTCTTATGTGATGTTGGCGATTGATATTCCAAGAGACAATTTGCAAACACCAAAAGCGGTAGAAAATATTTTTACGGCGTTGGCTGGTGCGCAATCAACGCCTGAATGGCATGAAAAAACGTTCAAAGGTGAATTTCAGATTGGCTACAGTCTTGAAATAGTCAGTATTGACGGATTTATTCAATTTTTGATTAGAACTCCGGTGCAATTTCGTAATTTGGTGGAAGCGTCGATTTATGCGCAATATCCGGAAGCGGAAATCGTCGAGGTTAATGATTATACCAAGGAGGTCAATACTGTTTTTCCCAGCGAAGAATATAATTTGTGGGGAGCTGATTTGGATTTGGTAACCAAAGATTATATTCCGATTCGTACATATTTGGAATTCCAAGAAAAATTGGATAATGAGTTCAAAGATCCAATGGCGTCGTTATTGGAAATAATGAATAGCATTGGTAAGGGTGAGCAGTTGTGGTTGCAAATTTTGGCGTCACCGGCTGATATTGGTTGGGAAAAAAATGGGCTAAAAGAGGTTGATAAAATGTTAAATATTGAACCAAAAGCCAAACCGAGTTTTTACCAAAAATGGTTTGGTGAATTTGATTATTTTTTTCATGCGGTTGGGGAATCTTTGTTGGGCATGCCGCCAAAACAAGTGGAAGAAAAGAAAAAAGATTTGATGACTTTGCTGAATGTTCCTCCTTCCACAAAACGCAAAATTGAGATGATTATCGGCAAGGTGGACAAAGTATGTTTCAGTTGCAAGTTGCGCTTTATTTATTATGGCAGAAGAGAAGTGTTCAAAAAGGGTTTGGGTGTTTCCGGAATTTTTGGCGCATTAAAGCAGTTTGGAGCGGCCGGATTGAATGGGTTCAAGCCGGGTAAAAACAAAACCGTGGCCAAGTTGTTTATGGTTGATCGACGAGTGGGAACCAGACAAAATCGGCTTTTGGAAGCATACAAAACCAGAAGCGGCGACACCGGTATTGGGCGTTATTTGTTGAATACCGAAGAGTTGGCAACTTTGTTTCACTTTCCATTTATTGAAGTCAAAACGCCGTTGGTCAAAAAGATTGAATCTCGTCGTGGGTTTGCGCCGATTGGTCTTCCGGTTATGGACAAAACCTTGGCGTCAGCTGAAGACAAAGTGGAAAATGAAAAAGTGGATAACCAAAAAGTTGGTATTATTGATTATGATAATGATTACTTTGAAAAACATTTTGCCGTTGACAAGACGGGTCTTAGTGACAAAATGCGCAAAGAGCAAATTTTACAAGCGATAAAAAAAGAACAACCGGAAACAGCGATTATTCCCGCGGATTTTGAACCGGATTTTTCTTCTTTGGCCGAAAAACAAGAAATAGCCAAAGCGGATGATGTCGAGAATTTACCATTTTTATAAAGTTCAAAGAAAGACTAAATATGCCAGATATTATAACACCATTTGCCATGACCAATTTTCGCAATCAAAAGCGAAAATTTGGTATCAAAACTGACGATCGGCGTCGTCATATGTATATTATCGGAAAAACCGGTATGGGTAAGTCTGTTTTGATTGAAAACATGGTTTATTCGGATCTTGCCAATGGCAATGGCGCTTGTCTTATTGATCCGCATGGCGACAGCGCGGAACTTTTGGTCAACTGTATTCCAAGTAATCGAATTAATGATGTTATTTATGTTAATCCGGCAGATATGGATTTTCCGGTGGCTTTTAATGTTCTCGAAAAAGTTGATCCCAAATATCGACATTTGGTGGCGTCAGGGTTAGTGGGCGTTTTTAAGAAAATTTGGGCGGACAGCTGGGGGCCTCGGCTTGAATATATTCTACGAAATACGATTTTGGCGTTGCTGGATTATCCTGATAGCACCTTGCTTGGTGTCAATCGTATGTTGGTTGACAAAGAGTATCGCAAAAAAGTTATCGCCAAAATTCAAGATCCGGTGATAAAAATGTTTTGGCAAGATGAATTTAGCAAATATAATGACAAATTTTTGACCGAAGCGATTGCCCCTATTCAGAATAAAATCGGTCAATTTTTATCAACTTCTTTGATTAGAAATATTGTCGGTCAAGTCAAGTCAACGATTGATATTCGCAAAATAATGGATGAAGGAAAAATTTTGATTTTAAATTTGAGCAAAGGCAGAATCGGTGAAGATGCGTCTGCTTTGTTGGGCGCGATGATTATTACCAAAATTCAATTGGCCGCTATGAGTCGGGTTGATATACCGGAAGATCAGCGTCGAGATTTTTATCTTTATGTTGATGAATTTCAGAATTTTGCGACAGATTCTTTTGCCAATATTTTGTCCGAAGCCAGAAAATATCATTTGTGTTTGACAATCGGTCATCAATATATCGGTCAGCTGGAAATTGGTGGAAATACGGTGGTGCGTGATGCTATTTTTGGTAATGTCGGAACATTGATTGTTTTTCGTGTGGGGGCAAGTGATGCGGAATTTCTTGTGCGAGAATTTACCCCAAAATTTACCGAAGAAGATTTGGTTAATTTACCAAAATATAATGTGTATTTAAAATTGATGATTGATGGAATTGCCAGTCAACCGTTTAGCGCCACCACCTTGCCTCCGATTTCCAAAAAAACAGATTCAACCGAGAATGTTATAAAAGTAACACGAGAAAGATATGCCAAATCCAGAGAAATCGTCGAAGACAAAATCGCTCGTTGGAGTGGGGTAGAAACCGAAGCGATGTTGGAAAAAATGGAAAAAGAATTGGCGGAAAAAAAATCATTGGAAATATTGCAAAAAAGAATTGATTTTATGGCTAGTTGGCGCGGTGATAATTTGCGTGAAGAAGAGATTTTTGCACCAAAAGTTGTGGTTGATGAAGACTTGGCAACGATTGAAAAAGAAAAGAAAGATGAAGTAATCAATATCGTGAAATGCCAAGGTTGTGGTGTAAAAACAAAAATTAATTTTAATCCCGATCCCAGTCGGCCGGTTTATTGCAAAGATTGTCTAAAAGATTTTCGACGCAAACAAGCGCTTGAAGAAAATATGCAAACGCGTCGTCAAGAAAATTCTGGTGTCAGTCGAAATTTTCCAAAACCTTTTGTCAAGTCAAATTCCTCTTATGTCCCAAATCGAACGGCGACTGAGCGCAAACCGGTTTTTGGGCCAAGAACAAATAGTTTTTCAAACACTCGAACTCAGCCGTCGTCGTCGGCAAATTTTTCTCGTCCATCCGCTCGGCCGCTATTTAACCAAGCCAACAAAGTTAATCCCGCAACTCGTCCGCAACCGCAATTTCCGACTATACCAAAATTGCCAAATCAAATGACTCCGGTTGAGGAAAAACCTCCGGAACCGCAAAAGTTTTTATCTTTGGCTGATTTAAAGCCACGCGAAGCGCCAAAAAGCAAAAATGAAGAATAAAATACAAAAAAATCGCCAGCTGGCGATTTTTTTGCTGGAGTAGTTCGTGGATAACTTTTCGTAAAATTTTGGTAAATTTGGTATAATATTAGTAGGGACAGAACATTGTTCTGTCTCTACTAATATTTGATTTATGAAAATAAAATTTTGTGGGGCTGCTCAAAATGTTACAGGAAGTCAACATTTATTGGAAATAAACGGCAAGAAGATTTTGTTAGATTGTGGGTTATTCCAAGGTGGTGATCGTCAAAAAAACAAGGAATTAAACGAAAATTTTTTATTTGATCCGGCGCAAATCGATTATCTTATAGTTTCTCATGCGCATATTGATCATTTGGGGCGAGTTCCTTTGTTGGTAAAAAAGGGGTTCAAGGGAAAAATATTTTGCACCAGAGGAACTTTTGATTTGGCTGAGTTAATGCTTATGGATACGGCGCATATTCAGATGCAAGATGCGCATTTTTTGTTTCAAGACAAAGGAATTACCGTAGAACCGCTTTATACGCAAGAAGATGTGATTGCTTGTCTCGGTCTTTTTGAAACTTATGAATATTTCCAAAAATTCAAACTTGATGAAGATATTTGGGTAACTTTTTTTGACGCCGGTCATGTTCTTGGTTCGGCGATTTCTAGTATTGAATTTAGAGAAAATAATGAAACGCACAAATTGGTGTTTACCGGTGATTTGGGACGCAAGTATATGCCGATTCTTAATGATCCTTACCAAATTGATTCGGCGGATTATTTAATTATAGAAAGTACCTATGCCAGTCGAATTCATGATTCTTTTGCCACCGTGGCTGATCGTTTGGCAGAAATAATTACTCGTGTGGCCAAGCGCAAGGGAAAAATAATCGTGCCCGGTTTTTCTTTGGAACGAACACAAGCGCTGGTTTATGTGTTGCATCAACTGTATGACCAAAAGAAAATTCCGTTGGTGCCTATTTTTGTTGATAGTCCACTGTCCACGGAAATTTCCAAAGTTTTTGAGAGAAACAACAATTATTATGACAAGGAAACTTTTCGAGAATTTCTTTCAAAAAAAGAAAGTCCGATTTATTTCAGAGAAATCAAATATACATCTTCGGTTGATGAGTCAAAAGCTTTGAACAAATTGCCGGGGTCGTGTATTATAATTTCTGCTTCCGGAATGTGTGAGGCGGGTAGGATCAAGCATCATTTGAAATATCACATGGGTAATCGCAAAAATCTTATTTTGGTTGTTGGTTTTATGGCTTCGGGTACACGAGGGCGCAAGATTGTCGAGGGCGAAAAAAAAATCAAACTTTTTGGCGAAATGTATCCGCTCAATGCCGAAGTCGCGGTAATCAATGCATTCAGTGCTCATGCGGACAAAGTGGAATTATTGGAGTATGTGCGTAATATCAGTGATTTAAAAAATATTTTTGTGGTTCACGGCGAAGAGAATGAATGTCTGGTAATGCGTGATAATATTTATAATATTTTGAAGTTCAAAGGTAAAGTCGATGTAGTTGACATGGGTGAAGAGTTTGCACTGCGTGATGGTAAATTTGTTTCTCTAAACCCCGAACGAAGAGATGAATACAAAGAAGAGATGGATAATTTAAAATTGAAAACATAATATGAAAAAGGAAAATAAACAAATTATTGTTTATCAAGGTAAAAGTGGTGAAATTGCACTTCATTCTGATTTTGGTGCAGAGACAGTTTGGGCAACACAAGCTCAAATTGCTTTGCTTTTTGAAAAAGATAGAACAGTTATTACTAAGCATCTCCATAAAATTTTTAAAGATGGTGAAGTAAGCAAAAAAAGCAATGTGCAAAAAATGCACATTCCTTTGTCTGATAAATTAGTGGAATTATATTAATTAATATTATTATTTATTTTTTTATAAATTTATGGATGCAAAAATAAAAAAAACTTACGACGATATCAAGTCAATCAAAATTCAAGGCGCGACCAATGTGGCGCGAGCGGTTGGGGAAGCTTTGTTAACTTTTGTTAAAAAAAACAAAGACAAGAAAGTTTCCGAATTGATCAAGCAAAGCAAAATTAACGCGCGATATTTGTTGTCAGCCAGAGTCACCGAACCAATGGCGCAAAATATCGTGGAATATTGGGACTTTTTATTGAGTGAGAATGAAAGCAAAAAAACAGCGGAATGGTTGTCTTTTTTACAAAGTAAATTCGGTGATTTTTTGCTAAATATAGACAAAAATGAGCGGTTATTGGTGGCTCTTGGCGCGGATTTGGTTTCTGTTAATGACAAAGTTTTCACGCATTGTCATTCGAGTACGGTGATCAAAAGTTTGCTTGAAGCCAAAAAGCAAAAAAAGAAATTTCAAGTTTTCCAAACTGAAACGAGACCACTTTATCAAGGGCATCGCACAGCGCAAGATTTATTAAAAAACAAAATTAATGACACTTTGGTAGTTGACTCGGCAGCTTCATATTTGTTGAGTTCGTATAGCAATGAAAAAATAAATTTCGACAAAGTTTTTCTTGGTTGCGATTCGATCGCTCTTGACGGTTCGTGCGTCAACAAAGTTGGCAGTTTTGCTTTGGCTTTTTCCGCGTATCAAAACAAAGTTCCGGTTTATGTTTTTACTCAATCTTTAAAGTTGAATGAAGACGCGCACACTTATCGACAAATAAAAATCGAAAAGCGTCCGGCGCGAGAAGTTTGGGACAAAGCGCCAAAAAGTTTAACGATTTTAAATCTTGCTTTTGACTTAGTGCCGGCGGAATTTATCACCGGTTATGTGACCGAATTAGGAATTCTTTCTCCTTCCGAATTGGCTCCAAAAATAATAAAAAATTATCCGTGGTTAAATTTAAAAAAATAGCAAAAATAAAGAAAATAGTTTATGGCATATTATCTCAAATGTAAAAGAATGGATATTGCCACCGGCGGTCCGTTGATTGCCCTGATGAATTCTGAAGAGGCGACCAATTATGGCATCAATGCCGGCGATCGTGTTTCTTTGATTTGGAGCAAAAAAAAGAAATTGATTGCCGAAATTGATTTTTCCGAAAAAGAAGTCAAACCGGGTGAAATCGGTTTGTTTGGTGATGTTTGGAAAAAAGAAGGAATTGAAGAAGAAGACATTGTTGAAGTGATTATGGAGTCAAGACCTTTGTCAATTGAAACATTAAAAAAGAAAATGCTTGGTCAACCGGCGACGTACAAAGAAATTTATGCTTTGATCAAGGATATTGCCGAAGACAAATTGGGAAAAATAGAAACAACTTATTACGCGGCCAGTAGTTTTGTCAAACCGTATTCCGATGAAGAACTTTATTTTGTGGCCAAGGCGATGGCCGAAACCGGAGAAATGCTTAATTTAAAAGTGGCAGCCGCGGACAAGCACAGCGTTGGAGGATTAGCCGGCAATCGGATTACGCCAATTATTGTTTCTATTGTTGCTTCGTTGGGGATTTATATTCCAAAAACATCTTCACGCGCTATTACCTCTCCGGCCGGAACGGCTGATACCATGGAAGTTTTGTGCCCGGTAACTTTTGAAATGTCTAAAATTAGAGAAATAATCAAAAAAACAAAAGCCTGTTTGGTCTGGGGTGGTGGTCTAAAAATGGCTCCGGCTGATGACAAAATAATCAAAGTTTCGCGTCCTTTGGCATTGGAGCCTTATGACAAAATGGTGGTCAGTATTATGGCCAAAAAAGTGGCGATGGGGGTGGATTATCTTTTGATTGATATGCCGGTTGGTGATACGTGCAAAGTACCAAATATGAAACATGCTCGTGAATTGGGAAAAAAGTTTGTTTTTCTTGGCAGTAAATTTGGCATGAAAGTAAAAGTTGTGGCCACTCCGGCTTCAGAATCTGTCGGTCGTGGAATTGGCCCAGCATTGGAAGCTCGAGATTTATTGCGAGTGTTGCAACAACACAAATTTCGACCGCTTGATTTAGAAAAAAAAGCTGCGCGTTTGGCCGGAGATTTAATTGAATTAAAGGGATTTTGTAAAGAAGGTCAAGGTGAAAAAATTGCTTTGCAACAAATAAAAAATGGTGAAGCTTGGAAAAAATTAAATCAGATAATCGTGGCGCAAGGTGGCAAAAATAATTGGAATTCCGAAGAAGTTATGCAAGAGGTGGAAAGATATGAAATTCATGCTTTGAAATCCGGACCGATCAAATTTATTGACAATAGGGCGATTAATGAAGTCTGTATGAATCTTGGCGCACCGATTGACAAATATGCCGGAATTCATACCCATGTTAGATTTGGTGACAAAGTCAAAAAAGGGGATAAGTTGTTTACCATGTATGCCAGCTCCAAAGATCGTCTAAAATTAGGAGTTTTAGCTGCCGGAACAAATATAATTTTCCACATCTCATAACTTGCGGTTCGGAAAATTTTTTGTTAAACTCAAATAGACTATAAATAAATAAAGATCAAAAATTATGTCAGATGAATTAATGCAAAAGAGAACTTCTCGTTCCAATTTTTTTCTCGGATTTTTTTCGGGAATGGCGATGATTTCGGTAATTGGTTTTTTAGCTTTGCTTATGATGCTTTTTGGCAACAAACAAGAAGTCAATTTGGCGGCTAAGGCCGGAGAAGAGCAGGTCCAAGAGCCGGAACAAATGGTCGCCGAACCGGTTGCGCCGATTAGTGATACTGATTATGTCAAGGGGGACAAAAATGCCAAAGTCCAAGTGATTCTTTATACTGATTTTGAATGTCCTTATTGCGCCAGACATTATGATGTTGCTCAGAATATTATCAAGAAATACGGCGACAAAATCGCTTTTGTGGTCAGACATTATCCTTTGAATTTTCACCCAGAGGCCCAAAAAGCGGCCGAAGCCTCCGAATGTGCCGGTGAACAAGGCAAATTTTATCCAATGTATGAAGCTATTTTCGAAGCCAACAAAGCAGAAAAAATGAGCGTAGAAACTTGGAAAGCAGAAGCCAAAAAATTGGGTTTAAATACCGCCAAGTTTAATGATTGTTTGGATTCTGGCAAATATGCTCAGAAAATTGCTGATGATACTGCGGGCGGTGTTTCTGCAGGTGTAGAGGGAACTCCGGCCACTTTTGTCAACGGACAGTTGATTAGCGGTGCTCAACCGGAGGAAGCTTTTTCGGCCATGATTGATGAATTATTAAAATAATTTTGCTTTCGTAAAAATAAATTAATAATTTGCTCTGAAAATAAAAAAACTCTCTGTCTTTGACGGAGAGTTTTTGGTTTTAAGAAATTTCCTGAATTTGTTTGTGAAGAGAAAGAATGGCAAAAATAATGCTGGCTACAAAAATCCAATTAATAAAGGTTATGATATTTGTTTCTATGGTTTGGTTAATTTCAAAAAAGTATTTTTGACAAATCGGGATCAACAGGAACAAGCAAAAGGCGCTTCGTTCCACATTGGTTTTTATTTTTCCGGCATTTCTAGCCATGATATTGTATTCGATGTTTTTCTTCTTCCCATAGTACCATTTGTAAATTCGCAAAACGGTAAGAGAAACACCAATCGCAATGATGGTAATGCTGATAATAATGGAAATATTATTCCAAAAATAGATCAAATAAACGATTGTGTTGAATTTGTCAGCCAAAGGATCAAAAAAAGTGCCTATTTGGGAAATTCTCTTGTACTTTCTGGCACTCCATCCGTCAAAAAGATCAGCAATCCAGCCACTGACAAAAAAGGCAAGAGCGGGGAGGAGTAATCCTTTGTCAAAAAGAATAATGGAAATAATCATCAATATTATGCCAAGCAAGGTAATGGAATTAGGAATGATGCCTTTTTTGAAATCAGCATAAAGATTAAATGTGCTCATTCTTGCCTCCTTTTCTTATAGTTAACTGTCAAAGAACTAACTAGTTCATTTAACTAAATTTGAATAAAAAAGTCAAATTTAATTTATTCGGGTAGTTCATTCTAATAGGGATATATAGTATTGAAATAAAGTTAATATTACGATATAATACGCTTGGTAGAATTATTTTTGGAGAGGTCGCATAGTGGCCTAGTGCGCACGCTTGGAAAGCGTGTAAACCGAAAGGTTTCGGGAGTTCAAATCTCCCCCTCTCCGCCAGTAAAAATCCTAAAAATCGGATTTTTTTATTTTTACAAAAATTACTGTAAATGGTATAATTCTAACAATAAATAAATTATTATGTTTGATTTTTTGTTTCAATTTTTTGTTCGGGTGATTGATTCGGCAGGGTATGTTGGAGTTTTTATTTTAATGATTATGGAAAGCATGGTTTTGCCGGTGCCGAGCGAAGCGGTGATGCCCTTTGCCGGTTTTTTGATTTTTCAGAACAAAATGATTTTTTTGTGGGTAGTTTTGTTCAGTACTATTGGAAGCATTATCGGATCATTGCTTTCTTATGCCATCGGTTATTATGGCGGACGGCCGTTACTTTATAAGTATGGCAAATTTTTATTTTTAAATCAGCATCACTTGGATCAAACGGAAAATTTTTTTAATAAATTTGGTAGCAAAACTATTTTTGTCAGTCGTTTTATTCCAATTATCAGGCATTTGATTTCCATACCGGCTGGCGTGGCCAGAATGAATCTTGGAAAATTTTTAATTTATACGACTGTTGGTGCCGGATTATGGAATAGTTTTTTGACTTATTTGGGGTTTTTGCTTGGACAGAATTGGTCGGAGATAAAAAAAGTCAGTCATGTTTTGGATATTTTGATGATTTTGGTGATAATTGGCGCAGTGATTTGGTTTTTTTCGAAAAATAAAAATAAAAAATAATTTTGCAAAAAACAAAAAAGTCTCTATCTGTTGATTAGAGCCTTTATTTTTTATTCGGAAAACAGCGTTCTTTCTTCCTTGGTTAGTTTAGTATTTTGGATAATTCCTTTTAATCGTGTTCGTTCAGTTTGTTCATCAACAATAATAATATTATGTACATTTCTCAAAAGATAAACCGATCTGTTTACACCGGTTCCAACCAAGGCTAAGACCGGTTTGATTTTATAGGGGAAGGAAAATGTTACTCCGTGTTGCGCATAAACAGTTGCCAAGTCTTTTTCCGTAAAATATGCAAAAAAATTGTCCGGATCATCTGCTTTTCCAGTGGTATTTCCTGATAATTCAAACAGTTGTTTGATTACAAAATTGTTCAGTGCTCCTCCAATAAGAGCTTCAATACCTTGATTTGTCATGTTTTCCTCCAGTTAAAGAACTGAATTTACTTTATCGAATCGATAAAGTTTTGTCAAAATTGTTATATTTTGGATTTGTGCTATAATTTTTATAGGAAGCTGTGATAAATGCGCATTACTGTGAAACTTTTATAATTTTGTCGCGAAAAGTTAAAAAATTGAGGAGGTTTATTAGTAAAATAAGCCGAAGATGTTTTTAAACTTTACAGCAAAAATTTAAAAGTTCCAGCAGAAAAGTATTTTTTAGAGATTCCTATAAGAAAAGGGGTAATATTAAAATCCCGATTAAATTTTTTTTATGGGCAATTTTCAATTAGATGGTGCGACTTTGAGTTGGCTTATTCCTGTTTTATTTTGGGAGATGATTTGGAAGGGGTTTGCGCTTTGGCGTTCGGCCAAGAACAACCAAACCGGTTGGTTTGTCGCGTTGATGGTGATTAATACTTTTGGCTTGTTGCCGATTTTGTATTTGTATGTTTTTACCAAAAAGAAAAAAGAAAAATAATTTTTTTATATGTATCAAAAATTTTCAATTATTTTGTTTCTCGGACTGATTGTTATTACTTGTGGTTTTGTTATTGGTACCAAATTTTTTTCCGACGAGGATACGTGGATTTGCAAAAATAATGAATGGCAAAAACATGGCAATCCAAAAGAATCTCAGCCGATTGAGGGCTGTGGCAACAATGAAAACAAGATTGTTCAGAACAGTGAGGCTAATATTGTCGTGACCGAACCGGTGGCGCATGATGAAATTATTTGGCCGTTGATTATTCGCGGACAGGCGCGAGTTTTTGAGAACAGTTTTAATTATCGGGTTCTTGACGTGGACAAAAAAGTTTTGTTTGAAGGCACGGCTATGTCCAATGCGCAGGATAGCGGACTTTTTGGTGATTTTGAAATCAAAGTTAATGGTCATGCGCCAAATTATGGACAAGGTTATGTTGAGGTTTTTGATTATTCGGCCAAAGATGGCGCCGTAGAAAATTTGGTTAGTGTCCCAATCATTTTTGCTCCGAGTGAAACCATGAGTTTAAAAGTTTTTTTTAACAATAATATTTTTGATCCGCAAATGATTGACTGCTCCAAGGTTTTTGGAGTTACGAGAACGGTGCCAAAAACAGAAGCTGTGGCCAAAACCGCATTGGCCGAACTGTTTAAGGGCGTTTTGCCGGGAGAAAAAGAACTGGGTTATTTTTCTAATATTAATGAGGGCGTGGTTTTGAATTCAATCGAAATTGTCAATGGCACGGCCAGAGTGGATTTTAATGAAAAATTGCAACAAGCGGTTGGCGGGTCGTGTCGAATTTCGGCGATTATAAGCCAGATCGAGAATACCTTGAAACAGTTTTCCTCAATCAATAATGTGATTATTTCGATTAATGGCGAAACGGAAATGATTCTTCAGCCGTAAAAGAATAAAAATGTTTCATTCGTTAAACAAAAATCAAGTTTTGGGAAAATTGCACGCTCGCGAATCCGGGTTGACTGATATTGAAGTTGAGAATAGACGTTCTCGTTATGGGTTCAATGAAATAAAAAACAAAAAAGAATTTTCCGCGTGGTTAATTTTGGGGCGACAGTTTGCCAACTTGATGATTTGGTTGTTGTTTTTTGCCATGGGCGTTTCTTTTTATTTGGGTGAATTTCTGGATGTTGGTGTTATTGGCGCGATTATTGTGTTAAATATTTTATTTGGGTTTTTTCAAGAGTATCGTGCTGGTAAAATTGCTATTGGTTTGGAAAATTTTTTGGAACCGTCGGTTACAGTTTTGCGTGATAATCAAAAAAAAATTATTTTGGCTCGCGAATTGACGACGGGGGATGTTGTTTTTTTGGAAAGCGGAAATATTGTACCGGCGGATTGTTATATTTTGCATTCCCAAAATTTGCAAGTTGATGAATCCAGATTGACCGGTGAAAGTCTCGGCGTAACCAAAAAGGAAAATATTTTGCCGGAAGACACTAGCTTGACAGAGCGAACTAATTTGTTGTTTGCTTCGAGCGTGGTTTTGTCCGGCGTGGCTGTTGTTATAGTTTTGGCAATTGGCAAAGAGATGGAAATAGGTAAAATTCTCAAGACTGGTCGGGAGCAAGGTAGAAAAAATATTCCGCTGGAACAAAAAATAAAAAAATTGGGCGGTCAAATTGCGTTGTTTGTTTTTTTGTTAACCTTACTTATTTTTGTTGTTGGATTGATTTTTGGTTTGGGTTTTTCAAAGATGTTTTATGTGGCTATTTCCTTGGCTGTGGCTGCCGTGCCGGAAGGTTTGCCCTCGGTTGTTACTTTGACTTTGGCTATTGGTTCGGTAAAACTGATGAAAAAAGGTTTGTTGATCAAAAGATTGTCCAGTGTGGAAACGCTTGGTGAAACAACGATTATTGCTTCTGACAAAACGGGGACGCTTACGGAAAACAGAATGATCGTGCAAAAAGTTTTTTTTGCCAATTCGGAATATAATATTAATAATTTACAAAGTGCTGATTTGCAAATGGTCAAAAAAGCTTCCGCTTTGTGCAATAACGCTTGGTTTAGCAATGGTCAATATTTTGGTGATCAGATGGAAGTGGCTTTATTAAAATTTGCGGATTTTTCCATTGCTGGTTATTCTAGAATCAGTGAAACGCCATTTTCTTCGGAAACAAAAATGATGAGTGTTGTTGTGCGACAGAATAATAACGAAGAGGTTTTTACAAAAGGCGCGCCTGAGGTGGTGTGGGAACAATGCCAAAATATTTTAAAAAATGGAAAAATTGAAAAAAAGACAGAATCTGACATTGAAATTTTTAACAAAACCTTATCAATTTGGACAGAACAAAGCTTGCGCGTGATCGCTCTGGCGCAACAAGAAAAAAACAAAAATGTTTTTTTGGGAATGATCGGTTTCTTGGATCCACCTCGACAGGATTCGGCTGTAGCAATTAATGCTTGTCGTGAAGCGGGGATTGATTTTTTTATGCTTACCGGAGATCATGAGGCTACCGCCTTGGCCATTGCCGAAAGAGTGCATATTTCCGGTCGTAGTTTGAACGGAGCAAAATTAAGCAAAATGAGTGATCAGCAAATAGAAGCTGAGATTAGTCGCGGAGCGCATATTTTTGCCAGGGTTTTGCCGGAACACAAATCAAAAATTTTAGATATTTTGCAGAAGAGAGGTGAAATCGTGGCTATGACCGGAGACGGAGTTAATGATGTGCCAGCTTTGCGCAAAGCCAATTTGGGTGTGGCGGTTAATGATAGTGTTGATTTTGCCAAAGCTTCGGCCGAAGCGATTATCACGGATGGTGGCTTGAATTCTATTGTTGAGGCCGTCTCGGTCGGTCGGCAAATTTTTAATAATATTCGCAAATTTTTGTTGTTTTTGTTGAGTGGAAATTTGGCGGAGTTGTTAATTGTTTTTCTTAGCGTGATTTTTACCGCCGGATTACCATTGTTGCCAGTGCAAATCCTTTGGATTAATTTGGTAACTGATGGACTGCCGGCTTTGGCTCTTGGTGTTGAACCGGTTGGTGTTGGGGTGATGAAAAGAAAACCAAATCGGCCTGATGAAAATTTGTTGACAAAAAGTAATTACGCACAAATTTTTCTTTTTGGTTCGGTAATGGCTATTTTGTCTTTTGCTGTTTTTGCTTATTATTATTTTGATCGTGCGTATGCGATGACAATGACTTTTAACTGTTTGGTTATTTTGCAAATATTTAATTTGTTTAATGTTCGGACCAGTCATCCATTGGTTTTTAAGAGATTGTTTCACAACAAATATTTGACTGGGGCGATTATTATAACTGTGATTTTGCAATTAATTATAATTTATACACCGATAAATAAATTTTTACATTTGGTTCCGATTGCTTGGCAGGATTGGCTGGTGGTTTTGCTTTGTGGTTTGATTGTGTTATTGGTTGGTGAAGTTTACAAAAAGATTTTAAAAAAATAGTATGAAATTTCATTTTCCTTTGCGGAGTCAAAATCCGCGCGAGTTGATTCGTCGAGCCGGCTATGGCGAGTGGTATGATCGTGAATTTGACACATTAAGTTATACCAAGAAATTGGGAGTGGACAATTATCCGCGGTTTCATATTTATGTTACGGAAATGAGTGATCGTTTTGAAATTGATTTACACTTGGATCAAAAACAGGCTTCATATTTAAAAGGTCATGCGCATTCCGGTGAATATGACGGTTCGCAAGTGGAAGAAGAGGCGCGGCGAATTACGGCGGTGATTGCGGAGATTTATGGAATTGTGATTTGATGATGAACAAGGAAATACATTGCTTCTTGTCCTTGTAAACAAATTGTGTTAAATTAACGATACTATGGAGGCCAAAGAGGAAATAAAACAAAAACTGGATATTTTGACATTGGTTGGCGAATATGTGGAAATGAAGAGAACCGGTCTTAATCACAAAGGACGTTGTCCGTTTCACAAAGAAAAAACGCCATCTTTTTTTGTTTCGCCGGAGCGCGGGACTTTTCATTGTTTTGGTTGTGGAGCGCATGGGGATATTTTTACCTTTGTGCAAAAAATGGAGGGCCTTGATTTTCCCGAAGCGCTAAAATTATTGGCAAAAAAGACAGGGGTGAAAATTGAAGAATTCAATCCGGAAATAGCCAGTCAA
The DNA here is from genome assembly GCA_041666425.1 of Patescibacteria group bacterium. Classification (GTDB taxonomy): domain Bacteria; phylum Patescibacteriota; class Patescibacteriia; order UBA11705; family JABHMO01; genus JBAYHA01. The sequence continues at coordinate 17,545 of JBAYHA010000007.1, forward strand.
AAGAATCGTTTGCAGGACATTTGCGTCAGCGTGGCCTATTTTTGGCAGAAAAAGTTAAAAGAAAAATCAGGAGAACAGGCGCTTGCTTATTTAAAAAAAAGGCAAGTAAAAGATGAAACCATAGAAAATTTCAAAATCGGTTATGCTTCCGATTCGTGGGATGAAACGAACAAGTTTTTACAGATGCAAAAATTTACGGAGCAAGAAATTTTTTTGGCCGGATTGACGGTGAAAAAAGAAAACGGTTTTGGTTATTATGATCGTTTTCGTGATCGAGTGATGTTTCCGATTGCTGATGTCCATGGTAATATTGTTGGTTTTACCGGTCGAGCTTTGAAAAACGAGGACTCGGCCAAATATGTTAACACTCCGGAAAGTCAAATCTTTCACAAAGGAAAAATTCTTTTTGCGCTTGATCGTGCCAAAGCGCACATCAGAGAAAAAAATTATGCGATTATCGTTGAGGGAAACATGGATGCGATAACTTGTCATGAATTTAATTATAACAATGTTGTCGCTTGTTCGGGAACAGCTTTGACTAGCGAACAAATTTTACTATTAAAGAGATATACCAATAATGTGGCGTTATGTTTTGATCAAGACTCGGCAGGTCAAACCGCGGCTGAACGAAGTATTGATTTGCTTTTGGCCGAAGAAATAAATATCAAGGTGATAAAAATTTTTGAAGGCAAAGATCCGGATGAATGTTTGAAAAAAAATGTTAGCGCCTGGGAAAAATCTTTGCGTGAAGCCAAGGAAGTGATGCTTTTTTATTTTGAAAATCATTTGACCGAAGAAAATTTGCGCGATATTGTCAAAAAGAAAGAAGCGATAAAATTCATTTTACAAAAAATTTTCAAAATAAAAGACAAAATTGAACAAGAGCATTGGTTAAAAAAAATAGCGGCCGTATCCGGTGTAAGCATGGATGTTTTGTGGCAGGCGTTGGCGGAGCAAAAAGAAAATAAATTTTTGATCAAACAAAAAGAAGCAGTGAGTCTCGGCGAGCAAGTTAATGACAAAAGAGAAAATCACACGCAAGAGGATGAAATTTTGTTGCGCATATTTTCCATTGCCGTTAATTTCCCAAAGCAGGCCACTATGATCATCGAACGTTTGAATGAACAAGTGATTGAAAATCGTTTTTTGGCTGAATTTTACAAAAATTTAAATTTGTTATATAATCAAAGCACTGATTTTGGCGAAACAAAAGTTATTGAACAGCTTGGCGCCAAAATAACGGAAAATGATCGAGCGAATTTTGATGAATTGGTAATGTATTTTGAAAAAACTTATGAAAATTTTAATACTGCCGATCTGGTCAGAGAGCTGTTGGAGCTTATCGCGCGATATTATCAAACCTATCATCGCCGAAAAATAGATTTTTACACTGCGGAATTGAACAAGGTGGAAATTCTGCAAGACGAAACTCGGATGAAAGAAATCTTACAAAAACTAAAAGAACATAACGATCAATTGGTTTCAAGTTAAAATATCTATGGCGATAAAGCCACAAAAACAATCCAAAAAATCGGTTCCAAAACCGAAAAACAAAACAGCTAACAAAGCTGTTCAAAAAAGACTATTCTCTACCTTGTTAAAGGTAAAAAAGACATTTTCTCCAAAAATCAAGGGAGAACCCAAGGCTCCGGTTAGAGAGCCAAGCAAAAAAATTGAAAAAGCGTTACCTCCGGAGCAGGCGCAGATAAAAATGCTCAAAGACAAAGGCCGAAGCCGAGGATTTTTGACCGAAGAGGAAATCATTCGGGTTTTTTGTTTTGTAGAAGATTATCTTGGCGTTTATGAGGATTTCTTGGATGATTTGGATGGTTTGGGAGTACAACTTATTGAAATGAAAGGTGGCATTCTCGGTCGCAAAGAAGAGATTACCAAAACTTTGACCAAAGTCGCCAAACCGGGCGCAAAAGTGATGGCGATTTCCGCTGATTTGTCTGCTGATTCAATTCAAATGTATTTGCGAGAAATCGGCAAAATACCTCTTTTGCACGGAGAAGAAGAGTTGTCTTTGGCCAAGAGAAATGAAAAGGGCGATATTGAAGCCAAGAAGAAATTAATCGAAAGCAATTTGCGTTTGGTTGTTTCCATCGCCAAAAGATTTGTCGGCAAAAGTTTGTCCTTGCTTGATTTGATTCAAGAAGGTAATATTGGTTTGTTTCGCGCGGTAGAAAAATTTGAATACCGCAAAGGGTATAAATTTTCCACTTATGCCACATGGTGGATTCGTCAAGCCATTACACGCGCTTTGGCTGATCAATCGAGAACCATTAGGATTCCGGTGCACATGGTGGAAACAATTAACAAATTTCACCAAGTTGAAAGAAGATTGATTCAGGATCTCGGACGCGAGCCGTTGCCCGAAGAAATTGCCGCCGAAATGGAAGAAGATGTAGAAAAAGTGAAATATATCATGAAAATTTCTCAAGAAACTATTTCTCTCGAAACATCGGTTGGTGATGATGATGAAGATTCAACTCTGGAAGATTTTATCGAAGATGTAAAAAATGTCAGTCCCGATCGTTCGGCCGCATTGAGTCTTTTGAAAGATTATGTGTTAAAAGTTATTCGTGAGCTTTCACCTCGCGAGCAAAAAATACTGGAAATGCGTTTTGGTTTGGCGGATGGAGTTTCGCATACTTTGGAAGAAGTCGGACAAGAATTTGATGTTACACGCGAACGTATTCGACAGATAGAAGCCAAAGCTTTGGAAAAAGTACAGCAATTGCCCGGTATAGAAAAATTGAGAGATTATTAAAATTTATTTATATTGCAACAAAACTGTTGGTTGATCCCAACAGTTTTGTGTTTATTTAAATTGATAAATGAAAATTTTTATAACCATTTTATTTTTGTGCTAAATTTGTTATAATAATAATATAAGTTTAAAAATTTTAAGACAAAAAATTATGGACAATCACGCCAAAAGTACGCCCAAGGATGTGTTTTTGCATTTATTTAACATTGTCACTTTTTACTTAAGTGTTGTTGGTTTTATTACGTTGTTTATTCAATATATTGAGGCGTTATTTCCGGACAAACTAAACTACTATTTTACGGTTATATTCAGCGGAGTACGCGTTTCTAGTTCAATCCTTTTTGTGGCCGTGCCAGCATACATATTAACCTCGTGGTTGTTGTCAAAGGATTTAAAAAAAGAACCGGAGAAAAGGGAATTGAAATTGCGCAAATGGTTGATTTATTTCACGCTGTTTATTTCTGCGATAACGATCATTGTAGATTTGATGATTTTTGTTTATAATTTTCTTGATGGCGAATTGACGATTCGGTTTTTCTTGAAAATTTTTGTTGTTATGTTTGTGGCCGTAGCGGTTTTTGGATTTTATATGTGGGATTTGAAACGCAAAAATTTGCTTTCAAAAGTTCCGCAAATTTTGGCAATTATCATGTCTGTGGTTGTTTTGGCCAGTATTGTTTGGGGCTTCTTTATAATCGGTACGCCAATGCAACAACGTTTGCGCAAAATGGATGACCAACGAATTGCAGACTTGCAAACTATCCAAATGCAAATTGTTGATTATTGGACAAGAAAACAGGTTTTGCCTGAAAAATTAGAAAATTTGCAGGACAATATCTCCGGTTTTATGTTGCCAAAAGATCCTGATACTCAGGAATCTTATGAATATGTGATTGTTGAGTCATTAAAATTTGATTTGTGCGTTAATTTTGCCACCTCCAGTTCTGATATCCCGGCACGGGGCAAAAACACCATGTATGAATCTCCCTATGGCGCTTTTCAGCAAAATTGGGAGCATGAAATCGGTCGAACCTGTTATAGTCGAACAATCGATCCTGAGTTGTACAAAGTAAGTGAAAAGCAACCGGTAATTATAAAATGAATAAAAAAAGAACGATTTTAAAAAGTCGTTCTTTTTTTTGTTGTAATCTGGAACTTGGGCGTTCTTTTGGCTAAATATGAATACTTTACAATTGAATAAATATTTGGTATCATTTCATTGCAACAAAGAAATTTGGATTTATTTGCGTGAATATTGGCAATTAATCTGGTTAACTGACCCCTTAATTGTATAGAATTTATTTTTTATTCCGAGGTAGCTCAGTGGTAGAGCAGTAGACTGTTAATCTATTGGTCGTGGGTTCGATCCCCACCCTCGGAGCCAACAAAAAAAGACAAGTTTATTTGTCTTTTTTTGTTGTGAGATTTTTTTAATTTGAGAGATTGATTATTTTTTTTCATGGGTGGTTGCTTTTAATTATCGTTCCGATGGGGTATAGTGAATGTGCTGTGATTGGCTTATGGTGATTTTGTGTCACATTGGTCATGGGTGGTGTTAATTTTTAAATGAACTTTATGGCCAAAAAAGATATAAAATTACTGGTTTTACCAGCCGTCCCGGGAATGAACGAAGTGATCAAAAAATTTCCCTTTGCTCTTGATTTTACGCGAGGACAATTTTGTGATTTGGAAATTATTATAAAAAATCAAAAACTACAAGTTTTGCATCAACAAATCGAGTTAAAAAATTATTCATTTGTTTGGTTGAGTTCATATTGGAATTCACGTGATCTTGCTTTTGCGGTGGAAATGTATTTGCAAAAAAACAGAATAAAACATACTTCGGTTGAAAAATCGACTTCAAAATTAACTGATCATGTGGTTTTTTGCCAGGACAAAATAGTTTGTCCGGATACTTTGTTTTTTGGCCATAGGAATATAAAAAGAATTGTTTTGCAAATAAAAAAGGTTTGTGGGTTTCCGATAATTATAAAGGATATTCGCGGATCGCGTGGCGCCAATGCCAAGTTTATTCTCGACGAGAAGGAGTTAAAAAAGGAAATCGTTAAGTTACCGAAGGAAAAAAGATTCATTTTTCAAAAATTTATTCCTAACAAATATGATTGGGGCGTGATGGTGGCGAACGGCGTGGTTGTCTCCGGCGAAAAAAGTTATCCAAAAGTAGGTGAATTCCGTAATAATGTCTGCAATGGCGCCAAAGAAGTTTTTATTGATGTTTCATTGATACCAAAAAATATAAAAAAAATCGCTATTGCTGCCAGCCAATCTTTGGGATTAAATTGGTCGCGAGTGGATATTATAATTGACAAATATAGTGAGAAGCCATACGTAATGGAAGTTAATCGTTTGCCGGGGATTACCAGCAAGACGAGTGAAGTTGAAGGCGCGTACAAATTTTTGGCAGAACAGCTAAACAAAGTAAACAGTTAATTAAAAAAATGATCTGCCCTTGACAAACGGGGCATTTTTGTTTAACTTCATTGTGGAAAACTTTTAATTTTACTTGTTTGATTTTCAAGGCTACAATAGTATTATGAAAATGAAAAATTCAAAGTTGTTTTTGTTGATTTTGCTGGCGATAGTTATTGTCGGTGGTCTTTTGTTTTTTGTTTTTGATTATTGGCCAAAGATGACGGAAGCGAAAATTTTGCGAGGGAAAAAAAATAAAATTGAACAATTTTTAAAAGTTCGTCGGGAACAGCAACAGATTTTAACCGAAGATAGTGATATTTTTGGCTCTGATGATTTGGCAAAAATTTTGTTTATCGGGATTGACAGCCGAGTCGGGGTCAATAACGGACATTGTGATGCCATTCAATTTTTAGAAATTAATCGTCGAGACAAAACCGTCAAAATTACGGCTGTGCCAAGAGGAACTTACGTGCCATTGCCACAGGGTAATTATTTGCCAACCGATTATTATGTTTCCAATTCTTGTGGATTGGTCAGTCTTGAATATGGAGTTGAGCAAATAGAAAAAATTCTTGGCGCCAAAGCTGATTATTTGGTGGTGGTTGGTTTTTCCGAAACCATGGGAATTTTGCGCGAGATGAAATTTCCGACCGTTTCCACTATGCGTTGGTTGCGCAATCGACAAAGTTATGCCATTGGAGAACCTCAACGGGCGCGTAATCATTCTAATTTTATAAAATATGTTTTGACCAATTATTTGGCCAAGAGTTATGACAAATTAAGTTGGCCATGGCAGTATTTGATTTACAGAATCGTGCAAACAGATTTGACTTTTGGTCAAGCGCAAAAATTATTGCAGGAGGTTGTTGGTTTTGATTTGCAAGCAAGTCAGCAAAATGTTATTTTGCAAATGAAACCGACTTTTGCAGTTGAGGATATTATTTACAATCCTGATAATGTTGATGATTATTTGGTAAGAATGATTGAACCGATCAAAAAGAATCTGAGCAAAGAAGATTATAGTGATCTGGATATCCAAGTGATCCAAGAAAATTTGCAAAAATTAACTGATGAAAAAAAGAAAGATCCGGAATTTTTGCGTTGGGCTTTGGCCAATAATTTGTGGTTGCAAATTGAGGACGCCGAGAAAAGAGAAATTGCCCATTATAATATTATCAGCGGATATTTGAATATTGAAAGGGAGTCAGAAAATAAAAAACAAATTTTGGCCGATTACATTATGGAAATGGAAAATCGTCAATTAACTGACTACATCGAAAAAGGCAAACAGTTATTGGAAAAAGAATTGTAAAAATCAAAAAAATATCATATACTTTTTTATATGACAAACACAAAGAAAAAGGGCATTGCCAGAACCATTATATTAAAAAAAGGACTCAAATTTGTGGCTGTCTGTTTAGATTTTGATTTGTTTGAGGAATCCAAGGATTTTGAAAAAGTGGAAAAGGCAATAAAGGAAGCAATAATCGGTTATGTTGAAAATGTTTGCAAAAATAAATTAGCTGATAGTTTGCTAAACCGACCGGCACCAAAAAAATATTGGGATATGTATTATAAATACTGTGAATCTATAAAAAAACCAAAAATTGTAGGAATTGATATTAATAAGATTTCCATGTTCACGATGCCTATAAATTCCAAGATGTTTTGTAAATTATAGGTTATGTCACGGTTAAAGTGGAGTTTTAAGAAATTTGTAAAGTTTTTGGAATGTTATGGTTTTACTTTTGGACATGTTAGAGGTTCTCATCATTTTTATAATGGAAGGATTAATGGTCAAGTAAGAGTTGTCCAAGTGATTTTTAGTGGCAAAGAAAAGCAATGTCAATCAAATAGAACTATTGATATGGGAATAAGGCATTCCGGGATTTGTCGAAAATATTTTGAAGATTGGGAAAAAAGCGGTATTACTCATCAAGAAATAATATTTTAAAGAAATATATAAAAACGGATTGACAAGTCCGTTTTTTGATTTTGAAAAATAAAAAAGCCATGTCATCCGACATGGCGTTGCCCCATCATATTAGATAGGGATTTCATGTTTTGAACAGGGTGAGTTTAAATGTCAATTTCTCTGGTCGGTGGAGGCAGAGGAGGAGTAATCATTTCCTCAAATGATTGTCTGAGAATCGGTTCGAAAAATTCAAACAGTTCAGTTGCTGTGATGCCGATCTCCTTCGCATCCTTTTCCAATGTATACCAAAAGTCTCTGTCTATTGTTATTCCATATTTTCGAAGTCGAGCGATAATGAGTTTCGTGGCAATTTCCAGTTTTCTCTTGTCGTCCATTTTGACCTCCTGTGGTTTTGTTGGCCTCAAATAATTTTTTTCACCAGCGTCTTCCATTTTTCTCTCCTTTAAAAAAAGTTAATGAGCCGGCCGGGAAGGTAATTCCTTTTCCGGCTTTTGCGGATTTGTTGGTAGGATTTTTTCACCGACGGGGATTTGAATAAAAGTAGCAATTTTTGTAATTGCATCCAATTTTATTGTTCTCCCATTTAGATTAGCAATAAAAAGGGCAAACATTTTTGCAGTGAGTTCGTCAATAATCTCATCACTGACGTTAGGTAAATAGAATTTAGCATTTGAAATTGTATCTAGGGACATTGGTCGTCCTTGCCTTGCGATTTGAAATATTCCGCAAGAAAGATCGCATACAATCAAGTCATCTTCTTGCAAAAGAGTGAATTCAAAGTCATTTTTTTCGTTTCTGATAAACATTGAGACCTCCTCTGTTGTGAATGAACCTGCCTTCACTTCCTGCGTAATTACGGCAGGCGGGCAATAGAAACAATATTTCATCATACATTGAAACAAAAGTCAATAGTTTGCAAATTTAGCAAAAATGTGCTATGGTTGTTTTGTTTTAAAATAATTGTCAAAATATGCAATATGATGTTTGTGTAATCGGTGG
>JBAYHA010000008.1:0-25559 GCA_041666425.1 Patescibacteria group bacterium
TTATCGTCTTGATCCTGATTTATTTGAACGAGAGACAGAAAATCCTTTGTGTCAATCTTCGGCCGTTGGTTGTGAAGAATACAAGACCGAGACAACCGGCCAAAGATATCAAACTTATTATTTCAAAGAGCCGGGCGATCGTTTGTGTGAATATCGTAGTGTTAGTGGTTCGGAAAACGGCGTAACCACCGTTGGTGTTGGTTGGTTCCGAAAAAAAGTCAATCCTTCGGATCAGACTGAGGTTAATATTCCGTGTCCGATTGAAGATTATTATGATGATGGAACCAAAGCTTTGATTATGGCCGGTGATTATGATTCTTCGGACGGTCTGGCAGGGGATGATATTTATCGCGGTTGGGTTGGACAATGTCCCGACTCCGAAGATCAATGCACGGCTTTTGTTGATCCGACTGACTTGACGCAATCACCTCGCGGAGATGCTTATTATTATATCAATGATGACAAAGTTGATCGCAAGAGTTGTACCGGTGTTTCGCGCAAACAAGGATGTGTCTTGTTTAATGATACTTCATCAGTGGACGAAGATGGCGGGAATTTGTTGTCATACAATGCTTTTGCCACTTATATTGAATCCAAAAATAGCAATAGCGATACCGTAGCCGGCGTGGTTACTGATTATGTTGGTCCGGCAGTTTCTTGTGAAGATTATGAACGATGCGACTTTATGATTCAATGTTTGCAAGAAGAAAATGATGTTGATACTTGTGTAACCAAAATAACAACAACCGACGCCAGGGCTTCAACTCCGGGCGATCAGTGGTATTGCGGTTCGACCGCGGATGAAGCAGAAAAAAATGCCAGATGCACAGCCAAAGAAATTATGGTCAAAGATACCAACACGATAATCAAGGTGGTCAGAGATCGAACTTGCGCCAACTGGTATTCGTGTCGGAGTAGTCATGATTCTTATGATCCAAAACAGCAAGAGTTTATCAAAATTTGTGATGAAATCGGACTTTGCGACAAAATAAAAGAAGAAGATGATACCGAAGGTTGCGGGCATTTTGTCGATCAGCCGATAGCCCAAAATTTGTTGAGCCAGAACAAACCGTTGGATAGCAATTCCGGTGGAGTTGGCTATGGTGATTCGGGCAGAGGAATCAGTTGGCACAATTTTGATTATTCCGGTATGGCTATACCGGACAAGGCTCCGTTGCAATTCTTTAATGCGTATAACATCATGGGCCTTTTTGACATAGATGACAAAGAATTGACAGTGCGCCGTTGTGGTAGTTCAGCGACTGCTGTTTCCGCAGTAGACAAGGCATGTCAAGAGGATTATCACTGTCCGGACGGATTAGGATGTTATGATACGAATGTAACAACCCAAAAAACTTGCGGTGGTGCTATCACTCTAGATGCTGATGGCAAGAATGTGGCTATTGCCTGTGTTGATGATGATGATTGTTCAATCGGTTTTGCGTGCGCTCTGCCGAGCGATTATCGAATGATTAATGTGAGCAATTATAGTTGTGATAATGATGCGGATTGTGAAACAGATCCATTATATGAAGATTTTTGTAATGTTGACGGGACAGAAACTTGTCAATGTTTGAATAATTATTGTGTAAAACCTCTGGCCGGTAGTGATTGGAGTGACGAAGTGAATGCTCCGGCACCATCATGTCGGGCTTATCCGGAAGCAACAACACCGGTGCCAAGAATCTTGGCGATTGCCGATGATAGCAATCCTTACAAGCAAATGCCAAAATTTTATGTGCCAACGGGAGACAGCGCGGAGTTGTTGCCACAACTTTATGATGATTTTGGTTGCAGTTACAAGAGTCTCACTTATCTTTCGGAGACAAAGTATGTACCATTTGGTGGCAAGTTCAATCCGTCGATGCCCGATGGTTTTTGCCAGGATAATTTGAATATGCCATGTTCTTGTGGCAGTTCGGCGGAGAGTACTGGAGCAACTGTTTATGTCAACAATAATATTATGTGTACGCCAATGGCGGGAGATTGTTTGTCTACGAATACAAGCGAGGAAGAACCAAGTTATTGTTTGAGGAGGAGTAGTAATATGGAAACTTTGTATCAAGGATGGCAAGGTTATTGTTTGGAGAGTGATCTGAGTATTGCCAAATATGGGCTCAGCGCAACACATCCCTGTCTCTCGTGGTATCCGACGGAAATGTTGGCCGGATTGCAGGATTGGACCAATCAATATGATAATGCCGGATTTAATATGGATAATTATGGCTTCATTAATTCGGTTAATTATTGCGTGGAGAGTGAATTGTGGGAAAAACGCGAACCGATTTTGGTGCGTGCCTATGGTAGATTGGATTGTGATGGGACCGAGGAGCAAAGGAAAATATATGTCAACAAAAATAAAATAATAGAAAATTTAGCAGAGGATACTTCCGGTTTGTTGAAAGAGAACCAAGACAACCCAATGTTTTTGGCAGTTGAAGACGATGATAAGCCTGCTGATCAGATTTTGTTGGACATTAATCATAATGGTGATGTGCCGTTGGCATCGCAAGCTTGTAAAGATACTAATGTTCCAGGGTATTGTGCTTTGATTGAACAGTGCGAAGATGATTGCAATATTCGATCTTATGAAACAGCTGATCCGGTTGCCATTTGGGAAGGTTTGATGGAAGATTGTTGGCCTAGTGATGATGCAGGAGACAAAGGTTTATATAGTCCGCAGGCTTATTGCCCAATGGGATATTTGGCTCAGGATCTTTATAATATTGAGCAATGGACAGTAACGCATGGGACTAATGATGAAGAAGATGCTTTTTACTTTTATTTCAAGTGCGTGCCTCTTGATAGTGGTAATTCCAGTGGATTATTGGAAGAGGGCACTGGCGGTTGGTTCAAGAGTGAAGGTGATTTGGATTTAGTTCCAAGTGGTATAAATTTTAGTCAAGCCAGCTATTCAGATTCAATAGAAGAACAGGGACGAATGTGTACTACATTTTTTAATGTGGCGACCGGAGAGTATAGCCATGTTTCAACTAATATTCTTTATCATGGCCAACCACGAAATTCAGCTAAAACCGGATTATCGGTACAAAAAAATACGGCTTGTGGTGCGGATGACAATGGCCTTTATGGTGCTATGGGTTTGGATTTAGATTCTACTTTTGAAATTCAAAATTTGTTGAATGCTTTTGTTGTTTTGAAAACTTGCCAAGGAGATTCTGCCGGTAATGGGGAGCTTAAATATAATAATGATGAGGGAGAAGAAATAACATGGACGATTCCTACGGATAAGTTAGGCGTGATGTGTCAAGATGATACAGATTGTGGATTGACAAAGCAGTTATCCGGTTGCCCGCCCATGGGGGATGATCCAGATCAGTATCGATGTAATGATCAGAATAGAACAATGGTTGCTTGTCGGGAAGCAGAAAATGAAACCGATTTGCCAGTGTGTGTTGATAAAAATGATTCGCAATCTCTGGGGGGTGAGGACTTTTTTTCTATGTCGGCTGAGGGGAATTATATCACTGAATTGAGTGGTTCTTTTGGTGAAAATTCGGAGCTACCATTGTATGGTCTTGGGCTTGATAAATATAGTTTGCAGACTCAGTTGGGTGTCTCTTTGCACGGTGTTTGTATTGATAAGGCTAGTCGGGGTGAGATTTATCCTGACCCGAGTGATGCCAGTGTGATGATTAATCCGGTTATCAATGGTTTGCCTTGTAATGACAATAATGACTGTTCGAGTAAGGATATCTATGAAAATGCAGTGATTACGGAAATGAAAAAATGCGATAACAGTTCTGACGATGACAAAGTGGGTGATTATTGTTATTTTGACTCTGATTGCAAACTGGGCGCACCGTCAGTAAGTGCTAATCCGAATAATATTTATGGTGTCGGTTTCCTTTATTGTACAGAGGAGCTTTCTGATCCAGAAATTGGTTCTTTTACTGAGCTGGGTTGTTCTCGGGAGCACCCACTTTTATCTGATGAAGTAAAAGAAGGTTCATTTATGGTACAAAGTTATGATCAGTCGACTGATGAGTATAGTAACGAATATTGTGGTAAGAAGTATTATCAGTATTCTCATGATATCTGTGATGATTTTAACAACTGTCCGCCAAAATTATTTACGGGACAACTTCCGGGAGGAAATGCCACTTATTGTTCTATTGATTCGCAGCAGGTTGACTCGTATGCCTCTACTAACACGGTTATGAAGTATCAAAGTCAAAAGGCGTCTGGTTCTGATTTTATGTGGAATTTTATTGAGGATGGGAATTTCGTTTCAGGGAATGAGGATTTTACAGAAATTAAGAAGCGTGCTCCGCGTATTGCCGGTGTTGAGGCTATATCCGGTGGCGGTTATCGTGCTTCCAAGAGTAAGTTCACTTTGTCGTATCAGAATACTTCGGTTAATGGTTCCAACTTGCGGATCAATGAATCCCAACCGCGGATAGCGGTGAGGTTCTTTGCTTGGGCGAATGATGACCAAATGCCTTTGCGACGGGTGGCTGTTAATTGGGGAGATGGAGATGATAACAAGATAGAGTTAGGAAGTAAGGTTAACATAAATAATGCCAATTCTCCTAACTTGAGCAAATTTCAGAATCACAAACCACATTGCCAAAGGCAAGTGCACGAACCTCTGGGGTTGTGTTTAACTGGCACGACGGTATGGGACTATGAGAGCAATAAGATAAATGATCATGGTTTGGCATGCAGTTCTGATATTGAGTGTCTTGGGTTAGGAACTGATTATCATTGTGTTATGGATGCTTCAGTTATTGGTGATCGGTTTGGCGATACTACCGAAGCTTGCACGGAAGGATATTTTCAATTCAATCATACTTATACTTGCAACAGTTCTGTGCCTGTGTGCCCGGACGCGAATTCATTAGAAACTAACTGCAGGCGAGAATTGGATGGCTGGGAATATTGTCAATATCGAGTGGGTGTACAGGTCTTGGACAATTGGAATATGTGTCGGAACAGCAGTGGTGTCGGTGAATATGATGGTGAACAGGGGAGTGAAGATGGAGACTGTAAGTTGTCCTCGTTGGCGAATTATGAAAAAACCGACAGATATATTTATGTAAAAGTAGCTGACTAAGATTCAAAAGAGTAGACAAAAAAAGCCTCAATCAATGTTGATTGAGGCTTTTGTGACTAATTATATTCCGGTTTGCACGTTGTTGTGCAACAACTTAGCAGACAGATAACCGCTTTTTCTTTCTTATGTGTTTCGAGGCTATGGTAATAAAAATACCCTGTGTTTTTTTGCGGATCAATTGTTGGGAGTTCTTCAAAAGTTAAAATAAGTGGTTCTCCTGTTGTTTCATAATAATATTCTGTTACCGGTTCTGTTTCTTCAAAAGGAATAGGCAGGAACCGGATTTCTCCTGTGGGCAAAGCGAGAGGAACGAGAAAGTTCCCGGAAAGATCAAACCCGCCCCCCTCGTCTTTGAGGACTATACACAGTCCGTGCGAGAAGTCAGTTAATTCGCCGTTTTCGTCCGGGCACCAGCCAATGTACTGCAGGTTGCCTTCATCATCGGCCGGATGGTCAGGGTCTTCATCAGGGTAAAATCTCATATACCAAGAATTTCCATCGTATGGAAGACTAATTACCCAAGTGTCAAACAGCCACGCATATTCAAGTTTGAAATTTTCTATGGCTGTCTCCTCGTCAAGGATGACTGAGTCCTCGCCATTGTTGTCATTCGTAGCTATAATATCCTGCTCGGTATCCTGTTCGGTCTTGTCATTGCCTGCGAAGTCAGGCGTAGAGCTTTCATCGTTCTCTGTTGCGGTTGCGATTTCGCAACCGGCTACCATGGTCATCAAACAAACAATAACAATAAACATGGAAATAGTGAACTTTTTCATCTGGTCCCCCTTGTGTTATTAAAAGAACTTGGAACAATTCGATATTAACAAGTTTTTTTGGTTTTGTCAATGGCGGTAGAGTATTTTGTTTAAATTTGGGCAAAGATTTGTTTTGGTGTGGGATGATGTTTGTTTATTTCAGTTAATTAATAATATTTCGATCGTGGTACCAATTTTGGGGGTTATTTTCGATGTATTGCCGAACATTGTTCAAACCATTTTCATCCCAAATATAGGAATCATATAATTTATTTCCATTTTTAAAAACCCGAACATGTCGACTGGCCCCGACATGTTTTTTGTTTTTTTGCCATGGTAAAAAAAACGAATTTTATTTTTGTCGACTGTGGATGACAGTTTTGTTAAATTTTTTGGATGAATATTTTATGATGAGTTTGTTCTTTGACAATCGAATGTCCCGTCAGCCATATCACATGATATGGAAACTATATCGGATGATATGGTTGTTGTTTGGACTTTTGAAAAAGGAGCAAGCCATGAAAACACTGTTTTTGTTTGTTTGTCTGTTATTTTTTTCTTGCGCAGGAGGAACTGTTTTGGCGCCATATCAAGTGGAAATGGTCTATTCCGTTGAATTGCCAAAACCGCAAAAAGATTTGCCAAAGAAAGATTCTTTGGCGGTCGGTTCTTTTTCGCATAATGAACGCTCTTGGGAGCCGGCTAATTTGCGAGAATTTGTGACGATTGTCGAATGGGCCAAGTTGGGTGTTTTTTCTTCGGATCGGATAATTTTGCAAAAGCAGATTGGCGAAGCTTCGCTTGTTTGTGAAATCAGACCGGAGGCGATTAAAAGTTCGCGCAGTCCGTTAAAAGCAGAATATTTAGTTTTTTTTGTGCAAAAGAAAATAGCAGCAGTTGATTTTGGTGATTTGGTTAAGCAAAAGAATTTTCTCAGTCCAAAAATAATTGAAATTCCGGGTATGAAAATTCTTGTTGACGACAGTCAGGAACAGCATCGTTTTTCGGCGCCGGAAATTTATTTTCAATCAGGGGAATATTTTTTTAGAGCAATTTTGTTGTATCGCGGAATGTCCAAGAGCTATGTTAATAATATTTTTAACAAGTTTCCTTGGGCTTCTCTGCTTGATTAAACGGAGGTCGAACATGAAGAAGATTTTTTTGGTTTTGGTTATTTTTTTTGGCGGTTGTGAATATCGTTATTTCGCAAACACTGATTCTCTTGTGGCGACAGGCGATGTGGGGGCTTCGAATTTAACGAATATGCAAGAAGATTTTTCGCAACAAGAAATTGCGTCTGATGAGTTTCAAGAATGGCAAGAATTTACCGATGGTCCCAGAGTTTTTTATTACAAAAAAGATTGGCTCGCCGAGGAAATTGTTTTTGAAAGGATTGAAGGTAAAAAATATCAAATCAAAGTGCGGAACGTTGTCGCAAGACCAATTGTTGGTGCTGTTTTGCCGGAAGATTATTGGCAGGATGGCAAAATAAACAATGGATATGCGGAAGATTACATGATGTTCCAAGTGGATCAATATGAATATTCGGCAGTCTTGTCGTGGGAAGAGTTTTTGTCTAGGAATTTTTCCGATATTGTCGGCTCGTATGATGCTTATCAAGTGCCATTTGAGCCGGAATGGTCGGCCATAGAAATTAAGGATGTTCGTGGCAAGTTTGTTGGAATGAATAGATTTTTTGTAAGTTCCGGAAAAAAAATTTACGATGTTCGCGCTTATTATTCGGCAACGATTGATGAGGAAGATGCGTGGTTGGAGTTTGTGGATTTTGTCGGGCATTTTAATTTTTAGGAGGACAAGATGAAAAAAATTATGATGGTATTTTGTTTGTTGGGAATTTTTTGCGAGCCTCTTTTGGCTGAAGAAATAAAATTGACCGTGCCTTTTTTGGCGCAAACGCCACCCGGCACTTGGTTGCATACCATGAATTGCGGTCCGACCGCAACAATTATGTTGGATGGTTATTATAACGAGAAGTTGATTTCGAGCGATGATATAATCGCTTTGGATGATTGGCTTTACGAGAAGGGTTATATTCATCCGCAATTGATTGAGGGAGCTGTTTATTATGATGGCAATGCCACCAATGTGAGTTCTTTGCAAAGTGTCTTGAGCGGATATTTTTTTCTTGGTCCGGTAGTTTTTAATCAAGAAAAAGATTTGCTGTATTTAAAAGATAAATTGCAAAAGAAAAATCCGGTGATCGTGGCGGTTACCATCAATATGGATGAAAGTGAAGACGGTCATTTTATGTTGGTCGTGGGGATGGATGATGATGAGATAATCGTTCACGATCCGGGAAAAACCGCTGGCGCTTACAATCGGTATTCGCAAGAACAGTTTTTAAAATCATGGGCGACTTCCAATTATGCCAGTGTTCTGGTTGATGTTAGTGAAACTACTTGGCATCCGAATGGAGCCTTGGTGCAAATTTCCGGTAGACAAGAACAATATCAGATTATTGACGGCAAGATTCATTACATTTTAAATGAAGCCGTTTTTCATGCGCATGATTTTGACTCGAACAAGGTGGTTTTTATTTCTACCGAGGAATTTCAGTGTTATGAAAATTCCTGGTCGATTGATTGGCAACCGTATCGAGAATTTTTTTCCGTGGCCGAAGTTTTTTATTTGATGGAAAAAAGTTCTTATAATTCAACCAGTTGTGCTTATTATGATTTTAGCAGTGAGTTGGCTTTTCATAGTTGGCAACAAAATGAATTTGTCGAGTCTTTGTCCTTGTCAAACGCGCAAACGAAATATTTTGATAAATGCGTTTATGGTGGGACGTTGTATTTGCGTGATGGCACGTTGGTCAAGCCGACTTTTGCGGTAGCCGGTTTTGGTGCCGGTGTGGTTTTTGTGGCTACCAATAATGGAGAATTGCGCGGGTTTGAAACAGGCGAGGCCTTTCAAGATTTGGGTTATTCCAAGTACCCGTTGTTATTGGCCGGAGCGGAGCAATTTTTTGAAAGTTTTCAAAATTTCGGATCGTTGATTATTGAAAGTGAAACCACGGTTTGTTTGAAGGAAAATATTTCCGGTGGTGGCGTTGTTGTTGAGGAAGATTTTATTGATCAAGATGGCGATGGTTATAATGCTCTGCTCGATGATTGTGATGATGCTTCCGGCACGACCAATCCCGGCGCAATTGAATTTTGCGATGAAATTGATAATGATTGCGACGGGCAGATTGATGAGGAAGTAAAAAACAACTGTGGTAATTGCGATCCTGTCGTGCCGACAGAAATTTGTAATGGTGTTGATGATGACTGTGATGGTTTGATCGATGAAGATGTCAAAAATGCGTGTGGGACTTGTGGTTTGGCGCCTGAAGAAGTTTGCGATAACTTGGACAACGATTGTGATGGACAGGTTGATGAAAATTTAAATTGCGATTTTTGTCAGCCGGAAATGGAAATTTGCAACAATGTTGATGATGATTGCGACGGCTTGATTGATGAAGGAGTTTTGTGCGGGAGCAATCAGATTTGTTCAGCTGGTCAATGCCAAAATCAACAATCTCCGGGGCAAGATGTTTCGGAAGAAGAATTTTTAAATTGTACTATTACTTGTCCGAGTGGTTATCGTGCTTATGCGTGGTATGGTTCTTTTGGCGAAGCCAAGGGAACTCCATCGGCTGTTTTTTCCGTGGATTGGGCGACTATTTGCCAGCGAGGTGGAGCGTGGATTGATTTCAATTGCGCGACGATTTTCCCAAAAGAATGGTTTGGTTATGATCCCAATTTGGCGGTGGTGCAGTGCGATCATGATTTCGCTTACTATTATCCCGGATTGGTTGATTGGGGTGGTGAGGGAGAATTGTGGTTTGCCTATAATTGTTTTGATTAGTTTTTTAATTTAAAAAAATAACCGTCGATAAACTTATCGGCGGTTTTTTCTTTTGATTAATTAAAAATGGTCGGTATAAAATTTTGAAAATAAAAAAAATCTATTTTGTCATCTCGACCGAAGTGGAGAGATCTCAAAATAGATTTTTATTTGAATTTATTTTTTCTTGGCAACTTTTTTTTGGGAATTTGTCTTTTGCAATTTTTCTTTTGGCGGAACGACTTTTTTTGTCGTAACGTCAACATAAATTCGGGTTTCGATTTTGCCGGTGAATCTTTTTACTCTTTTGTTGCGAAAAGATAAAATGCCGGGAGCGGTGGCAAACAAAGTATCGTCAACGCCTTTCATAACATTGATGCCCGGAACAAATTTGCTACCTCTTTGGCGGACAAGGATGTTGCCGGCTTTGATTGTTTCGCCTGCGTATTTTTTTACACCTAATCTCTTGGCAACGGAATCGCGGCCATTACTGGTGGAACCGCCCGCTTTTTTGTGTGACATATTAGATTCTCTAAATTTATTACAAATTAACGATATGAATAGTTTATATTATTTTTATCCGGTTGTCAAGATGATATTTTTGTCTAAATTAGTTGAAAATTTTGCTTAATTGAGGTATATTGCAAATAGTTATGAACAAAGTATTTCTTTTTATTTTAATGGTTTTCTTTCTTGCCGGTTGTTCGGCGAGTGATTTGTCGCCAAAAAATGATGAGTTTGTTGACAATGAAGTTTTAAAAATTGATGGTCAAATTTCGGATCGGCAAATTTTTGAAGAGGAAGTTATTGAAAGAATAGCTCCGGTAGAAGAGATCAAAAAAAGCATGATTGATTTGCCGATAATTTTTGTTTCACAAGCGCCGACCGGCGATTGGGGGATGCCTTATCAAGAAGCCTGCGAGGAAGCTTCTTTGATTGGCGCAGTCAAATTTTTAAAAAATGAAAAATTGGATTTGGAAATAATGGATCAAGAAATAAAAAGTTTGGTGGAATATGAAAAAATCAATTTGCCGTCATATACCGATAATTCGGTTGAAGAAATAAAAATTTTGGCACAAGATTATTTTCAATTAAATACCAAAATAGTTGCTGAAGTGACGATTGAAAAAATTGAAACAGCATTAAAAGAAAACAAAGTGGTGATTGCGCCGTTTGCCGGAAGAATGCTTGGAAATAAGTTTTACAGTAATGAAGGACCGCTTTACCATTTTTTAATTATCAGGGGTTTTGATGAAAAATATTTTTATACCAATGATGTTGGGACTAAACATGGAGAAAATTTTCGATATAAAAAAGAAAAATTAATTGAAGCAATTCATGATTTGCCGATTCTTGAAAATGGAGAAATTTTTCGGCCATATGATGAGGCTGTTTTGAGCGATGACGAAAAGGAGGAGTTGATGAAAACAGGGATCAAGAGATTTTTGATTTTAAATGAGTAGTGAGTTGTGAATAATTAGAAAAGATTTCTCCCTATCATTCGACCATATCATGCGATATGGTCTCGACAGGGCAAGCAACTCATTCATTCGCCCGAAATGACAAAGACTCACCACTCACAACTGAATACTTATGGATTGGTTTGTTCTTTACAACTTAGGGGAGGAAAAAGATGAAAGGAATGAAGCTTTTTGCCGGAAATTCACATCTTGATTTTGCCAGAAAAGTGGCCGCTCATTTAAATTTGCCGCTTAGCGAACCATGTAAGAAGGATTCCAAAGGCAAACAGATTACTTGGTTGTCCAATCAAAATGTTTTGGTTGACATCAAAGAAAACGTCAGAGATTATCACTGTTTTGTAATTCAAACGCAGTCACAAAGTCGGTCTCTTATTGCCAAATGCAAAAACGGGCAAGATGTTTTTG
This sequence comes from Patescibacteria group bacterium, assembly GCA_041666425.1. Taxonomy (GTDB): domain Bacteria; phylum Patescibacteriota; class Patescibacteriia; order UBA11705; family JABHMO01; genus JBAYHA01. Next base: position 11,568 of record JBAYHA010000008.1, read on the forward strand.
GTCAGGAACTTGGTGTTAATGACCAATTGATGGAACTTTTTTTCTTGATCAATGCATTGGTAACTTCGGGTGCCAAAGTGACGGCGGTTTTGCCTTACATGCCTTATATTAGAAGCGACAAAAAAGATCATCCGCGAGTTTGCATCGGGGCCAAATTGATTGCGGAAATATTAACTTTGGCGGGAGCTTCGGGTGTTCTTTTGATGGATCCTCACTTTGCGCAGATTCATGGATATTTTGATGAAAAACAAACCAAAGTTGATGTGTTAAAAAGCAAACCGATAATGGGGCGTTATTTAAAAGAAAATTATGATTTGGGCAATGGTCAATTTGTTGTTGTCGCACCTGACGCCAACGAAGCCAAACATGCCGGGCCTATGGCGACAAATTTAAAATTAAAAATGGCGATTATTGACAAAAGAAGATATTCGGATAACGAAGAGGCCAAACCGGAAAATTTGATGGGTGAGGAATATGTTCGTGGTCGTCGAGCGATTATTTTTGATGATGAGATTGGTACCGGGGGTACATTGATTGAATCAGCTGAATTTTTAATTGAAAAAGGTGCCGTTTCTGTTATAGAAGTTCCGACTCATGGCGTTTTTAGTTCAATGCAAAAATTAATTAAAATGCAAGAGTCTCCAATTATTGAAAAAATTATTGTAGCCAATACCGTTCCTGTTGATAAAGATAAATTGCTTGCGTGTCCAAAAATTGTCGTGGTTGATGTTAGCGCCTATTTTGCCAAAGCGATTGACATCATTTATAAGGGAAAATCACTCGACGCTTTCAAGAGAAGTTTGTATGGTCGAGTATTGAATGTTGTTGAATAAATAATGCAGAGTCGGTGGAAAATCCATCGACTTTTTTATTTGACAATGTTTTTAAATCGGCTTATAATCTTAATACACACTAAAATAGTTGGTTATATGAAATTTTCCACAAAATCTGAATATGGGTTGAGAGCTTTGTCGAATTTGGACAAAAAAGGCAAAATTAGCGTTTCTCTCGCCAAAATTGCCAGAGAAGAGGGTTTGTCTTTGGCTTATCTGGAACGACTTTTTGCGGTTTTAAAAAAGGCGGATATTGTGATTTCCGAAAAAGGTAATCTTGGTGGTTATCGTTTGGCTCGGTCGGCGAGCAAAATTTCTGTTTTGGAAGTTTTGGAAGCGCTCGAAGGTTCTGTTTTACCGGCCAATTGTTTGCTTCGCCCAAAAACTTGTCATTGTTTGGATTGCAAAGTCTTGCCGGTTTGGGAAAAATTAAATAAGCAAATCAGAATAACTTTGCAAAAAATTAAGTTAAAGGAAATTTTGAAATAAGAATTGTAGAAAACACCAATTTGTCATCCTGAGCGTAATAGCCTGCCCCGAGCAGAGTCGAGGGGAAGGATCTCAAATTGGTGATAAATGTTTTGAGATCCCTCCATGCGTTTCACTTGGTCGGGATGACAAAACATTTAACTTTATGAACTTTATAAACTTTTCCCGAAGGGATCACTTCGTGATAACTTTACAAACTATTAATATGCAATACACAAAAGAGTTAATGAATCATTTTGCCAATCCGCACAATCAAGGTCAAATCAATGACGCTGATGGTATTGGTGAAGTTGGTAATATCAAGTGCGGTGATATCATGAAAATTTATATAAAAGTTAAGAAAAATGACAGGGGCGAAGAAATTCTTGAAGATGTTAAGTTTGAAACATTGGGTTGCGCTGCGGCCATTGCCGCCAGTTCGGCGTTGACTGATTTGGCAATCGGCAAGACTTTGGATGAAGCCATGAAAATTTCCAAGGAAGATATTGTTGCCGTTTTTGGCGAAGTTCCACCGATCAAATTGCATTGTTCAATTTTGGCGCAAGAAGGATTGAAGAAGGCGATTGAGGAATACCGGAACAACTGATCAACTGATCAACTGATCAACCGACCAACTGACCAACAGACCAACAGAGCAACAGAGCAACAGAGCAACAGAGCAACAGAGCAACAGAGCAACAGAGCAACAGAGCAAAAGAACCCTTCGACTCCTTTCAGTCGCTCAGGGCAGGCGCCAGAACAAAAGAATAGTAATTTATTGGTAGTATTAGTAGCATTAGTAGCATTCGTAGCTTAATTATTTGAAGATTCGTAGTATTCGCAGCTTAATTATTAGTAGATTCGTAGTAAGTAACTTTATAAACTATTTTATGCATGAAAATGTCAAAAAATTAATTGAAAAAATCAGACCGTTTTTGCAAGCCGACGGTGGCGATATTGAGTTGGTGGAAATCACTGAAGACAATGTGGTCAAAGTAAAATTAAAAGGCGCTTGTTCTCATTGTCCAATGTCTACAATTACATTAAAAAGAAATGTTGAAGCAGTTATAAAAAAAGAAATTCCAGAAGTTAAGGAAGTGGTCGCGGTTTAAAAGTCAACTGAGCCCTCCTTCGCTCTGCGAGCTACGGAAGGGCAAGCAAAGGAACAATGAACAATGAGCAAGGAACAATTTGATTTCGTGGGTTCGTAGTATTTCGTAGTTTCGTATTCGTAGTATTAGTAGCATTAGAAGCTTAATTATTTGCAGATTAGTAGCATTCGAAGAGTATTTATTCGTAGATTAGTAGTAAAAAACTTTATAAACTTAGTAATATGAAATCAATTTATTTTGATAATGCGGCGACAACCAAAGTTGATTCACGCGTTCTCGAAGCAATGTTGCCATATTTGAATGATGAATTCGGTAATGCCGGATCGATTCATTCTTTTGGCCAAAATGCTCAGAGTGCCGTGGATGAAGCGCGCAATAAAATCGCGGAATTTTTTGGTGCGCGAAAACAAGAAATAATTTTTACTTCCGGAGCCACGGAAAGCAATAACTTGGCGATTCAAGGCGTCGTGAATTATTTTGTTTCACAAAAACAAAAAATTCATATCATTACCAGTAAAATTGAACATCCGGCTGTCCTCGAAACTTTTGCGGAAATGAAAAAACGGGGAATTGAGGTTGATTATGTCGGGGTTGATGAAAATGGTGTTTTGAAAATTGCTGAATTAAAAAAGAAAATAAAAGATAATACGGTTTTAATTTCCGTGATGTATGCTAACAATGAAGTGGGCTCTATTCAACCGGTCAAAGAAATTTCTGAATTGGTAAAAGAAGAAAGAAGCAAAAGAACCAAGGATAATTTGCCGATTTATTTGCATACTGATGCGGTGCAAGCCGTCAATTATTTGCCGATGAATGTGGAATATCTTGGCGTTGATTTAATGACCATTTCCGGACACAAAATTTATGCACCAAAAGGAATCGGAGCATTATATATTCGCGGAGGTGTAAAAATCAAACCGATCACTTTTGGCGGACATCAAGAATACGGTTTGCGTGCTGGAACAAATAATGTGCCGGGAATTGTTGCTTTGGCGAAAGCGCTTGAAATAATTTCCATTGAGCAAAAAAAAGAAATTCAAAAATTAAAATCAATTAAAGATAAATTAATTAAAGAATTGGAAAATTTTGAAAATTATAAATTCAACGGAATTCCCGAAAAGCAATTACCAAATATTTTGAATATCAGTTTTCTTAACGCCGAAGGCGAAAGCATTCTCATGCTTCTCGACATGGATGGCATTGCCATCTCCACCGGGTCGGCCTGCTCGTCAGGCTCGCTCGAACCTTCGCATGTCCTTACGGCCATGGGCCGCCCCGCAGAATGGGCGCATGGAAGTGTGCGTGTTTCGCTTGGTCGTTTCAATAACGAAAATGAAGTTCTGCCTTTTATCAAATCATTAAAAATTATTATTGATAAACTTCGTAAAATGGCTCCATAAATTATTTTTCAAAAAATCAAATATTTGCATAAAATAAAAGATGTCATGGTGAGCCTCCTCGCCGTCGCGTAGCCACTATGGCAGAGCACGGTCGAACCACGACATCTTTTTGTTTTTATTGACTTTTTGTTAGCCTATTGGTAAACTGCAATTTCCTTAGGTTCGTTGACATTTTATGGCATTTTTATAAGGAGGCCAAGATGGAACAGTATTTCGTTTTTTTTATTGTGGTAATAATTTGGACTATTTCATTATTCTATTTTACAAAAAAAGTTAACAACTTTTTTGAGCCTCATTGGGATTCGCAATACAATCAATTTCGTAAAAGTGTTATCTCTGGTTATGTTATGTTTTTGATGTATTTGGTGTTGTTTGGATTTATTGACCCGACCTTTATTAACAAAAAAGAAATTGACTGGTTTTTTATAAGTAGATTTTTTGTTCTTGGTAACATCTTCTTGCCCATTTTTTATTTTATTTTAAAACCAAAGTTCAATCAAGTTACTTATAAATTTACTTGGCATGCAAAAAGAGATGGTTCGTGGAAAATTTTTGGAAAAATTGATTTTGAACAAGCGGCCAGATTTATGCCCAATGAATTTTGGCAAAAGATGATTGGTTTTTTTGCTATACACAAACCGGATTGTTCCTCGATTCAATTTTCACAAATAAATAAGAATCAAAACTTTTCCGCCTCAGTTTCTTTTTATAATGAAATGGAAATTAGCGCAACTGGGTTTAGTAGTCCAACAAAAATTAATTCAAAAGTTGTAAAAGAGAAGCAACGAGAGCAATTTGTTGATTTTGTCAAAAAGCATTTGGCGACATTGGGCATGAATATTGATGATTACGAAAGATTAAGTCGAGAAGATTCAACTAACGTGATTCTTCGAAAAAAGGATGTGGTTTTTTTTCCAAACGCAGTTCATTTTCCAATTAAGGATAAATGTTTATTGTGTGTTGATTATGAAGGAATTCAAATCACTGCTAAAGATAATTTTATTGAAGCTCTTTTTGTCCTTACAAAAGGAAATGCAATTGAACAATACAATTTGGCTCGAGAATTCTATAATTCATTCAGTCCTAATTATTGTGTGAATATTGTTTTTAAAATGTGTTTTGAGTTTCAATATGAAAATGGTGAGAATGTGGAAAGATGGGGCGAGACAGGAGAAAAGCCTTTTGTGGTGGTGGAAAATTGGCATTATCAAAAAAATAAACCAGTTAAAAATGAAAAAGAAATAATTTCTGTTCCTGAAATTATGCAGCTTTTTTGTGATTGGGAATATGTTTCAAAAACAAATCCTTTTCCAAAGTTAAAAAAGTCAGAAGAAGAGAAACAGCAAAGTGTACGAAGGATGATTATTTTTAATCATAATAATCAGATTATGAATGCAAATTTGGCAAATGGCGAGATAACTGATTATTATTTAAAAGTACTGGATGATGGAAAAATTGTAAAAAAAGCAAATGGCAATGGTCATGTTTGCAAAGACGCTTTTGTTATTTCTGGAAAATTTTCTGATAATTGTCATGATCCTCGTTGCAAGAAAATTTTGGCTGGAACAAAGGATAAATGTTAGTAAATTAAAAGCTCGGTTCAATAACCGTGCGCACCATGTCGAATGACATGGCGAGCCCTGTCGGGAAACCCTATCGCATGATAGGGTCGGATGACAGGGTTTTTTATTTTTCAGAAAATTTCATGTCAAACGGAAGTTAAAATGTCATACCTGACGGCAAATTAAAATGTCATAGTTGTGCTAATGTGTTTGCGTAATTTTTAAAACGCAAACACTATGAAACTGACTGTTTCTTTAAGCAATCAAGAGTTAAAAAAACTGGATATTGTCAATCGTTTAATAAGAAAACAAATTAATGGCACACAAGCAGCACAATTATTAGACTTATCGGTCAGACAAGTCAAAAGGTTGAAAGTTAAGGTTTTAATACTTGGGCAAAAGAGTGTTGCTCATGCTAGTCGTGGTAAAATTGGACATAACCGTCTTGCCGATGAAGAACGAGAATTAATAAAATCATTATTAAAAGAACACTACTCGGATTTTGGCCCAACTTTGGCAACGGAAAAACTTTTTGAGATTCATCAAATTAAAAGAAATGTCAAAACAATTAAAGAGATTATGATAGAGGAAAATTTATGGACGCCACGACGAAAAAGAAAAGGTATCGTTCCCCAACATCGTTCTTGGCGATTACGGCGAGCCAATTATGGAGAGCTCATTCAGTTCGACGGTTCTTATGAATATTGGTTTGAAGGAAGATGGTTTGAAGGAAGAGCTGAAAAATGTTGTTTGTTGGCAGCTATTGATGATGCTACTGGGAAGGTCGTTTATGCTTGTTTTGACAAAGATGAAGGTGTCTTCCCTGTATTCTCTTTTTGGTATGAATATTTGCTAAAAATGGGCAAACCGACAAGCATATACTTGGATAAGTTTTCGACTTACAAAATGACTCAGCAGGTGGCAATAAACAACCATGACTTAAAGACGCAATTTCAAAGAGCAATGTCAGACCTTTGTATTGAACCAATTTTTGCGAATAGTCCGCAAGCAAAAGGCAGAGTCGAAAAATTATTTCATACTTTGCAGGACAGACTCATTAAGGAACTTCGGTTAAAAAATATTTCTGACATGAAAACAGCTAATGAATTTTTGGTTACAGAATTCTTGCCAAATTTTAATGATCGGTTTGGTGTCCTGCCGAGAAATTCGACAAATCTACATAAATCGTTAACAGAAAAAGAAAAGAAAAGATTGCCTAGTATTTTTTCAAGACAAACTAAAAGAATTATTCAAAATGATTTTACCATTAGCTTTAACAACCAATGGTACCAATTACTGGAAAAACAACCGGTCACAATTTGTAAAAGAGATGAAGTTATTGTTGAAGAACGGTTAGATGGTCAAGTATATTTTTGTTTAAGAAACAAATATTTAAATGCAAAACCGATAACCAAAAACCGTGAATATGCCAATAGAAAAAAACAACCTTGGATTTTAGTAGCTGGGTAAAAAGACTGACAAAACAGCCCAAGTATGACATTTCTATTTTCTTTCTTAGGTATGACATTTTAATATCCCTTTAACAATTCAGAAAATTTCATTGACAAAGAAACATTTTGTTGATAACATGCTATTTCGTTAAGTTCGTTGACATTTTAGGGAGGTGCGATCATGCCAAATTGGTTATTGATGATTTTGATTAATGGTTTGCTTGTTTTTACAATATATTTTTTTGACAAAACGATTATTAATCGTCTTGTGGGAAAATATCAAAAAAAATGGCAAATAGGTTTATTGAATTTTTTGTCGATTTTGTTGATTGGCTCGGCTGCGGTATTTTTTTTCGATATGGCTCTTGTTTGGCCGTTCATGATTTTTTTGGTTCTAAGAGCACTTGTTCTTTTGGCATATAAAGGATTTTATGAAATTAATTTTAATTGGGATTTTGCGATTCGCGGTGAGGATGTTCCACTCATGCTCAAAAAAATTAAATTGAACAAAAGTACCAAAGAAGCCATTGGATTTTTGCTTGCTGATCCGGCATTGAAAGATTGTTACCTGCAATTTTCTTTTGGTGCGATTTTTTGTGGTATTTCATTTAAAATTACGCCGCTTGATCGCGAGCAATATCATTTGCAGATGAATTTTAATACCGAACGATTGCCACTGCCTGACGAAGCCATGAAAAGTGTTTTTTTGGATTGTCTCAAAAAGTTTTTTGGGCTGGAATCGATAACTTTGACCCAATTAAATTTGGTTGCAGAGGAATTTCATCCTGCGTACAAGTCCATAGCCTTAACGGTTGACAGAAAAAATATTGATTGGAACATAATAGCTGCTCTGCCGATTGATAGTAATAAATTAAAAATGTTTTATTTTAAAAAGAGCCGATGCTTGGACAAGGATTCTTTTTCTGAACAGGCCAGATTAAACACTAATTTTGATGATGAAATTGCCGAAATGAGACAGAGTGATAATTCAATAGAAATATCTTTGCGAATGCAAAAGTATTTTGATGGTGTTTATGACTTGGCCAAATCTGCGGCCGAGAGGTTGAAACATTTGTCGATTAATATTGTCTGTCGTGGTGAAAATATTAACGATTGGGAAGTCTTTACTTCGTGGAGAGGAAGTCCTGGTATTAAAAAAGGTAATTTAAAATTTGCGAAAATAAAAAAAACATTGAATCCCGAGCCGGCAAAGTGGCAGAATTTAAGAGCGGTGTTTCATCAGGCGGATAATGTCGAAAAATTGGTTGAAGCAGTAAAAATGTATAATGAAAAAGTGGCTACCGATCATTTTGCCGAAGCTCGAATCGGTCAGCATTTTTTGACGGTCAATGATGGTCAACCGATTTTTGATAAAAGTCTTGATCGCTGTTATGTTTGTGGCAAAGAATTACCGGAAAATTTACCAATATTGCAAAAACGGGTTGGGATAAACGCTGGTTCTCCTTTTGGGACAGTTGTTAATTTTGTTTGTTGTTGCGGATCCGACAAATGTCAAGAAGTTTTGGCCAAAGTTTCTTGTCGAAATAGGGGACTTTCTCGGAAATTAAATTCTATGACGATGGAGATGCTTGGTGGAATAGCCAAAAAGGTTGAAGCAAAAGAAAGGGCTAATTCTAAATAAAAAAATTAAAAGCCAATCACGTTGGCTTTTTTTATTTGACATTTTATTATTATCTTGGTAAATTTAAACGTTCTTTGACAGTGCCATTTTTTATGGAGGTGGCCAATGAATTTCTTGAAAAAATTTATTTTAGCGAAAATGTCGGGACCGTTTGTTAAGTCTTCTGGTTTGGATTTGTATATCTCTTTTAAAAATAATGAGTTGCTTCGTTCACTTTTGCTTAAAAATGGAATGACTGAAATTTATGAGAGATATTTGAGTTATTTGCCGGTGGAGATGCAAAATGATTTGCAGATTGAGTTGGAGGTTGCTTCACCTTATTACAAACCAGATATTAATGTGTTTGTTTTGGAAAATGGGCAAGTTGAAATTTCTTTGGTTTACGATGACATGAATGATTCTAGAAAAGTTGAAAATGATGCTCAAAAAATAGTTGCTAAACTTTTTAAACCAAAAGTAAGTTTTTGTCCGTGTGCTGTTTCTTGCGGAAATAGCATGTACTATATTATGGAAGTAAAGTTGAGCTTTCGCTTGGCGGATGTGTCTTTGGATGTTTTTGGTTATCATCCACAAACGAGGTTGATCGTTCGCGATAAAAAAAATCGTCGGCTGTTGGATATATATGATAATCTTGGCTGGGCATGCAGGATTTTTTCTTTGAGAAAATTTGACTTTGCGTATGATTTTGCCAAAAGTTCAAAAAAACTCGGTTTTACGAACTTTATTTATGAACCTGATTGGGGCGAAGAATGGTTTGGAGAAAATTCGGAACCGGTGACTTACGAAAAGTTGAGGATTATGCAGGAATATTTGAATAGGAATGAGGATATTTCAAAACAGATTGATGATTATAATCAGTTTGTGAAAGAAAGACAAGATAAATATCCAAGAAAAGATGGTTTGATGCCAGTTCAATTGAAAAAAGGTGAAATTAAGCCAACAATTCTGGTTAATAATGTAGCCGTTCCTTGTTAAACAAATTTAAAATCGGTAACAATTACCGATTTTTTTTGTTAAATTTTTTCAGTATTTTTTGAAATGTTGCCGATAATTCCGCAGGCGCCCATGAGAATGGCCAGAGCCGTTCCACCGTAACTGATAAATGGAAGTGGAATTCCGGTCATCGGTGAAAGTCCAACCATGGAAGAAATATTAAAAAAAGTTTGAAAACCGATCCATGAGATAATGCCAGTAGCCAGTAATTTGCCAAAAAGATCAGGCGCTTTTTGGGCGATTTTTAAACCCTTGTAGATAAAGAAGATGAATAATAGAATTAATAATGTGGAAAAGATAAAACCCATTTCTTCTGCAAAAATAGCAAAAATTGAATCGCCGGTAACTTCTGGCAGGTAGAGATGTTTTTGGCGACTGTGGCCAAAACCAAGTCCAATAATTCCACCGGAACCGATGGCGAGAAAAGCTTGATTGATATGATAACCAATACCTTGCGGATCTAATTCCGGATGCAAAAAAGTGGTTAATCGTGCGGCGCGGTAAGGTGATTTGATAATCATTAGATAAATGGACGCGACTCCGGCGCAAAGCAAAAAGAAAACATGTTTGAATCTTGCGCCGGAATAAAAAAATACCGCTAAACACATAAAAATAATTACGGAAAGTGTTCCCATGTCAGGCTGCAGAAGCATCAAAATGGAGATTAATCCAAGTAAAAAAACAAATGGAAGAAAACCGTAATAAAGATCCTTGACCCCTGTTTGTCCGCGTTTTTCCAGCCATGCGGAAAGATAGACAAGAAAAGAAAGTTTGACAATTTCCGCCGGTTGAAAACTGAATCCAAAAATATGAATCCAGCTTTTGGCTGTTCCGAATTCGGCGCCGATCCCCGGAATAAAAACAAGCAGTAATAAAAAAATGGAAAAAAATAGTGAGGGGATCATTAATTTTTTCCAGAAATGGTAATTTATTTTGTAGCAAAGTAAAAATAAAAAAATACCCGGTAAAAAACCGTAAAAAAATTGATGTTTAACAAAATGATAACTATCGTTAAACTTTTGCAAACCAATCGCTGTGCCGGCTGAAGAAAGAATAATTAGTCCAAGCAGTACAAGCACGCTAAAACTTCCCAGAAAAAAATAGTCTGGCTTGGTTGTGGGTGATTGATTAGCAAAAAGTTTCATGGTTTTAATTCTCGTACCAGTTTTTTGAATTGATTTCCTCGATCAAATTCATTGATAAACATGCCAAAGCTGGCGCAACCGGGCGAAAGTAAAACTACATCACCGGGTAAACTTAAATCATAGGCTCTTTTTACTGCTTCGGCAAAATTGTCAAAACGGCCGACGATTAAATGCTTACCTTTGTTTTTGGTAATTTTTTTTTCTAATTCGTCCGTGGCGGTTCCGTTCAAAAGAAGCACAGCCTTGGTTTTTTTGGCGATTGTTTTGGCAAAGGGGGAAAGATTTAAATTTTTGGTTGCTCCTCCGGCAATAAGAATAATCGGTTTTTTTATTGAATCAAGTGCGATTATTCCGGCGATTGGCGTGGTTGAAGTCGTGTCATTGATAAATTCGATGTCATTTATTTTGTCAACAAATTCCAATCGATGTTCTAATCCGTTAAATTCGCAAACTGATTTTTTTGTTTGTTCATCGGGAATTTTTAAAATTTGTGCTACCGCGATGGCAGAGGAAATGTTTTCCAAATTATGTTGTCCTCGTAATTTTATTGGCCAATCTTGAGGAATGCTTTTGCCGGAAAAAGTAACAACGTTGCTGGGTATTTCGGGGATTATTTTTTTTGTGTAATTGTTGTCTATATTGATTATGCAAAAATCTTTTTTTGATTGGAATTGAAAAATGAATTTTTTGTCATTGATGTATTCCCGCATGGTCTTGTAGTAGTTGAGATGATCGGGAAAAATATTGGTAAAAACCGCGATATGCGGGCTGATTTTTTTGGCGCCAAAACCTTGTAATTGCCAAGAAGAAAGTTCCAGAACAACAAGGTCGTCAGCCGTCACTTGGTCAATTAACGGCAAGGTGGCTTCGCCTAGAAGATTGCCAGCCAAAAAAATTTGCTTGCCTTTGTTTGTAAAATAATCGTGCAAAATCTTGTGAATGATGACGGTGGTTGTGCTTTTGCCACGAGTGCCGGTTATTCCAATAATCGGGCAAGGGCAATATTCGGCAAAAAGAGATTCATCCATGTCCACTGAGATTTTATTTTTTATTGCTAATTTTATAAAAGGTGAATTTTTTGGCACGCCGGCGTTGCGAATAATCAAGTCAGCCCAGAGAATATCTTCGTTTTTGTGTCCGCCGAGAGAAAATTCGACATTGGAATATTTTTTTAACTGATCAACTGAGTTTTTTAGTTGTTCGGCGGTTTTCAAATCAGTTACTATGACTTGAGCTCCTTTTTCTGCAAAAAAAATTGCATCTTTGACTCCTCGTCCCAGAAGTCCAAGTCCAAATATTAAAACTTTTTTGTTTTTAAAATCGGGAAATTTTTTTTGCGGCATATCGAGTATTTAAAAGCAGTTTATTTTTCTTATATGCGTTTAGTTGTTTGTCAGTTTTTGAATTGTTCTTTTGGTCTGTTGATCAGTTGGTCAGTTGATATAATTAATACCATCCCTTATCAAGAATAAAAATGATTAAACCGATGACTGAAAAAATTGAAGAAACCAACCAAAAGCGCATAACAATTCTAGGTTCACTCCAGCCAATCGCTTGTAAATGATGATGGATTGGCGCGGAAAGAAAAAGTTTTTTGTGACGAATCTTTTTTGAAGTGATTTGGATAATAACGGATAGAGATTCAATGACAAAAATCAATCCGAAAATCGGTAAGAGAAAAGCGGTGTTGGTTAACATGGCAATAATGCCAATAGTTACCCCCAAACTCATGGCGCCCGTATCGCCCATAAAAAATTTGGCCGGATTAATATTGAACCAGAGAAAGGCGATCAAGGCGCCCATGATTGCTCCGCAAAAAACGGCCAAATCGAACTTTCCCTGTAAAAATGAAATTGCTCCAAGTGTGGCGAAGGCAGAGGCCATAGTCCCTCCGGCCAAACCGTCTAATCCATCTGTTTCATTGACCGAAAAAGCCGAGGCTACAATAACAAATATAAAAAATGGTAAATACCAAAAGCCGAATTCGAAATTTCCAACAAATGGAATATGGACAACGTCCCAATCAAGTTTGAAATAAAACCATAGTGCGCAAACAATGGCGATAAGTGTGTATAAACCCAGCCGATGTTTCATGGAAAGTCCACCGCCCTTGGGACCGATTTTTTTGATACCGAGATAATCGTCAAGAAGTCCGATAAGTGCGGATAGGATCAAAGCGCCAAGCGGAAGAAGGGTTTGTTCTCTGGTCAGAAAATCCAATTTGCCGGTTAACGTGTTTGGAAAAAATTTTTCAATTAAAAAAAAGACAATGGCGAGAAACACAACAGGGAGCCAAATCATCAATCCGCCCATGGTTGGCGTGCCTTTTTTACTTTCGTGCATTGAGGCGAATATTGGCGCGTCTTTGGCTTCGCGAATCTGTTTGCCCATTTTGTATTTGTGCAAAAAGTAGGTCATTATCGGCTGAAAAATAAGTGCTAACAAAAATGACAAAATTGATAAGCTGGCGATTTTGAAAGCAATGGCTGTTTCCATAAAATATTAAATGTTTATAAGTATTGTTAAAAAGGTTGAGATGATAAATAAAATTTGTATTATTATTGTGGAGAAAATTAAGAAATAGGAAATAATTTCTTTTTTGTTATAAAGTAAAACAGCCAGAAGAGAGTTAACGATGGCAATCAGTAATCCCAAAAGAGGAACCAGTAAGATCAATGTCCATGGTCCAAAAAGGTCAATTCCGAGATAAATATTATAGTGTAGCGGAATGGAGGATTGATTTTCTGGAAGATTTTTTACCAATGGATAGAATTTGAAATAAATTAATAGCCAATCGCCGATATTTAATACTAATGTGGCGATAATTGGCCACAGCAAAAAAGGTCGGCGCCAGACTGGCGAGTTTTTGATTTTTTCGAGAAATTCGTAAAATTTGATTAACATAGGTTTATTTTACCCGTATATTATAGCAAAACAAATAGAAAAAGAAAAATCCAAGGCTATTGCAATTTTGGCGAAAATTTGCTAAATTTTAATAAACGAAAAAGGTATTTATGAACAAATTTCACATAATCACTTTTGGTTGTCAAATGAACCATAATGATTCCTTGCGCCTTGCGACTGTTTTGGAAAGTTTTGGTTTGCAAGAAAGCGTTGTTGATGATTGCGATATTATTGTGGTTAATGCTTGTTCGATCAGACAGGCTGGAATTGATCGTATTTGGGGCATGGCCAAACATTGGATTGCCAAAAAAGAAACAAACGGGTTAAAAATTTTATTGACCGGTTGTGTGCTTGAAGATGACAAAAAAAGATTTGCCAAACGTTTTGATTTTATTTTTGATATCAAAGATTTGTCCGGTTTGCAAAACTATTTGCAAAAAGAATTCAGTGAAAAAAGTTTTTACGCTTTTCAACCAAAAAAA
>JBAYHA010000009.1:0-23264 GCA_041666425.1 Patescibacteria group bacterium
GAAGTTAAAGATTTGGATACGGGAGAAGTCTTTGTTCTTGCCGGAGGTTTAATTACCGAAGAATTGGCTCGCAAAATGGAAAAAGCCAATATCAAACAAATTAGAATTCGTTCACTTTTGACTTGCAAATTGATTCACGGTGTTTGCAAGAAATGTTATGGTTTTGATTTGGCATACAACAAACCGGTGGAAACAGGCACGGCCGTTGGTATTATTGCCGCGCAATCAATCGGCGAACCGGGCACGCAGTTGACCATGAGAACTTTTCATACCGGAGGTGTGGCCGGAGGCGGAGACATTACACAAGGTTTGCCACGAGTGGAAGAAGTTTTTGAGGCTCGTCCGCCAAAAAAGCGAGCACTTTTGGCCGAAGTCGCCGGGCTTGTTTCCATTGAAGAACAGTCCAGAACTATTTCCGGTCCAAAAGGAATTTTTGTGGCCAAGACTTCTTTTGGGCAAAGAGTTTTAAAAATAACTTACGATGATCTAGAAGAAAATAAATATGATATTCCGGATGGTTCAAAAATAAAAGTGGCAAATAATGATTTGGTCAAAGATGGTGATACTTTGTTCATCACTCCGGACAAAGTAAAGGTCAAAGCCACTTATTTGGGCAAAATTATTTTGGATGGACAAAAAATGAAAGTCTACAATGATGCGCAAAAAGTTAAGGAATATTTGATTCCACCGGGCACTGTGCTTTGGGTCAAAGAGGGTGATGTCGTGGAAAAAGGCACCCAACTTACCGAAGGCCATATTGAATTGAATCAATTGTATCGTTTGCGCGGGCGCAATGCTGTCCAAGAATATGTGCTCAAAGAAATTCAATATATTTATTCCTCGCAAGGTCAAAAATTGAATGACAAGCATATTGAAATTATCGCGCGTCAAATGTTTAGCCGGGTTTATATCATTGATTCCGGTGATACCAGTTTGCTCGAAGGTGAAATTGTGGAAAAATCAGCTTTGGAAACGGCTAATGCCCATCTTTTACCAGGGGAAAAACCAGCCCAATCCGAAGAAATTTTCTTGGGAATTTCCAAAATCTCTTTGTCAACCAATAGTTTTTTGTCCGCCGCTTCTTTCCAAGAGACAGCCAAGGTTTTGATTAATGCGGCGGTTACCGGCAGAATTGATCATTTGCAGGGGTTAAAAGAAAATGTTATTATCGGTCGCTTGATTCCGGCCGGAACCGGTTATTCCGCATATCATCCAAAACCAGAAAGCAAAGAAACGGAGGTTGAAAAAGCGGAGGAATCAGCTGAAGAAAATTTTGCGGAGAAGGATTCCGCAATTGAAGAAAAATAAATTTATATTGTAGGGGACGAACATTGTTCGTCCCGTACGTTTTAAAAATTATGAAGAATAGTTTATTCAAAAATATTATTATTTTTATTGCGGTATTTATTTTTATTGGGAGTGTTTTTAGTTTGTATAATATTTCCAATGATAAAGTAGAAGTTGTTGATTTGCCAAAGATGATTCAAGAAATTAATGAGGAAAAAGTGCAAAAGATTGAAGTTGCGGGAGATTTGTTGACCCTTACTTTGTTGGACGGAAATATTCAACAGTTGACCAAAGAAACCAATCAAACCGTTGGAGAAATTTTGAGTGATTATGGCGTTGATAATGCCAAAAAATTAAAAGTTGGTTTAGAAGTAAAAACAGAATCGGGTTTTAATTTTTGGATGAGTTCGTTGTTGCCGATTTTAATTCCGGTTTTGTTGGTCGGGGTTTTTATCTGGTTTATGTTCCGTTCCGTGCAAGGAGCCAATTCCAAAGCTATGAGTTTTGGTCAATCCGGCGCCAGACAGATAAAAAATTCCGGTAAAGACAAAATCACTTTTGATGATGTGGCCGGGGTGAAAGAAGCCAAAGAAGAATTAAAAGAAATAGTGGAATTTTTAAAAGAACCGAAAAAATTTATTGCGCTGGGTGCCAAAATTCCCAAAGGAGTTTTGTTGATGGGGGCACCCGGAACGGGCAAAACTATGTTGGCCAAGGCTGTGGCAGGAGAAGCCGGAGTCCCGTTTTTTTCCATTTCAGGTTCGGAGTTTGTGGAAATGTTTGTTGGCGTTGGTGCTAGTCGAGTTCGCGATCTTTTCCAAAAAGCAAAAAAAAATTCACCCTGTATTATTTTTATTGATGAAATTGACGCTGTCGGTCGTCAACGTGGTGCCGGTCTTGGCGGTTCGCATGATGAAAGAGAACAAACCTTGAATCAGATTTTGGTGGAAATGGATGGTTTTGAGCCAAATGCCAATGTTATTGTTATGGCTGCGACCAATCGTCCGGATGTTCTTGATCCGGCATTATTGCGACCGGGCCGTTTTGATCGTAGGGTGATTCTTGATCCGCCGGATATTAATGATCGCGAGGAAATTTTAAAAGTGCATAGCAAGAAAAAACCGCTCGAAAAAGAGGTCGATTTGCGTGCTTTGGCCGAACGTACTCCGGGTTTCTCCGGTGCGGATTTGGCCAATTTGGTCAATGAAGCGGCTATTTTGTCTGCTCGTCGTAATAAAAATAAAATTTCACAAAATGAATTATTTGAAAGTATAGAAAAAGTAATGCTCGGACCGGAACGCAAAAGTCATATTTTGTCAGTGGCCGAAAAGAAAATTACCGCGGTTCATGAATCCGGACATGCTTTGGTTTCGCATATCTTGCCAAAAGCCGATCCCGTGCACAAAGTTTCGATTATTTCTCGCGGTCGAGCCGCCGGTTATACCATGAATTTGCCGGAAACCGATAAATACATGCACAATCGGTCGGATTATTTGGCGGAATTGGCTGTTTTGCTGGCCGGACATGTGGCGGAAAAAATGAATTTTGGTGAAGTTACCACCGGATCTTCCAATGACTTGCAAAGAGCGACTGATTTGGCGCGCAGTTTGATTACGCGCTTTGGCATGAGTGAAAAATTAGCCCCACGCATTTATGGTGAAAAAGAAGAAATGGTTTTTCTTGGTCGAGATTTTAATGAAAAAAGAAATTATAGTGAAAAAACCGCAGAATTGATTGACAGCGAAATTGATATTTTAATCAGAGAAGCTGTGGCTACTGCGGAAAAAATAATCAAAGAAAATAAAGAAAAAATGGACAAATTGGTTGCTACATTGGTTGAAAAAGAAACGATTGAAAAACAAGAATTTAATGAGTTGATGAAATAAGGTAAAAAATATAAGTGGTAAGTAGCAAAAGCCCTGTCGTATGACGGGGTAGGTGGTAAGTGTTAATGCCATGGTAAGCTCGGTTAGAGTTTTTTTGGCAATACTTACTACTTATATACTTACTACTTATTTTTTATTTGTTTTAATTGTGGTATAATAAATTTGAAATAAAAATAAAATAACTTTATGGAATTTTTTTATCGCAAAATACTCAAAAGAGCATGGGCAGTTTCTTGGAAAAATAAATGGTTATGGATTTTTGGTCTTTTTGCCGCCATTGTCGGCAATGGCAGTGTTTATCAATCTTTGTTGCGCGGATTTAGCAACATTGATAGTGGGTATACGATTTTTGACACCATGCGTGAATATTCGGCTAGCGGAGTTTTTTCCACAATCAGTTTTGCAAAAATAGCGCAACTTTGGCAGGCCGATGCCACCATGTTTGGCAGTATTATTTTTTCAATGTTGTTTATCCTGTGTGTTTTGGCACTATTGTTTGCGATCGGTATAATTTCTCAGGGCTCGCTTATTTTTGGATTATTGGAAATTGATACCAACAAACCGGTAAATTTGCGAACCGCTTTGCGTTCCGGCAAGGAACATTTTTGGCGAATCTTTGGGTTAAATCTTTTTACCAAGATCTTTTTGCTCAGTTTACTAATTTTATTGGCGTATTTGATTTCTTTGATTATTACGGCCAGTTCCGTGGTCAACATGATAATTTATATTGTTTCTTTTTTGCTGTTTTTTATTTTGGGAATGGTTATTTATTTTATCACCATTTACGGGACTTCATTTGTGGTTTTGCGCAATCGCAAAGTTTTTCCGGCTTTGCGTTCGGCGTTTGATTTGTTTCGCAAACACATTATTGTCAATTTGGAAATGGCGTTAATTTTATTCATTGTCAATTTTATCTTTTTGATAATTTTCTTTATCGGTGCTTTTGTTTTGTCTTCACCGTTTTTAGTTTTGTATTTCTTGTTTGCGGTGAGCGGAATCAAAATTGGTGCACTGTTGGCATCGTCTTTGTTGATAACCATTGTTTTGGCCATGTTTGTCGTCGTTGGTGCTTGGTGGAGCACATTCCAAGTTTCTGTTTGGACGATTTTGTTTGATCAGTTGACAATTTATGGTGGCAAGTCAAAAATTATCAGAATTATAGAAAATATCAAGTCAGCAAAAAAGAAAAAACAAAAATAGGATACTCCCTTTTGGGAGAGGGGACAAAAATAAAAACAAAAGGTCTGAGAAATCAGGCTTTTTTGTTTGAAAATGTAAAACAATTCTGGTAATTTTATTTTTTGACTTTTAACGTAATTATTGCTAAACTTTTATCGTAAATTAGAAGTATTTTTTTGTTTTATTTGCCTTAAAATTGTTGACGCAAAAATAAACATCTGGGGATCTGTAGCTCAGCTGGTTAGAGCGCTGCATTCACATTGCAGAGGTCTGCGGTTCGATCCCGCACAGGTCCACCAGAAAAATATTTATATAATTTAATTATTTTTTACTTTATGAACTTTATAAACTTTACAAACTTTACAAACTTTACAAACTTTATAAACTAACTCATATGGAAAAATCACAATTTGCACTCAACGAAGAAAAAATTATCGAGTCTTGGAACCAGAATAAAATTTTCGAAAAAACCTTGGCGAAAAATTCACCAAAAGGAAATTTTGTGTTTTTTGAAGGGCCGCCAACGGCTAATGGTCGTCCGGGAATTCATCATATTCTCGCTCGTGCTTTCAAAGATGTAATTTGTCGTTTTCGCACCATGCAAGGTTATCATGTTGAACGCAAAGCCGGCTGGGACACGCACGGATTACCAGTCGAATTACAAGTAGAAAAAGCTCTTGGCATTTCCGGCAAACCGGATATTGAAAAATACGGTATTGAAGCTTTTAACGAAAAATGCAAAGAAAGCGTTTGGCAATACAAAAAAGAATGGGAAGATTTAACTCGGCGCATTGGTTTTTGGTTGGATCTCGAAAATCCTTATATTACTTACGACAATAATTATATTGAATCTCTGTGGTGGATTTTGAAGGAAATTAACAACAAAGGTTTGCTTTATAGCGGTTACAAAGTTGTGCCACAATGTCCTCGTTGTGGAACTGCTTTATCAAGTCATGAAGTTGCTCAAGGATATAAAAATGTTGAAGAAAATTCCGTTTTCATGAAGTTTAAAGTTAAGAATGAAGAGAATACTTATTTATTAAGTTGGACAACAACGCCGTGGACTTTGCCGGGTAATGTGGCTTTGGCCGTTGGTGGAGATATTATCTATACGAAAGTTTTGTATAATGGTGAAAAATTAATTCTCGCCAAAAATTTATTAGAAAAAGTTTTAAAATCTGATTTTGAAATTATTGAAGAAATGACCGGCGAAAAATTAAAGGGAATTAAATATGAACCGCTTTTCCCTGGATATTTGGATGCTGGTGAAAAAGATGCTTGGTTTGTAGAAACGGCTGATTTTGTGACAACCGTTGACGGTACCGGAATTGTGCATACGGCTGTTATGTACGGTGAAGATGACTTTAATTTTGGCAAAAAATATAATTTACCTTTTGTGCATACTGTTGATGAAGCCGGTAAGTTTAAAAATTCGGTGACTAAATGGGTCGGTAAATTTGTCAAAAACAAAGAAGTCGAAAAAGAAATTATCGCTGATTTAAAAGAAAGAAATTTGTTGTTCGGTGAACTTATTTATGCGCATGATTATCCATTTTGTTGGCGTTGTGATACTCCGCTACTTTATTACGCCAAAGATTCTTGGTTTATAAAAGTTTCCGCGAAGAAAGATCAACTTCTCAAAAATAACAAACAAATAAATTGGGTGCCGGAACATATCAAGGAAGGTCGTTTTGGTGAATGGTTAAAAAATATCAATGATTGGTCAATCAGTCGTCAACGATATTGGGGAACACCAATTCCGATTTGGCAATGTGATTCTTGCAAGGAAACCGAAGTTATGGGAAGTTTTGCCGAGTTAGAAAAAAAAGTCGGTTCGTTACCAAAAAATAAAAATAATGAATTTGATATTCATCGGCCGTTTATCGATGAATTAACTTACAAATGTTCTTGCGGTGGAACCATGAAAAGAACGCCGGATGTTTTTGATTGTTGGTTTGATTCCGGAGCCATGCCGTTTGCCCAACATCATTATCCTTTTGAAAACCAAGATTTGGTTGACAAAAATATTCAATTTCCAGCCGAATATATTTCCGAAGCGATTGATCAAACGCGCGGTTGGTTTTACACTTTATTGGCCGTTTCGACTATGCTCGACAAGGGAGTACCTTACAAAAATGTTATTTGTCTTGGTCATATTCGTGACAAAGAAGGCAAAAAAATGAGTAAATCAAAAGGCAATGTTGTTGATCCATGGATGATTGCCGACAAATATGGAATCGACGCTTTGCGTTTGCATCTTTTTACCGTCAATCAGCCGGGTGACCCCAAGAATTTTGATGAAAAAGATGTGGCCGATGTTCTTCGCAAATCGGTAATGCTTTTTGGCAATGTGGTTAATTTTTATGAAATGTACAAAACGGATATTGCGTCTCACGCCAAAAGTGAAAATATTCTCGACAAATGGATTATCAGCAAATATCAGTTATTGAATCAAAAGTTAACCAATGATTTGGAAAATTATCATGTCTTTGAAGCCGGCAGAAGTTTGTTGGAATTTATTGATGAACTTTCCACTTGGTATGTTCGCCGAAGTCGTGATCGTTTTAAAATTGAAGGAATTGATAAAAATTCAGCCGAAGCAACTTTACTTTATATTATCGAAAATGTCAGCAAAATCATGGCGCCGTTTATGCCTTTTGCCGGTGAAAGTTTTTTCCTTCGCGTCAACAAAACATTGGAATCAGTGCATTTGGCCGATTGGCCAAAGTATGATGATGATTTGATTGATCTCGATTTAATCAAAGATATGGATTTTGTCAGACAAGTTGTGGAACTAGGGCTTGCTGCTCGCGATGAAGCCAAAATTAAAGTTCGTCAACCATTACGTCGCGCTTTTTACAAAATTAAACATTTCCTTCCGGAATATGAAAAAATTATTGCCGAAGAATTAAATGTTTGGGAAGTTTCATTTTTTGAAGAAAAAATGGGTGGTAGCTTTGTAGAAAAAAGTAATGGCGCAGTATATTTATCGTTGGATATTGAAATTGATGAAGAGTTAAAAAATGAAGGAATGATTCGTGATTTGACCAGACAAATAAATAATTTGCGTAAGAATGAAGGCTTAACGATTAATGACAAGGTTGTTTTGCTTTATGAAACTGATTCAAAAATTTTAAAAAATCTTTTTGCTAATGACAAACTTCGTGAAAAATTAATTTCCTCAACATTACTTTCTGAAATAAAAGAAGGCAGTGCAGAAAAAGAAATTGAAGTAGAAGGGGAGAAGATAAAAATTAGTCTTAAGAAGTAATTCAAAATTCAGAATTCAGAATTAAGAATTTAGAATGATGGATTTAAAAATTATTTTATTTTCCAAGACGACTTCAGTCGTCGTATAAAAAAGTGATGGTAAAAATTCTCATTTTATTTGCCTAGACGACTTTAGTCGTCGTCATAAGTGCCCCGTCAGTAAGGGCGAAATATCTTTCGCCCCCATATCACCAAAATTTATGCGGCCGCGCACGAGCCTTCGGCTCGGCCGGCCGCATTATTTAAAAAAACAACCCCGCAGATATTGGGGTTGTTTTTTGTTGTTATCTATTGTCAACATCGCTATTTTGTTTAAAATTAAATAAAAATTAGTGATATTGCTACCGGTCGTCATTGACATCTAACAAAATCTATGCTATAATTACATGTTCTTTGATTAACGTTTTTTGACCCCAGCTCGGGGGTGATCGAGCAATGGAGGAATCATGGGGAAAACATACTTTAGATTGAACATTTCTGACTTGATGTTCCCAGGTGCTAAATGCAACATCAACCGACAAATTCTCTTTCCTGATGAAGTTCGACTAATGTTCAAGAAAGACAGCAATATTGTTGTTTGTCTGGATCCGTCTCATTCTGAGATAATTCGTGTAATGGGTTTGCATTTCGGGTGGAATGTATCTATTCCAAGGATAGCTCCGACAATGGTACTCGAAAAAGGGGATTCTATCATTGTCATGAGTGTCTCCAATTTGCCACCGCTCGAAGGTCAACGCAAGTATACCCATGAAGAGGCGGCCAAAGTCAAATTCAGTTTTGCTTTTTACCAGATTTCGTAAGTTCCAACCAAACTTTGTGACCGGAACAAAGTAAAAAATCCGGCTCGCTGTTCTCGGTAAAGCAGATAAACCGAGAGAAGCCCGAAACCCCAGGTGGTTTCGGGCGGATTTCCAAGAAATTGACGTTAGTCGATTTCTTAGATTTCCTGATTTCAAAATTACAAAATCAGTGTTCTTTGATTAATCGTTATCTGACCCCAGCTCGGGGGTGATCGAGCAATGGAGGATGAATATGCATTTGGAAATTAATAAAAACATTAATCCGCAGTGGGTCAAAACACTTTTGGCGGATTCGCGTTCTGTGAAAGAGAGAATGGCAACACTAGAATTGTCTCCTGTGGGAGTAGAATTTAGTGTGGAGTATTCGTTATCTGTTGCGGGGATTGATTTTATGAAGGGCTGGGAGCCAGCTTTTCATAGAGACAGAAGTAAAACCGGGCGTTTTACGATGGAGGTGTTACGAACAACAACGTTAACGCTTGATTTTAATCGTTTGTTGGATTATATCAATCGGTTTGGTCGACGTCCGGCCACGATTGACGAGTTGTGCGTATTGCAAGGGATACGCGCAGACGTTGTAATCAACAAGGTAGGAGAGTCTTCTACTTTATGTATTGCAGCCTTGGGTTCCGTTCGGCCAAATAGATTTCAGGAGATGGAAGTCCCTGTTTACTATCCTGGTGATCGGGGACTTACGACAAGAGCGATTCGAGAGATTGGACAGGCAGGTTATTTTTTGGTGATTTAAATTTTTATTTTTTAAGGGAGGATGCTATGTCTGATGAGACTTTCGACCGACTTCTGTCTGAGGCGGGATTTTCTACAACTTCCATCCATGATTTTTTGGGTGGCAAACGGTCTGATCTGCCGATTTGGTTGGTCATTGAAGTCGACTACGGCGGGCAAATTGCCTGCACCATCCCGGCGGAATTTTTGAAGGCGGACTTGACCGAGCAACTGGTTGATCAAGTTGTTGATCAGCTCCAGCTTTTTCTCTGGGACGATATGGATGGTGGAACCTGTTCCTACCTGGCGCACCCCAAAGATTTCAGTAGGGGGGTAATTGGCGGAATGGGCGGGGGTGCTTTGATCGTTGGTTCGATTTGGGGACATCTTCAATTTTCGGAAAGGAAGGTTGAAGAGGATCTCTACCGAATCATCTCTCCGATTCTCAAGGAAAGAACAGAAATTGTTTTTTCCTGAACTCCAACCGCGGCCGCGCACGAGCCTTCGGCTCGGCCGGCCGCAAACAACAAAAAAAGCGCTAATCTTCAGAAGATTAGTGCTTTTTTGATTTTCAAAATAAAAAAAAGAAGTCATGACGGCTTCTTTTAATTTAATTTATTTTTTATTTAAAAAAGTTTTTAATTTCATCGTGGCCTTTTTGCGCATGCTAATTTTATTTTTTTCTTCGCGACCCATTTCTGCAAAAGTTTGCAAATATCCATCCGGTAGAAAAATTGGATCCCAACCAAAATCACTTTTGGCTTTTGGTTTGACAATTTGGCCACTGATTTTGCCTTCGAAAAACTTAATTTCATTTTTTCTTTTTGAATATCCAATAATAGTTTTGGCTTCGGCGCGATTATTTTTGTATTTTTTTGTTAAATCAAACAAACCTTCTCGGCCAAGTTTTTGGAGAAACCATTTAATAAGTGGTCCTGGAAGTCCATTCAAACAAGTCAAATATAGGGAAGTGTCTTCCACCATAAATTCTCCGGAATGATGTTTTCTGGCTTCGTGAAGTTTGGCTTCAATAATTTTCTGTGGATCAACTTCTTGAATTTCCGGTAAATCAATTTCCAGTTGCTTGACTTGTGGCAAAATGGCCTGAACTTCGGCCAATTTATTTTTGTTGCCAGTAATGAAATAAAGTGTCATAAAATTTATTTATAAGCGTATTATAATGAAAATTTACGAAAAAATCAAAATTTTGCGAAACCGTTTTTGTGTTGTTGGTAAAAAATAACAACAAGAAAAAGTAATTTCTGGTTTTTTATAATTTGTGATAATATTAGGATGAAATAAATCAAAAAATATGGAAAAATTTGATGTGGTTATCGTTGGTGCCGGACCGGCCGGAATTTTCTCCGCTTATGAATTGATAAAAAACAAACCTGAATTGAAGATTGCTTTGCTTGATCAAGGCAATTTGATTCGTAATCGAGCCAAGAGTGAAGTAATGTGTGGAGTTGGTGGTGCGGGTACTTTTTCCGACGGCAAATTGCATTATACTCCCGTTCTCAGTCACGAAAAAATGTTGCATCTTTTTCACGAAGTGGAATATCAAAAGATTTTAAATTATGTTGATGAAATATTTACCGATTTTGGAGTTAATGCCGATTATTATCCCAAGAATTTGGAACAAACGCAAACCTTGGTTGATGAAGCGGCCAAGAAAAGTATCAAGCTTTTTATTCGCAAAGCGCGCCATGTCGGTTCTGACAAATTACCAAAAATTATTGAACGATTTGAAGATTATCTTATTTCTCACGGAGTAAAAATTTTTCCAAAAGTGGAAATTACGGATATTATTTTGCATGAAAATATCGCCACCGGGGTTATTTCCTCTGATGGGCAAGAATTTTTTGCTGACAAAATTTTGTTGGCTCCGGGGCGCGTGAATGCGCATTGGTTGCAAAAACTTTCAGCCAAATATGATCTTGGTTTTACTTTTGAAAAAGTTGAGGTTGGTGTGCGGGTGGAATTTTTACAAGCGGTTTTAAAAAAACATGCTGATTTGATGTATGAAACAGTTTTTATGATGAAAACCCCGACATTTGATGATGTTATTAGAACTTTTTGTCCATGTCCAAACGGTTATGTCGCGGCCGAAAAATATGATGATTTTGTTTGCGTAAATGGTCACAGTAATTCGGATCATAATTCTATAAATTCAAATTTTGCTTTTGTTTCCGAAGTGGCGTTAACAGAACCGGTGGAGAATACGATTGATTACGGCAAATCAATTGCCAAATTGGCCAATACAATTGGTGGAGGATTACCGATTTTGCAAAGATTTGATGATTTGGAACGCGGTCGTCGCAGTACTTGGTCAAGAATAAATTCCGGTTTTGTTTTTCCAACTTTGCGCGAAGTTACTCCGGGTGATATTTCCATGGCGTTGCCTCATCGCATCGTCACCAATATTATCGAAGGTTTGCGTCAATTGGATCAGGTTTTGCCGGGCATTGCTTCTCCGCACACTTTGCTTTATGCGCCGGAAATAAAATTAAGATCTTCAAAAATAAAAACTGATAAGAATTTGCAAACAAAAATAAATAATTTGTATGTCGCGGGCGATGGTGCCGGTCTTTCTGGTTGTATTACCGGTGCGGCGGCCACTGGAATAATTGTCGCGCAAGGTATACTGAGTTTATAAAGTTAGAAAGTTTTTAAAGTTCATAAAGATTAAAGCGGGTATTTTTATTTAGGTTGATATTAAGACTTTATAATTTTAACAACCTTCCGAACTTTATAAACTTTACAAACTTTATCACAAGGTGATCCCTTCGGGACAAACTTTATGAACTAATATTTATGGATTTCGGTATTGAATTAGCAACAAAAAACAAAACGCAAAAAAATAAAAATAAATTTTGGAAAATAATTTTACTAATTTTTTTGTTTATAATAATTTTTGTAGTTAGCATTATTTTAACCGTGCAATTTCGTTATCACAACAAAATAATTTCCGGTGAAAAACTGGATGATTATAATGTGGCTTTGGTTTTTGGCGCAGGGTTAAAAAAGGGCGGTTTGCCGAGTGATATTTTGGCCGATCGATTAAAAACTGCGATTCAACTTTATCAAGATAGCAAAGTAAAAACTTTAATTTTGAGTGGTGATAACTCCAGTGAAGAGCATCAAGAAGTGATGGCCATGAAAAAAATGGCGTTGGAATTTGGTTTGCCGGAAGATGCGTTAATTGAAGATAGTTGTGGATTGGATACTTTTGCTTCTTGCGCCAGAGTAAAAAGTGAATTTAGTTTGTCAAAAATCATTTTAATCACCCAAAAATATCATTTACGGCGCGCCCTTTACCTTTGTAATTCTCTTGGGATTGACGCTTATGGCGTGCCGGCTATTGATCGTGGTTATGTTTTTCAAAGACAGTATAATTATCGGGAAATTTTGGCCAGTTTAAATTCTTTTTTTGAAATAAACTTTTTGAAAAGAAAAGAATAATCTTTTGTCTTAATTTAGAAATAAAAACGCACGATTAAGGCGTTTTTTTGTTCCCCACGATTTTAGATCAATTATTAAGTTTGCTAAAATAAAAAGGATTTAATAAATAATCGCTTTTTATTAACGCTTGACAGTATTATCTCGGTGCGTTATTATAAAGTCGCAGGTATATGATAATAAGTTTCAAAAATTCGGATGCCGAGGACATTTTTAATCAGGAGTATTCCAAAAATTTACCGTTTTTCATACAAAAAACAGCCATGCGTAAATTGTGGATGCTTGATGCCTCTGTAATAATAAATGATTTGAGAATCCCGCCCGGAAATCATCTGAAAAAATTAAAAGGACAACAATTAAATCAATATTCGATAAGAATTAATGACCAGTGGAGAATTTGCTTCAATTGGGACAATGGAAACGCGATTGATGTCGAAATAGTTGATTATCATAAATAAAATAACAGTTATGCCAAAAAAAATAAAGCCGGTTCATCCGGGGGGAATTTTGCAAGAAGAATTTTTAATTCCTTTACAAATCAGCCAATATCGTTTGGCACGGGATATTGATGTTTCGCCAAGGCGAATAAATGAGATTATTCACGGGAAAAGGGCAATAACGGCTGATACGGCATTGCGTTTGAGCAAATATTTCAAAAATTCACCTGAATTTTGGTTGAACTTGCAAGTCCATTATGATTTGGTTATCGCCCAAAACAAGTTGTTTAATGTTTTAAAAAATAATGTAAAAATTGCGCAATACGCATCCAAATAAATAAAACTATGCAAAAAATAAAAAAATCTTGGGATTTTATGTCCAAGGAACAACGCGATGACTTTGTAAAGGAAATTATAGAATTTTTTTTATTGAAACAGGAAAAGAAGATTACTCTTTTTGAGGCCGAAGAAATTTTAGATTTCTTTTTGGAGAATCTGGAAAGCAAAATTTACAATCGGGCTATTTTTGATGCGCGAAATGTTCTTGCCAGAAATAATGAAAACTTGCAAATCGATCTTGATTTGTTGATGAAAAAATAATTTTTAAAAAATAAATTAAAAAAGACCGCAACTTTGAGTTGTGGCCTTTTGTGTCTTATGGTCGTTTAAATAATTTGGCAAAATCGTTCTGTAGTTTTTTTAGCTTTTTGCGTTGGTCGATGAAAGCAATTGTCTGAAATCCTACTCCGGCGGTAAAAATTGCCGAAGGGAAAAACATAAAAAGAGGATTGGCTTTGATTAGTTCTAATAAACACGAAAAGACGATAACTGAAATAAAAATGAGCACTACACCGATAAGCATTAGTGATGTCGGTCGTCGATCTTGATTGAAGGATTTCATTAGTTTCTCCTTGTCAAAGAACATCAACAATAGCTAACTTTACATAAATTTATTGGCTTTGTCAACGCTTGTTGTGTCTTTTATTTAAAATTAGATAAAATAGTTTTATTTTGTAACGATTCTGGGGAAATGGCGTCATAAATAATGTAGGCTACGAAACAACGAAAGGCCTACCTGCCTGCGCGTAGCCGAACTACGCTTCGGCGAAGGCAGGCGAAACTACCCTAAGCATAGCGATGCAGTCGGGCGAATGCTACGAAAAATTAGTAAATATTATAAAAAGGTGAATAATTTAAATTTATAGGAAAAGTGTAATTTGTTAATATGAAAAATTTTAATCTAAATAATTATTGTTGGTCAAAAACAAACAAGCCCGTTGCCATTGTGGCGGACGGCGTTTTGCTTTGTGTCAATTTGACCAGAATTATTATTGGAATATAAATTTTTGATAAATTTCAAAATCTTCAATAATGCGTCCGGCCAGATTGGCTCGGACGCTTTTGTTTTTGCCAGTTGGGAAATGTTCGTTGATAATTTACTTTGTCATTTCGGGCAAACGAAGTGCGTGGAGAAATCTTTTATAAAATGTCCAAATTGGTTTTTATTATTTAAAAAGATTCCTCGATTCGCCAAGCTCACTCGGAACGACAAATAAAAAAAATTGTTTCAAACGCTTAAAATCAACTTACTGGAGGAAAAATGGCCAACAAAATTATTCGCAGTTATTTTATTTTTAATTTTCTCTATAGTTTTTTTTCCGCCTGCGGACACGCCATTATTGTTTTGTTGTGGCAGGACATTGGTTTGTCGATGTCAGAAATTGCTTTGGTTAACGGATTGTTTTTTGTCGCTTGTTTTGTTTTTGAAGTTCCAACCGGAATTGTGGCCGATCTTTTTGGTCGACGATTGTCCGTTATTATCGGCGTGATTATTTCGGCAATTTCGTATATGGTTTATGGTTATAGTTATTCTTTTTGGGGATGTTTGTTTGCCGAATTAACTTTGGCTTTTGGAATTTCTTTTATCTCCGGAGCACTGGATGCTTGGTTAAAAGATAGTTTGGATTTTCATAATCACAAAGCAAATTTGACTAAACATTTTTCCAACGGTGAAATTTTTATTCGAATCGCTTCGGCAATTAGCGGTTTTGGGGGAGCATTATTTTTTATTTCCGATTATCATCTGGCTTATGTTGTTTCTTCTCTCGGCCTAATGATTACCGCTTTAATTTCTTTATTTATTATTCGAGAAGACTATTTTACAAAGCAAAATAAAAAAATAAAAGAAGGTTTTTTGCAAATTATTAAAGTCAGCTGGCAATATGGCTGGAAAAATAAAATAGTTTGGCAAATAATTTTATCAATGGGACTGATGGCTTTTGCTTTTCAACCATTTAATCTTCATTGGTCGTTAGTTATTAAAGATAAACTTGGCGCCGAAGCGGTAAGTTATGGTCGGTTGGGAGTTAAAGTTTTTGAATTTGTCGGTTTACTGATTTTGTCATTATTGGCTGAGAAAAAAATTGCCGGAAAATATTTTTTACAAATTTCTGGTTTACTTATTTTTATTTGCATTATTCCGATGAGTTTGTTTAATAATGGATGGTTGATTCTAATTTTCTTTTGGTTTCATGAAGTCGGTCGGGGAATTTTTAACCCAACGCGCAAGGCGCTTATCCAAGAAAATATACCGAGTGACGCCAGAGCGACCATTGGTTCTTTTGCCGAAATGATTATGCGCTTTTTTATGGCGATTGGTTGGTTCTCAGCCGGATTTTTTTCGGACTATTTTTCTTACAAAATTTTGTGGTTGGCGACTTTGCCGATTTTGCTTTTGGCAGTTTTGCAAAGTGCGAAAATTAAATAAAAAATTTTGTCATCTCGACCGATCACAGGAGTGGAGAGATCTCAAAATTTTTATGTTCCAATTTGAGCTTCCTCCATGCGCATTTTTGCTTAGTCGGAATGGGGAATTGGGATGGAATTAAAAAAGGAGCAAGCTCAATGTAGCTTTGCTCCTGTTTTTTATTTATCCGCAACTGGCGGAAATAGTTTCTTCTTCATCTTCCGGTTCCTCATTTTGGGGAACCGGCAAAGATAATGAGGAAAAATGTTTCACGCAGTTGGCGAGGTCGTCAATGTTGACGAACTGTTCAATATCAACCGCCTCGCTTTCGAGGTAGATGACAAATTTCTCGTTGTGGAGAAAGACGGCCGCGTCAATTTCCGGATGCGCGCTCCTTAAAAAATTTTGAATTTCATCAAACCCATCAGCCTGAAATCGGTCATTGCGTCCAACAATTTTGGTCAAGGCAAAACAGTTTCTTTGACTAACGTTTTTGACGTGTTTGGAAATTACCAAGTCAACTTGGAAGTCATCTTTATTTCTTCCGAGTCGATGCCGAAGAACGGCCGGCTTGATGGTTGTCTCTTTTATAATCAAGGTGTTAATTCCGTTGATTGAGAGCTGTTCATTCTCTGTAAAAAGTTTTCTAACGCGATCATTGCCAACTGTTTTGTTGTAAAAACCGCGAAGCAAGGCCAGCAGGTAACGGATCAGTTTTATTTCGGGAATTTTTCTCAAATCCGGGAACAATCGTAGGACTGTCCACGGTCCGTGAAAAACGGTTACGATATCCAATTCCGCACACGTTAAGCGGTCTTTTATTTCTCGCACAAATTCAGTGGTGTCCGAAAGGGACATATTCTTTGGCTCGTAGAAAAGATCTAGGAATTTCTGTAGCTGATGATAAAATTTCCCGTCCGCAGAGTTGGTCTTGTTTTCCCAAAGCATTTTTTGCAGACTGGTTTTGTCATCGGGACAACATTTTGATTCAAAAAACTTCGCTTCATGATATAAATTGAGAATTTCATTATCATAACAACTGTATTGATTTTTCCCCTCGCTGAGAAGCGAAATAAAAACATACAGTGTTTTCATGAAGATTTGACCTTCGGTCGATTCAATTGTGGGGACTGTTTCGGTTCTATCAATTTTGGTTTTTTCATACCACGTGTCAAGCGCGATAAGCCCGACACGCATTTTTTCTTCCGAAGAAATTTCTTCGTAGTCAAACTCCATATTGCTGATGAGCTCAACGAAATCCTGCAGAGGTCTTTTTTTTACAACAAATAGTCGCCCGACTCTTTGTTGTTGATTGAATGTTATCAGTTGTTTCTTTATTTCATTCTGTTCCGTTAATGATTCTCTTTTCTGCCGTTGTCGTGCTCTTTTTGAATCAACTTCATTTATGCGCAAACGGAGACTTTCCATGGTTCCGTCTAAATTGAGGTTAGGAAAAGCTTCAAAAACTACTTGTGTTGCACTAAACGCCGGATCCGGAACTTCGTGATGGTCAAACTCGGTTAGTCGGTCGCAACGACCGCCGACGTCAAAATGAATAACAATGACATCGTTTGGTGTTTCGAGATTATATCGTGTTCCGGCTTTAACAAAAGCGATTTTGGTATAGCTGTCGCCAACATCCCAGATGCTTCGGTTAATAGCTTTTAAAAAGCTGAAAATCGAAGCGATTGCATCGCAATCGGGTGATTCATGCGTTACTAGCAAGATTTTTTGGTGCTTCTTGCGAAGTTTTTTGTAAAATTGATCGGAATGGAACTTCTTTTTTGTCGTTTGTTGAGTCGTTTTTTTTGCCTTTTGCATCAATTTCCTCCAAAATATCGTTAATTAAATTGTTAATGTTCAACGCCTAATTGTATCTTAATTTGTATGATTTGTCAAGTTTTGACAACAGTTTTGACAACAGGGCTATTGCCAGCTTTAAATATTTGTGCTAAAATTGTTTAATATTAACTAAAATTAGACAAAAAATATGGAACTTTTAGCCCCTGCCGGGAATCTGGAAAAACTGCAAACTGCTCTAACTTTTGGAGCTGATGCTGTTTATTGCGGAATCCCCGATTTTTCACTACGGGTCAGAATTAATGATTTTAACCTAACTGATTTAAAAAAATCCCGAGAAATTACCCGAAAACAAGGCCGCAAATTGTATGTGACTGCCAATATTTTGGCGCATAATTTTCATTTGGAAAAATTAAAAAAGTTTTTCACTGAATTAAAAAAAATCAAACCGGACGCGGTGATTATTGCCGATCCGGGTGTTTTGAAAATTTTGCAAAAAGTTTGGCCAACGGCGGTGATTCATCTTTCTACCCAAGCAAATTGCACCAACAAAAATTCCGCCAAATTTTGGTTTGAAAATGGTGTCAAAAGAATTATTCTCGGTCGTGAAGTTTCAATTAAGGAAATAAAAGAAATAAAAAAATTCGTGCCGAATTTGGAGCTAGAATATTTTGTTCACGGAGCAATGTGTCTTTCATATTCCGGTCGTTGCTATTTGTCCAAATATTTTAACGATCGTTCGGCTAATCAAGGTGATTGTACTCAACCGTGTCGTTGGAATTACAATGTTTTTCTCGAAGAAAAACAAAGACCGGAAAATTTTTTTCCAATTGACGAAGATAAGCATGGCACATATTTAATGAATTCCAAAGATCTGTGTTTGATTGAACATTTGGCAGAGCTAAAAAAGGCGGGAATTGATTCTATTAAAATTGAAGGTCGCGCCAAAAGTGTTTACTATGTTGGCAACACCATAAAAGTTTATCGCGAAGCCATTGATTTGTTAAAAAAGAAAATTACTCCAACGGAAAAAAATAAAAAACTTAAATATTTTGTTGCTGAATTGAAAAAATCGCAAAACAGGGGATTCACTTCGGGGTTTGCTTTTGGTCGGGACAAAGTTGAGCAAAGAACCGAATCAAGTCATGAAGAATGTAACTACGAATTTTGCGGACAAGTTTTGAAAAGTGAAAACAAAAAAAATTTAAAAATTTTCCCAGCCGACACTTCGTCAAGCTCAGTGCAGGCTTTTAGTCGGCGTGAGCTAACAAAAGTTCTGGTTCACAATCAACTGTTTGTTGGTGATAAAATTGAAATCGTCAGACCGAATCAAGAAAATATTAATTTTGCAATAAAAGAAATTTTTGATTTAAAAGGTACTTTGCTTTCTGAAGTTCACGGCGGTCAAAAAACTATGGTTTATCTGGCATTACCGGAAATTTGTGCCGAACGCTCATTATTGCGTAGAATTAAATAAACAAGAATTAAATAAACCTTGACAAGGGCGGCAATTTGCGTTAAAGTAAAGCTTCCTTTTGCTTGCCTACCGAAACTAGGCAGGAAGTGAAGGTGGGTTTTTTGACAATTAGTTAGTTTTCATAAGAGGTTTGCCATGGAATTAATTGAACAACAAGATTTTCGAGATGGCATGAATGTTCGAATTGAATGGGTTGATTATCTGAAAAGGTCGATAACTTTTTATACGCAACAATTTTTATATGGTCAAATTAACAGAAACCGTTTGGGGTTTTGGCGAGTTTTTAATTTTTTTGAATTCGAATGGCAAGAGATTTCAAGTGATCGACTGCATGGAAATGCCATTTATTTATTGACTGATGATGAAGTAAAAGAATATTTTGCAAAAAGTTTGGTAAGATGGGATAAAAAAATAAAAGAAATAGAAAATTTGCTTGCTAATGCAAAAAATCGTCGAAATCAAATTCTTGAAAATGCCAAAAAAATAGTTCCGGAATTTGAAATAGAATAATCTTATGAAAAAGGAGGCTCTAATGCTTAACGAAAAAGATTTGAAAGTGGGGATGTTTATTTGGGAAGACATTGTTGATCAACCAGGGATAATTGTGGGTTTGGGACCGGAAATGTTTTTATTTAGAAATCTTGGTCAAGAGACAGCTTTTTTGATGATTCGTCGACATCATGTTTATTATCATCTTTCCCAAAACTATTCTATATGCACTCCCGAAAGAGTTTATGAATATTTTTCCTGGGTTACAAGGTTCAAAAAAAATGAAATTAAGGAATTAAAGAGAAGGACCGCTGACATAGAAGCAACGTTAGCAGAATATGAAAAATCAGTGGAAGAATTTAAATCTCAACTTGTGGAGGTTTCGTCAAATGCTTAACAAAGAAGATTTGCAAGTTGGAAAAGTTGTTCGAGTTACGTCTTTTCCATTTATTGCCGGAAGTTTTGTTGCTGTTGTGCTCTTGTTGCAGGAAAAAACATTTTCTTTTATGAGATTGGATACTTTTACCATAATCGGCATCGACGACTTCGAGTTAGGAGAAGTGGGGATGGGTATTAAAATGGAAGATTGTTCGGACGAAGAACTGCACGAATTTTTTAAGAAATGCAAGGGTGAACTTCAGGACTTGCGCAGAATGGCAGAACGCCAATATTTGGAGGCAAAGATTAATTGTGCGGATTATGACCAACGTGTAGCTATGTTTCTTGCAGTAAAAAATCGTATAACAGGAGGTGTCTGATGAGAGTACTTCTTTTGCTTTTGCTTCTTGTTGGTGGATGTACGGTAAACAGAAATTATCCTTGTCCTTGTGAGGAGCAAGCACAAAACAATGAACCAACTGCAACGAGTTCTGTGTCTAGTTCTGTAAAAAATGCTCCAATCCCGACGAAAAGTGCCCCACCAGTTGCTGTTGAAACTCCCAATAAAGAGCCGGAAAGAAAAACAAAAGAATAAATTTGGGGGGTATCCAAAGGAGGTGTAGAATGAAAGTACTTCTTTTACTTCTGATTTTGAGTGGTTGTAAGGAAAATGAAAATTGTTTCAGTTGTCCTTGTTTATGTCAAACACAAGCAAAGAAGCAAACAGCGACAACACAAACTGTTACAACAACTGACAATGTAGCAACTTCAAAAACGGCGCCGGCGCCAGAGTGTCACTGGTATGATTCAAAAAAGGATTGTGAAGTTGCTCAGCAGGCGTTCCTTCTTGCGGGCAATCCAGCAGAATTTCGATCTTCGGAAAAGTCTAGTAGAAATGATATTTTTTTTAAACCGGAAAATAATGGCTGCACATTAGACGATGCTCTAAGCTATCTTTTTGTTGTTAGGTACTTTCTTGAAAATGAGCGGTGGCTTATACTAGCCTGTTGTCTTTCTGAGGATTTGGGTTCGAACTGTAGAATGTCATGGCATCGGCCAGTTAAGCTATTTTGATTAGTAAATTAAAAAAATATTTTTGTTGAACAGCATAAAAATCAATTATCCCCCGTCAAATGACGGGGAGCGCCCTATCGAATGATGGGGCAACCCTATCGGATGATAGGGTTTTTTATTTGTTAAATTCCAATTGTTTGGAGTTCTTGTGCTTTTTTTTCTAATTTATTCACAAAATTAACAAGTTATCAACTTTTTTTGTGGATTAAATCACCAAAATTCCAAAATGGTTTGCGGTTGAATTTTTTGGGCGTAAAAGGTATAATTAGTACAGATACGAAACTACGAAAGGCTACGAAACTACGAAAATAGAAGAAATTAATTTCTGGTGCTTGTAAATTTCGTAGTTTCGTAGCCTTTCGTAGTTTCGTAATCGCAAATTTTATGTTGTCGTATATCAAAGGTGCTCCCAAATTTATCGGCGACAGTTTCGCCATAATAGAAAATAACGGTCTCGGCTACAAGATTTTTTGTCCGGAGCAGGTTTTGTTTGAAATAAAAAATAAAAAAGAAGCTGAACTTTATTTGTACGAACATATTCGTGAAGATCAGGATACGCTTTTTGGTTTTAGCGAAATAAAAGATTTGCAATTTTTTGAACAGTTGATTACCGTTTCCGGCGTTGGCCCAAAAACCGGTTTGAATGTTTTTGGCGCCGGTAATCGTGATTCCATGATTAGTGCGATTTTGTCCGGCGACGCTTCAGTTTTCAAAAAAGTTACCGGCATTGGCGGCAAAACGGCCGAACGAATTGTTCTCGAACTAAAAAATAAAGTTGAAGCTTCCACCGAATTAGGAGCTATAAAAACCAGAACGGAAATGGACGAGGACGCGGATTTTATGGAAGCGATTATTTCTCTTGGTTTCAACCAAAATTCCGCACGTGATGCTTTGCGTCAAATTGATCGCAATCTCAGTCTTACCGAAAAGGTTCGTTTGGGCTTAAAAATTTTAAAACAATGAAAATAAAACTTGTTGATAAAACGCAAAAAGAAAATTGGAATAAGTTTGTCAGCCATTCAACCATGGGTAATTTTTTGCATACCTTTGAATGGTCGGAATTTTGTGAAAAAATTTACGGTCAAGTTTGGCGTTTTATGATTGAAGAAAAAGACAAAACCGTGGCCGTTTTTTTTGTTTATCCTCAAGTTTTAAAAATCGGTGCCAAAATTTTGTATTGCCCTCGCGGTCCGGTTATCGTTGACGATGCTTTGATTTCCAAAAAAGAAATTTTTGCTTTGTTAAATTCGCAGATAGACATTTTGGCCAGAGAGCAAAGTGCGTGGAGTTTCAAAGTTGATATTTTCAGCAATGAATCGGTTTTTATGGATTTATTAGCGGAAAATAATTTTACTAAAACACGACACGATTTACAACCTCGACATACTTTAATTTTGGATTTGCGAGTAGGAATAGAGGAAGTTTTAAAAAACATGCACACCAAAACCAGATATAATATTCGCTTGGCCGAAAAAAAGGGCGTGGAAATTTTGGTTGACAATGATCGTGTCGATGATTTTTATTCTTTGGTGCGCAAAACCATGGATCGCCAAAAAATAAATTTATATTCAAAAAAATATTTTACGGAACTGTTAAAGTTGCCGTTTGCCAAATTGTATTTGGCCAAATTTGAAGACAAAATAATCAGCGCCAACATCATGATTTTTTGGCAAGATTCGGCTGTATATCTTTACGGCGCTTCGGACTATGATTATCGAGAAATTATGGCGCCATATTTATTGCAATTCTCGGCCATGCAAGAAGCGCTACAAAATAAAAATTGGTTTTTTGATTTTTGGGGAGCGGCACCAAAAAATTCCATTGGTCGTGAGCAAAACTGGAGCGGCTTTACCAGATTCAAAATGGGTTTTTCTCCTGACGCGGAAATTACCGAATATCTTGGAACTTATGAAAAAGTTTTTGAGCCGGTAAAATACGGGCTGTATAATTTTGTCAGAAAAATTTTTCGTGGGTAATATATTTTTCCAAAAACAAAAATGAAAAATAAGAAAATCTTACCATTGATTTTTTTTACTTTGATTTTTTCGGTCAATGTGATTTTTTATTATGTTTATTTCGCTTTGTTGGATTTGGATTTTTCGTTGTTGCATCTTTTTTTTATTGGCTCAACGACCGTGAGTTTGGTCTTGTTGTTCAGTTTTTGGCGTAATCGCTTTTGGGAAATTTGCAACTATTTATTTATTGCCATAACTTATTTTGTCAGTTTAATTAATTTCGCATATTACAAGATTTTTA
>JBAYHA010000010.1:0-22859 GCA_041666425.1 Patescibacteria group bacterium
AGCTTATTCTGGAGAAATTGTGGCGGTTATTGGTTTAAAGAGCACTTTTACCGGGCATACGGTCTGTGATGAAAAAAGAGAAATCGTTCTGGAAAGTATTTCTTTCCCCGAACCGGTTATTCACATGGCCATTGAACCAAAAACAAAACAAGATCAGGAAAAAATGGGCGTGGCTTTGCAAAAATTGGCCGAAGAAGATCCGACTTTTAGAATACGAACGGACGAAGAAACTTTGCAAACAATTATCGGAGGTATGGGAGAACTGCATTTGGATATTATTGTTGATCGTATGCGAAGAGAATTTAATGTCGAAGCCAACACCGGACAACCTCAGGTTGCCTACAAAGAAACCATTCGCAAACAATCCGAAGCCGAGGGAAAATATATTCGTCAATCCGGTGGTCGTGGTCAATATGGTCATTGCTGGTTGAGAATTTCTCCTCGCGAAAGAGGTTCAGGTTTCGAATTTATTGATGAAATTAAGGGAGGCGTCGTGCCAAAAGAATATATTAAACCGATTGAAAAAGGAGTCAAAGAAGCTTTGGATCGGGGTGTTATTGCTGGCTATCCTTTGATTGATGTGAGTGCGGTTGTCTTTGATGGGTCTTACCATGAAGTCGATTC
Source organism: Patescibacteria group bacterium (assembly GCA_041666425.1). Classification (GTDB taxonomy): domain Bacteria; phylum Patescibacteriota; class Patescibacteriia; order UBA11705; family JABHMO01; genus JBAYHA01. Next base: position 625 of record JBAYHA010000010.1, read on the forward strand.
CAGTGAAGCTGCTTTCAAAATTGCTGGTTCTTTGGCTTTGCAAGAGGCGGTCAAACAGGCTAATCCGACGATTTTGGAACCGGTTATGAAGGTCGAAGTGGTTATTCCAGAAAAATATTTAGGTGATGTTGTCGGGGATTTAAATTCCAAAAGAGCGCAAATTACGGAAATGAAAGATCGAAGTGGCGCCAAGGTTATTGAAGCCATGGTTCCCTTGGCGGAAATGTTTGGTTATGCCACCCAATTGCGCTCGATGACGCAAGGACGAGGCAGTTATAATATGGAATTCAGTAAGTATTCTGAAGTTCCGAATAATTTAATCGAAAAAATTGCCGGAGCCAAGAAGAAATAATTATCAATTATATGCCAAACAATTGGGCAAAAATAGTTGATTTGATTAGACAAACCGGAGACAGGGTGATTGTTCTTGATGGTCAGGAGGCTTTTTCTGTGAGTTTAATAAATGAATCAACTGGTTCAGCCAGCACGGCTGTTGAAAAAATTGCTTCAGAAAAAGTTTTAGAAAAAATCAATCAAGAAATCGCACTTTGGCAAAGACGAGAAAAGGAACAAGAAATGGAGGAAGAATTAAAAGATGATTTGTCTAAATTAAGTCAAGAACAGGTCGAAGATAGTTATTATCTTGAGCCGGTTCTATAAACCACTTGCCATTTTCATAACTTTTGCTATAATATTGCTATAATTTTTAAATTAAATAACAATTAATTACGGTGGCTGGCAAAAACTTTGCCAATTAGGGCAAGGGCCGCCTCAAGGAGATCAAATAACATGTCAGGAGTATTTACAAGAACAAAACCACACGTAAATGTTGGTACAATCGGTCACGTTGATCACGGCAAGACCACTTTGACTGCATCAATTTTAAAGAGATTAATCGCCAAAGGCGGTATTGCCCAAGACAAAAATGTTGACAAGATCGATTCTGCACCAGAAGAAAGACAACGCGGTATTACTATTAACACCGCTCACGTTGAGTACGAAACAGCCAAGAGACATTATGCACACGTTGACTGCCCAGGGCACGCTGATTATATCAAAAATATGATTACCGGAGCCGCTCAGATGGATGGTGCTATTTTGGTTGTGGCCGCGACTGATGGTCCAATGCCTCAGACTCGTGAACATATTCTTTTGGCTAGACAGGTGGGCGTTCCTGCTGTTGTTGTCTTTTTGAACAAAGTTGACTTGGTTGATGACAAAGAAATGGTTGACTTGGTCGAAGAAGAAGTTAGAGATTTACTTTCCAAATATGAATTTCCGGGAAAAGAAATCCCAGTAATTCGAGGTTCTGCTCTTAAGGCTCTCGAAAATCCAGCTGATGATGTTGCTGGCAAGTGCATTGACGAACTTTTGGATGCCTTGGACACATATATTCCCGAACCTGTTCGCCAAACTGACAAACCATTCCTTTTGCCGATTGAAGATGTTTTTTCAATCGAAGGCCGTGGGACTGTCGTTACCGGCAGAATCGAAAGAGGCATTATTCATGTCAATGATGATGCTGAATTGGTTGGAATCAAAGATACCCAAAAAACTGTTGTTACTGGCGTAGAAATGTTCAACAAAACTTTGAGTGAAGGTCAAGCCGGTGATAATGCTGGTTTGTTGCTTCGTGGTATTCGCAAAGAACAAGTTGAACGTGGTCAAGTTTTGGTCAAACCTGGTTCGGTCACTCCTCATGTTGAGTTCGAAGCCAAAATTTATGTTTTGACCAAAGAAGAAGGAGGTAGACACAAACCGTTTTTCAAAGGTTACAAACCGCAATTTTATATTCGTACTACGGATGTGACCGGTGAAGTTGAATTACCAGAAGGAACAGAAATGGTTATGCCGGGAGACAATATAACTTTAAAAGTAAAGTTAATTACGCCTGTTGCGTTGGAAGAGTCTCAAAGATTCGCTATCCGCGAAGGTGGCAAAACTATTGGTGCCGGTGCTGTGGCCAAGATTATAAAGTAATTTTATAGCAATGTCAGAAGAAAAAAAAGTTGACAATATTCAGCGCGTCAGAATCAAAATTAAAGCTTTTGACCACAAAATAATTGATCAAACAACCAAGACTATTATTGAAGCTGGCGAAAGAACCGGGGCCACAATCAAAGGTCCGATTCCTTTGCCCGTCGAAAAGAAAAAGTATACGGTTAATCGTTCAACTTTTGTGCACAAAGATGCTCGTGACCAATACGAAATGCGTATTCACAAGCGGTTGATTGATATTTTGAATCCGGGCGCCAAGACTATTGATGCTCTCATGAATCTCAACTTGCCGGCCGGTGTCGACATAGAGATAAAGATGTAATTTTGGGAGGAGCTTTTTGCTCTTGACAAAATTACAAAAATGCATTAATATTCTTGTTGTCCTATATTTACAAAAAATTCTAATTTTGGGAGTTTTGATAACCGTCCTTTGACGAAGTGTCAAGAAACCTATGGAATTTTGAGGAATTTGTCATATTGAAATAATATTTATTTAAGACTTAAATATCCCGATACACCCAAAAGGCCGGGTCATTTAGTCCGGCCTTTTGTAATAAAAAACGCAAAGTAGTATGAAATTCATTCTCGGAAAAAATTTAGGCATGACTCAAGTCTTCGACCAAGAAGGCGCGGTTGTTCCAGTAACCAAAGTTTTGGCTGGACCATGTTTTGTTACTGCCAAAAAAATTCACCAAAATTCAGATGTAAAGACAGTGCAAATTTCTTTTGAAGAGCAAAAGTTTACTCGTTTGAGCAAACCGTTACAAGGATTTTTCAAAAAACTTTTCAACAAAGATTTGGGATTCAAATATTTAAAAGAATTTCGTTTTTTATCCAGCGATGACATGTTTGACAAATTGACCGTCGGCGATAGCCTTGATGCGTCAATTTTTTGTGTTGGTGATATTGTCAAAGCGCAAGGGCATTCAAAGGGAAAAGGTTTTCAGGGCGTAGTAAAAAGACACGGTTTTCATGGTGCGCCAAAATCGCATGGTCACAAAGATCAATTGAGAATGTCCGGTTCTATTGGTGCCAAAGGAGTGGCGCATGTTTTTAAGGGTACCAGAATGGGAGGACACATGGGAGATGATGTTGTCTCTATAAAGAATCTAAAAGTCGTGGAGGTTTTTCCAGAGCAAAATATTATTTATATCAAGGGGGCTGTTCCTGGCCATCGTAATGGTTTGGTTTATTTGCAGGCCGAAGGAAGTTTTGAACCAAAGCAACCAGCACAAAAAAAATTGGCCGAAACAATTGAACCAAAAAATGAAGAATTAGCGCAAGACGCGGTCAAGACTAACGAATAAATCGCAAAAAAGTAATTGATTTATATGGCAAAAGCAAAGTTATACAACAAATTGGGTGAACTTACCGGTGAGATAAAATTAAATCCGGTTATTTTTGAAGTTGAGCCAAACAAAGAGCTTATTCATCAAGCGGTGGTTACTTTGTTGGCCAATAGACGTCAAGTTTTGGCTCATACAAAAGTTCGCGGAGAAGTTCGTGGCGGTGGTCGCAAGCCATGGAAACAAAAAGGAACTGGTCGAGCTAGACAAGGTTCAATCAGATCTCCGCAATGGAAAGGCGGTGCGGTTATTTTTGGACCGACGAAGGATGTCAATTTTACAAAGAAAATAAATTCCAAAATGAAGAAAAAAGCTTTATTTATGGTTTTGTCAGACAAGGCGGTTAATGAAAATATTTTAGCCATTGAGGCGTTTGAGCTCAAAGAAGGCAAGACCAAAGAAATGATTGACTTAACAAAAAAAATGGCTTTGGGCAAAAAGAATTTATTGGTTTTGGAAAAAATGGACAAAAAAGTTGTTAACGCGGCAAGGAATTTAGTTAATGTCGAAGTGATTTCTGCTAATAGTTTGAATATTTATGATGTCATGAACAGCAGGACGATCGTTTTTGCCGAAGGAGCTTTAAAAAAAGTCGAAGAAGTATTCTTAAAGTAATAGTATAATAATATGGGAATTTTAGGAAAAATTTTTAAGTCAGATGATGAAAATGCCATGTCGGTAGATGGTTCGATTGTGACCAAGACAACGGCGGACAAGGGAAAAATTGAAAAGCAAGGTGAAGAAAAAGTTGTAACTTCAAGCAAAAAGGGAGATCCTTCCGCTTATCGTTTTTTGGTTCAACCTTTGATCACCGAAAAGGCGACTGATTTGGTAGCCCAAAATAAATACTGTTTTATTGTCCCTGTTAATGTTAATAAGACGGAAGTGGCCAAGAGAATAAAATCTGTTTATGGAGTCAAGCCGACCAAAGTTAATTTTGTTCAGGTTATCGGCAAAAAAGTAAGGACCGGTCGTCGTATTGGCAAGCGCAAAGATTTCAAAAAAGCAATTATAACATTGAATAAAGAAGATAAAATTGAATTATACGAAGGCGTATAAATTAAATTAATTAGCAAATCAGCATATGGCAATCAAGGTATACAAACCAATTAGCAATGCCCGCAGACAAATGAGCGTTCTGGACTCCTCTTTTTATACCAAAAAGGCTCCAGAAAAAAGTTTGTTGGTAATTCGCAAAAAACATAGTGGTCGCAATGCTCAAGGAAAAATTACAGTCAGACACAAAGGTGGTGGAGCAAAGAGATTTTATCGGTTGGTTGATTTCAAAAGAAACAAATTTGATGTTCCTGCTAAGGTTGTTGCTTTGGAGTATGATCCAAACAGAACTGCAGCCATTGCTTTATTGCAATATCGTGATGGTGAAAAACGTTATATTATTGCTCCGGCTGATTTAAAAGTTAATGATTCGGTAATGTCCTCAAAGGGAGTGGTTGAAATAAAAATTGGTAATTCCACCAAATTAGAAAATATACCGGTTGGTTCGACTATTCATAATGTGGAGTTGGTTCCTGGTTTGGGTTCGGCAATTTGTCGTTCCGCCGGTTCTTGGTGCAAATTGATGGCCGTTGAAGGAGCTTACGCAACATTGCGCTTACCATCTTCAGAGGTGCGAATGGTCCCAAAGGCATGTATGGCGACAATCGGACAAGTTAGCAACCAAGAGCATATGCATGTAAAAATCGGCAAAGCCGGTCGCAAACGGCATATGGGAGTCAAGCCAACAGTCAGAGGAAAAGTAATGAATCCCGTTGATCATCCTCATGGCGGAGGAGAAGGAGCCAATCCTATTGGGCACAAATATCCAAAGACTCCTTGGGGCAAACATGCTTTGGGTGTTTTTACCAGAAAGCCAAATAAGCCGTCAGATATTCTAATTATCAGCAAAAGAAAGAATAAGAGAACCGCATAATTAACAAAACTCGAACAAATATGTCAAGAAGTTTAAAAAAAGGGCCACATATTGATGAAAGATTGTTGGCCAAAATTAAAAAAATGAAAGCGAATGACAAAACCGTTATCAAGACTTGGTCAAGAGAATCGGCTATAACTCCAGAAATGGTGGGATTTATTTTTGGCGTGCACAATGGCAAGAATTTCATTGAAGTTTCCGTTGTCGAAAATATGGTTGGGCATAAGTTGGGAGAATTTTCACCGACGCGCAAGTTTGTTTCTCATGGTGGCAAGATGGCCAAAGATCAGGCAAAACCAGTTTCTTCAGCGTCTGCTCCGGCCTCAGCCCCAGCCAAAAAAGCCAAGTAATATTTAACATATATAAGTAAATTTGAAATATTGTTATATGGAAGTAAAAGCCAAAGCCAAGCAAATTCGCATGTCGCCAAGAAAAACCAGACTGGTCATTGATATTGTCCGTGGTTTGGATTTAGGCGATGCTTTGTCAAGACTGAGTTTGCTAAACAAAAAGGCCGCCAAGCCGATTTTGAAACTTTTAAAATCAGCTTTAGCTAATGCCGAAAATAATTTCAACTTAGAAAAGAGTAATCTTTTTGTCAGAGAAATCAAAGTTGATGGAGGACAAATTTTATATCGTTGGATGCCAAAGGCGCAAGGCCGAGCCACTCCGATTCGCAAGAGAACCTCGATAATTTCCGTGATATTAGGAGAAAAAGTTTCTTCGGAGGAAATTACCAAAAAGAAAAGTAAGAAAATTCCCACGCAAAAGGTCAGTAAGAAAAAGAATGAGGCAACTAAAGAAAAAGTTGAAATGAAACAACAAGAGATAGCCAAAGATGATGTTTCCGCCAAAAAAGAAGACATTGTCAATGTTTCTCGCAAAGCCGGAAGAGTCGAGCCGACCAAGACAAAGAACATAAATGCAAAAAAGGAAAAAGGTGTTTTTAAAAAAGTTTTTAGAAGAAAATCAGGCATGTAATATAAAAGTTTATGGGAAAGAAAATAAATCCAAAAATTTTTCGCTTAAAGCAAACAAGGACTTGGGACTCCACTTGGTTCAAGCAAAAAGATTATGCAATAACCTTGCGCCAAGATATAGAGATCAAAGAATTTTTAAAGAAAAAATTGCTTAATGCTTTTGTTTCCGCGGTTAATGTGGAGAGAACTGCCAAAGATTTGAATGTGATAATTTTTAGCGCTCGCCCTGGGGTGATTATTGGTCGAAGTGGTTCAGGTATTGATGATTTAAAAAAAGAATTAATCAAAAAAATAATAAAAGAAAAAAACGCCAAGTTGAACATCAATATTAAGGAAATAACTAGTCCTAATTTGGATGCCACCATTGTTGGAAGTGGTATAAAATTCGACATTGAAAAAAGAATTCCTTTCCGTCGTGCAATGAAACAAGCTATGCAAAAAGTGGAAAAAGCCGGAGCCAAAGGGGTCAAGGTTGAAATAAGTGGACGTTTGAATGGCGCAGAAATTGCTCGAACCGAAAAATTGCTTTGGGGCAAAGTGCCTTTGCACACAATCAGGGCTGATATTGATTATGCGATGATCAACGCGTATACTTTATACGGTGTGATTGGGATCAAGGTCTGGATTTATCGTGGGGATATTTTTAAGAAAAAAAATTCAGTCAAGGTAGAAAGCAAACAAGCTTAAATATATTTTAAATAATTATCGGTAATGATATATGTTAATTCCGAAAAAAGTAAAACATCGCAAATGGCAAAAGGGTCGAGGTCGCAACAAAGGGTTGGTGGCGACAAGAATGACGGATTTGGCTTTTGGTCAATTTGGTCTAAAAGCACAAACAGCTTCTTGGGTTACTTCCAAGCAAATTGAAGCTGCTCGTCGCGCCATCAGTCGTTTTATCAAACGTGGTGGCAAGATTTGGATTAGAATTTTTCCTGACAAGCCGGTTACGGCCAAGGGTTCTCAGTCAACCATGGGTACTGGCAAGGGGGCTCCGGATCATTATGTCGCTGTGGTTAGACCAGGAACGGTTGTTTTTGAAATTGCGGGTGTTACCGAAGAACAGGCTAGAGAAGCGATGCGTTTGGCCGGTCACAAATTGCCGATTACGACTAAATTTATATTCAAGAAATAATATATGAAAATTAAGGAATTGCGAGACAAATCAAAAGAAGATTTGCAAAAGGTAAAAGACGAACTTTGTGTCAAGAGACATGAGCTGGAATTCAAATTGGCCAGCAAACAACACAAAAATGTTCGCGAAATGCGCACATTAAAGAAGACCGTGGCCAGAGTTTTAACATTATTAAACGTCAATAAATAGAGAAGAATATGACCAAGGATACCAAAAAAGTCGAACAAGTAAGACAATATTCAGGCATTGTTACCAGCACAAAAATGGACAAAACGGCTGTAGTTTGTATTACTCGTTTGATTATGCACCCGACTTACAAAAAACAATTCAAATCATCTCAAAAATTCAAAATTCATGATCCCAAAAATGAATGTAAGGTTGGTGACAAGGTGGTTTTTGTTGAATGTCGTCCTTTGAGCAAAGACAAGAAATGGCGCTTGGTAAAAATTGAAAAATAAGCTATCACGCAAATATAATTTGATTATATGATACAACACAGATCCATATTACAATCAGCCGATAATACCGGCGCTCGCAGAATTCAGTGTTTTAGAGTTTTGGGAGGTTACAAAAAGAGATACGCACGTCTTGGTGATGTTGTGGTTGTTAGTATCAAGGAAGCAAAGCCTCATAGCATGGTAAAGAAAGGCGAAGTTGCTTATGGTGTAATTGTTCGCACGGCGAAAGAAACTCGACGTGAAGATGGTTCGTATATCAGATTTGATGATAATGCCATAGTTTTGATTGACAAAAAATCAAGAGAACCGCGAGGAACCAGAATTTTTGGACCGGTGGCCAGAGAATTGCGCAAAAAGGGTTTCAACAAAATAGTTTCTTTGGCTCCAGAAGTCTTATAATTATAATAATATGAAGATAAAAAAAGGCGACAAAGTACAGATAATCAAAGGCAAAGACAGAATTCGTAAGGACAAAAATGGAGACAAGTCAGGGAAGGGAAATCAAGGTAAGGTTTTGCAAATAGACAAAATAACCAATCGTGTGATAGTGGAGGGTTTGAATATGCGATTCAAGCATGTTCGACCAAAAAAAGAAGGAGAAAAAGGTCAAAGAATTGAATTTCCGGCTGCGATGAATATCGCTAATGTGATGTTAGTTTGCCCAAAGTGTAGCAAGACAACCAGAGTTGGTTTCAAATTATTGAATTCATCTACAAAAGGCGAAAAAAAAATTCGAATTTGCCGAAAATGCGGAGAGGCAATTGATTAATAACGAGCACCATAATCGATTTATATGAATAGTTTAAAAAAACATTACAACGAACACGTCGTCAAAGCATTGATGGAAAAATATGCATACAAGAATGCTTTGGCTGTGCCGACAATTAAAAAGGTCGTGATAAATGTTGGACTTGGTCGCAATTTAAAAGACAAAGAATATCTTGATGTTGTCAAAAATACTTTGACCAAAATTACCGGTCAAAAACCGGTGGAAACCATCGCCAAAAAATCAATTTCCAATTTCAAAATCAGAGAGGGAATGGTTATTGGTGTCAAAGTAACTTTGAGAGCGAGCAAGATGTGGGATTTTTTGGAAAAGTTGCTCTTTGTAAGTTTGCCTCGTATCAAAGATTTTCGTGGTTTGGAAATGAAAGGGTTTGACAAGAATGGTAATTTTTCCTTAGGTTTCAAAGAAAGTCTTTGTTTCCCAGAAATTACCGCAGATGAAATAGAAAAAACGCATGGTTTGGAAATTTGTTTGTCGACAACCTCAAAAAAAATCGAAGAAGGGAAATCTTTATTAAAGGAGCTTGGTTTTCCGTTTCGTGCAGATAATAATTAAGTAAAGTAAATCAAAAATATTTACAGACAGCCCTATGTCTACACAAGCACAATTCATGAAGTCGCAAAATAAGCCAAAATTTTCCACGCGCAAGGTTCGCCGATGTTGGAAATGTGGTCGTGTTCACGGATATATGCGCAAGTTCGGTGTTTGCCGTATTTGTTTCCGTGAATTGGCCGAAAAAGGCGAAGTTCCTGGAATAACCAGAAGTAGCTGGTAATTAAATCCAAAAATAATTTTGACGAAAAATATTATAAATCTATGACAATGACAGATCCAATAGCTGACATGCTAACAAGAGTTCGGAATGCCATAATGGCCAAAAAATCAGAAGTTTTGGTTCCATATTCCAAGCTCAAATTAGCTTTGGCCAAAATTTTGGAAAAGGAAGGCTATTTTGCCAAAGTGGAAGTCGTTGAAGACCAAGCTAAACAAATCAAAATTGACTTGAAGTATTTGAATAACAAAATTCCAGCGATCAAGTCAATCAAAAAAATTAGCAAAGTTGGACAACGTATTTATGTTGGCAGCGTTGAAATCCCAAGAGTCTTGAATGATTTTGGCGTGGCTATTCTATCAACTTCCAAGGGTGTTATGACGGGCAGAGAAGCCAAAAAATTGGGAGTTGGAGGTGAGCTAATTTGTGAAGTTTATTAATTTTAATTCAATAGTCTTATAGTTTTAGCATATGTCAAGAATAGGAAAAATGCCCATCAAAATATTAGCCGGCGTTGAGGCAAAAATGCAGGATAATGTTTTGATTATAAAAGGCCAAAAAGGAGAGATCAAGTGCCAGCTCCATCCGGATGTCCAGCTTGACATTGATGTCGGAGTGGCCGAAATCAGGGTGACTGTCAAAGAACCGGATAACAAAAAAGACCGCGCACTTTGGGGGTTATTTCGAAGTATCGTCGCCAATATGGTTACTGGAGTAACGACAGGATTCGAAAAAAAACTTGAAATCAATGGTATTGGTTACAAAGCCGTTATTTCTGGACAAAAACTTACTTTGAATGTTGGTTATTCCCATCCGGTTGAATTTATTTTGCCGACAGGAATAACCGGTAAAGTTGACGCCAACGTGATAACTCTGAATGGTATTGACAAACAGTTACTCGGTGAGGTCGCCGCAAATATCAGAAAAGTCAGAAAGCCTGAGCCTTATTTGGGCAAAGGAATTAAATATCTTGATGAAGTTTTGCGCCACAAGGTTGGTAAGAGCGGAGCCAAAACATCTTCTTAACGCAATTTTATGAGAAAAGAACAACAAAAGAAAATAGTAAATAAACAGCAACGACAAAATCGTGTTCGGGTTAGTTTAAAAACCAACAGCGGATTGCCAAGACTTTGTGTTTTTCGTAGTTTGAAACATTTTTATTTGCAAATTATTGATGATGTTTCTCGAAAAACGCTTTGTTCTGCATCTGATAAGGAAGTTGTTGATAAGAAACAAAAACCTTTGGTTATTGCTGGTTTGGTGGGTCAAATTTTGGGTAAAAAAGCAATAGAAAAAGGTGTCGAAAAAGTTGTTTTTGATCGCGGTTCTTACCAATATCATGGTCGAGTAAAAGCTGCCGCTGACGGCGCCAGAGAAGCGGGATTAAAATTTTAAATAAGAAATATTTGATTATATGGGACAAAATGAAGGGAAAAAAGGGAAAAGAGGATTTGCTAAGCCAGAATCTGAGTTTGAACAAAAGATTTTGGATTTGGCCAGAGTGACCAGAGTTATGGCCGGTGGCAAAAGAATGCGTTTTCGCGCTTGTGTTGCCATTGGTGACAAGAAGGGTCGTTTTGGTGTTGGCTTGGCCAAGGGCGCTGATGTTACTTTTGCCGTCAACAAAGCTGTTAACAAAGCAAAAAAGAATTTGCGGGTAATTCCTATTGTTAATGAAACAATTCCTATGCCGGTTCATTTGAAATACAAATCTGCGCAAATTTTATTAAAACCAGCGCCAAGAGGTACTGGAATTAAGGCTGGTGGCGCAATGCGTGTTTTGTTGGAATTGGCCGGAGTTCCGAATGTCGTTGGAAAATCTTTGGGTACTGGTAATAAAATTACGGTTGTTGGCGCTTTTTATAAAGCGGTTGATTTTATTTCCGCTCCTTTTACCAAGCAACGAAAATTTGTTACAAGAACGGAAAAAAAGATTTTACCAAAAATTGAAACTCTTGTAGCCAAGGAAGAAGTGGTTGAAAAAGAAGTCAAAGAAGAAAAGCCAAAAGTCAAAAAAATAGCTGTCAAAAAGGAAAAAAAAGCTGATAACCAATAAATTATATGGCAATAACTCTCAATAATTTAGAAAACAGAAAAATTATCAAAAAACGAGTTGGTCGTGGTAATGGTTCTGGTCATGGTACTTATAGTGGCAGAGGTCAAAAAGGACAAAAAGCGCGTTCCGGTGGACGAGGCGGTTTGAAATTAAAAGGTTTTCGTCGAACTCTTTTGTCAATCCCAAAATTCAAGGGAATGAAAAATCGTTTTCCAAAAGCGCAAGTCGTGCTTTTGAGCTCTCTCGAAAAACATTTTGAAAATGATGAAAAAGTCAGTCCAACGGTTTTGTTTGAAAAAAAGTTGATCAATGTCAAAACTTTGCCGATTAAAATTTTGACCAGAAACAGTGAAAGCAAATTGACAAAAAGGCTAGAAATTTCCGGTTGTTTGGTTTCTGTTTCTGCCAAGAAGGTCATTGAGTCAGTTGGTGGAAAAATTTCCTAAATGCGATTTTCTTAAATAAAAAAATAAAAATCCTAAAATATGTGGGAAAAACTTTTACAAATTTGGCGGATCAAAGATTTACGAAACAAAGTATTTTTTGTGTTGGCCATGTTAATGGTTTTTCGCATTGCCGCTCATATTCCGATTCCCGGTGTGAATGTGGCCAATTTGAAGCAATTTTTTGAAAGTAATCAGTTGTTTGGACTATTGAATTTATTTTCCGGCGGAGGAATGCAAAATTTTTCTATTGTCATGATGGGGGTGGCTCCGTATATTACTTCATCGATCATTTTTCAACTTTTGGGAATGATTATACCAAAATTGGAGGAAATGATGAAAGAAGAAGCTGGACGCACCAAAATAAATTTTTACACAAGAATAGCTACAGTCCCATTGGCATTACTACAAGCTTATGGCATGATTACTTTGTTGCGCCGTTCTTCTGGTGAAATTATTGGAGATTTGTCGTTTCTTAATTTGTCGGCCATGCTTTTGACAATAACGGCGGGAACTGTTTTTTTGATGTGGTTGGGGGAACTTATTACTGAAAAGAAAATCGGTAATGGAATTTCTATGTTGATTTTTGCTGGGATTGTGGCCAGAATTCCATCTGCATTGCAAGAATTGGCAGTTAATTTTAGTCGAGAGCAGGTTATTACAATGGGGGTTTTTGCGGGGATTGCGATTTTGACTATTGTTGGTGTGGTAGTAATTACCGAAGGTCAAAGGAATATTCCGGTTTCTTATGCCAAAAGGGTGCGAGGAACCAAAATGTATGGTGGAGGAACAACGCATTTGCCGATTCGTGTTAACACGGCGGGAGTTATTCCGATCATTTTTGCAATTTCAATTATTTTATTCCCTCCGATGATTGCGCAATTTTTTGTTAGAGCTTCAACCCCGTGGATTAGTTCCGGAGCGCAACATGTCATTAATTTTTTCCAAAATCAATCCGTTTACGCAATTTTATATTTTGTTTTGGTTTTTGCGTTCACTTATTTTTATACAGCCGTTATTTTTCATCCTCGACAAATTGCGGAAAATTTGCAAAAACATGGGGGTTTTATTCCCGGAATTAGACCGGGAGCCAATACTGCTGAATATTTGCAATATACCATTTCAAAAATTACTTTGACGGGAGCTTTGTTCTTGGCGGTGATTGCGGTTTTGCCATTATTGTTGCAGAACTCTTCTGGTATGAGTGCTATGGTTATCGGTGGGACCAGTATTTTGATTGTGGTGAGCGTGGTGATTGATATGATGAAGCAAATCAATTCACAAATAACCATGCGCGATTACGAGGTCTTTTAAAAAAAGATTCAGATATTAAAAAACTGGCTTTTTGCCGGTTTTTTTGTTATAATTTCTTGGTAATAAAATAATTTAAATATGAAAAACTTTTATATTTTAGTTGGTCCTCCTGGTTCTGGCAAAGGAACGCAAGCCCAGAAGATTAGCAAAAAATACAATTTGACAATATTATCTCCCGGTGCATTGTTGCGGGATCAAATTAAGTCTCGGACGAAAATTGGTAAACTTGCAGAGCCGTTTGTTTTGGCCGGAGAACTGGTGCCCAATGAAATTTTTTTACCAAAGCTTTTGCAGATATTAAAGCAATCAAGAAAAAGTCTTCTTTTGGATGGTTTTCCGAGGACAATTGAGCAATACAAAATATTGAGTGATTTTGAAAAAGAAAATGAGAAATGCAAACTTTTTGTTTTTGAAATTGATGTCTCGACCAGAAAATTACAAGAGCGCGTGGGTGGCCGTTGGCATTGTCATTGCGGAGAAATTTTTCATACCAAATATCGACCGTCAAAAAGGGCTGGCATTTGTGATATTTGTCAACAGAAATTATTTCGACGGAGTGATGAAAAGCCTGATATTTTGCGTAATAGATTATTAATTTATCGCAAAAAAACCAGTAGAATAATCAGACTGTTCGAAGGGGAGCACTCTGACGGATATTTTTTGGTAAATGGGGATAAAAATATAGATGATGTGAACAAACAGTTCGCAAAAATTTTTAAAAAAATTCATGGCCTTGATAAAAGATAAAAAACAGATTGAAATTTTGTTTGCCGGAGGTAGAATCTTGGCGCAGATTTTGGATTTGGTAAAAAAGGAAGTCAACGTTGGGGTAACGACCGAACATCTTTCTAATTTTGCGGAAAATTTGATAATTCAAGCCGGTGGTGCGCCTTCATTCAAAGGTTATGGCGGAGATCGTCCATTCCCAGCCACCTTGTGTGTTTCGGTTAATGAAGAGTTGGTTCATGGCTTGCCGAGCAAAAGAGTTTTGCAAAATGGTGATTTGGTTGGTTTGGATATTGGTATGAGGTATCCGGCCAGAGATGGTCTGTACACGGATCATGCGATTACAGTTGGTGTTGGCAAAATAACCAAAAACGATCGACAACTAATGCGTATTACCGCGGAAGCCTTGGATATTTGGATTGGTAATCTTCGTGCCGGCGCGGATTTAAATTTGATTGCCAAAAAAGTTCAACAACATATTGAAAGAAACAAGTTTTCCGTAGTTAGAGATTTAGTCGGACATGGGGTTGGTTTTGAGGTTCACGAAGATCCGGCTATTCCGAACTATTATTCACCTTTTGAAAGTTATATTGTTGAGGAAGGAGAAGTTTTGGCGCTGGAACCAATGGTCAGCGCCGGTGGTTTTAAAATAAAAACCAAAAAAGATGGTTGGACGGTGGTAATGGCCGATGGCAGTCGTTGCGCGCATTTTGAACATACTGTTTTGATAATGAAGGATGGTTGCAAAATAGTTACCAAATAATTTGTCCCAAAGGGAGCACTTTTCTCGTGGAGGCTTCGTGATAATTCTAACTTTTAACTTTTAAATTTTGTGAACTATTTAGGTATTGATTGGGGAACAAAAAAAATCGGTTTGGCTAGCGGTAATGATGACATAAAAATTGCTTCGCCATTGCTTTTTTTGCGTGTCAAGAATTTGTCCGAAGCTCTTTTGCGAATTAAGCAAGTAATTGAAGCAGAAAATATTGGCGCCTTGGTTGTCGGCAAGCCGAACAAACTTGATTCTGCCAATGTGGTTTCTCAAGATTGGCAAAGATTTTTTGTGGAAATAAAAAATATGGGTTTACCGGTTTTTGTCGAAGATGAAAAAATGACGTCTATTCTGGCGCAAAAAATGAGCTTTGAACTTCCAAAAAAAGATAGAAATGATGATGTTATTTCTGCGGTATTGATTTTGCAAACATTTTTTGACGGAAATAAACAAAAATAAATGGAAAAAGTTTTTGTAGCCAAGGCTATTGTTTTGTCAAAAAAAAAGTGGAGGGAAAATGACCTCTTTTTTTGTCTTTTGACCGATAATTTTGGCAAGATCGATGTTTTGGCTAGCGGAGCGCAAAAAATAACCAGCAAGTTGTCTGGACAGCTGGCCGGTTCGGGAATTTGTGAGATTAATTATGTCCAAGGCAACCTGTACAAAAGATTGATTCAAGCCTGTCTCGTGGAAAAATTTTCTTTGGCAGAAGAAAATGATTTTTATTATTATCAGGCTTTTTTGGAAATTTTAGACAAAGTTTTTCCGACTGAAGAAAAAAATGAAGGTCTTTTTATTTTTATCAAAAAGGCGATTGCCGGAGTTTTGTCAGAAAAAAATCAAGCCAAAAAAAAATTATTGTTCAGCGTTTTTTTGATTAAATTGTTGGTGTTTTTGGGCTTTGCGATTTCTGAAAATGAAAAATTTATTAATGCCGGAGGTGGAATGAATTTTCAAAACATAAAAGATTTCATCAACAAAGCGCAGAGTGAGAAGGGTGAACCGCTTGGCCTTTCTTTGTTACTTTCCGAACAAGGTATTTTGTTTGATTTTTTACAGAAATTTTTGCATTATCACGTGGAAAAGGAATTTCAGTCATTAGGCTTTTTGTCTAAATTTAGATAAAGTTCGTCATTTTTTATTGACTGTTTGTTGTTTTTTTGCTAATTTGGAGTGTTGACTGTTCTTTTACAAAAACAAGGAGGCTTTATGGATAAAATATTTTTTTTCTTTTTGATTTTTTTGTTGAGTTGCACGTTTTCCATAAAAGAGCCGAAGTCGGATTCTTATTGGCAACCGGAACAAAAAGGTATTGATGGCCAGTCCTCAGATGAGGGTGTTTTTCGGGATGATTTTTTGGGCAAAGATTGTGAATTGGAAATATTTTCTTTTGATAATAATGGGAAAAAAGATGAAAAAGAAACACCTTTTGTGCCTGAATCAGCTGACTTTGTCAAAGACATGGAACCTGTTGATTTTGTAGAAATAATCGAAGAAGTTGGAGAAGAATTTTTAATAAATGATCAACATGATGATGTCTGGGAGCTTATCGATTTGGATAGTGATTTGTTCAAAGACATAAAAATTGAAAAGGATGTTTTTTCTGATTTTGTTTTTGACGGTGAGGGAATTGATAGTGAGGAATTAGTTGATTTTAATGTGGATATTTTTGAAACACAGGATGTTTTTGATTCCAATGTTGTTGATGAATTTGATTTGGTGCAAGGTGACGATTTGGCATCGGATGTTGAAGCGGATAATGAAACTGTCGTTGATTGTCCCGCCGGCTATGCTTGGAATGGGGATTATTGCGAAAGTTTTTGTCCGGCTGATCAATATTTTGAATTGTCCATGATGCAGTGTTTGAAATTTCCTTGTTGCGATATCAGCGGTAAGTGGGAATTGAAAATCATGAATACGGAAACCTTGCAGTTTACTTTTTATCAATTGGATCTTTCGCAAAACATAGCCGTCGTGAATGGGTTGTTAATTAATTTGAATATTGTTGAAGACGATTTGTTATGTTTTGGAATTTTGAGTGATAAGAACTTCGAATTGTCTTGTGACAATGGTGATTATTCATTGTCTATTGAAAATACGGCAATGAACGCGATTCAAGTTGCCGGGTTTTATGAGCTACAAAAAGGAGAAACCTTAATAGACGGTTCCTATTTTTTAAAAAAAGAATAAAGTTATGTCCGCCAATGTGCGGACTTTTTTTTGTAAAAAAAAGCCGAGAAATTTTCTCGGCTTGAAATTTAAGTTAAAATCCGGTCTTGCGCCGGTTTTTTCGACAACGATATAATCCCCACGGGTATAATTCGCAAGGATTTTTGGCTGAAGACGGACAAAGCCCTCGTTGGCACTCCGGCTCATTTTGTTGTTCGAACATGCCGGAAAGAACGATCCAGGTCAATTCCGCCACTTTTTCAAGGGATAGTTTTGTTGGCTTTGTTTTTGGATTAATAAATATTCCGTTTGAAATATTATTGCTGTTCGGATGAAAATACCAACATTCGTCTGGTGGATTACCTGCGAACGATTCAAGGATTTTCCAGTTTTGTTTTTGATCCTTGTCCTCTTCGTAGCGCAGAACTCGGACAATATCTCTGGCTTCATCAGATGAAATTTTGTTGCTGGCAATAGAAATAAAGCCGGCCGTTGATTTTGTGATGACAATGTCATAACCTTTAGCAATTGCTTGGCGAGAAAGTTCTGGATTGTCAGATTGGAAACAGGCGAGTTTCATTATCGATTTGTTGGGCGTAGTAACTCTTTCCAAACAAACCGGATGGGAACTTTCCTCTTTTGCTGATTCTCTTAAAATACTTCGCGCCGAAATAATCGCTTGAGCAATTTGCCACCACCATTCTGCCAGTTGAGGTCGGCATTTTTTTATTACCGCATAAATTCGCTCTACGGAAAAATCAAAAGTTTCGCAATCCAAAATTTTGGCTTCAATCGCGCAAAAAGCGAAATCTTTTGCCAAGGTGATTGTTTCTACTGAACAACCATAAATTCGATACAGAGTATTGATTAACGAAAAAACATCAGTTTCTGAATAGTAGTAGCTTGTTTTTTCTCTGAATTTGGCAAAATGCAATAAGTATTGGTATTTTGGATTTTGTTCGACTCCAAGTCTTTCGGCAAGGTAGGTTGATTCGCTTTTGATTCCAACTGTTTTGGTACAACTTTCAAAATCAACATTAGGATTAAAATTATTTGTTCCATGTGCTAACAAAATGTGTCCGTCAATTCCTCTTTCGCAGTTTTTGATTATAAAACCGCGTCCAGCTTCCAGTTCAATCAATTTCATTGCCAAGAATTTATCAAAACTTGGACAAAAATGAGTGAAAACCGGAAAAGGTTGTTGCCCGTTTTTTGTCTCTAACCAAAACTCTACAAATTCCTCTGTGAATTTTACCATTACTTTCTCCTTTTAGTGTGAGTTTTTAAAGAACTGACCTTAACTTTTATCATATTTTTTAAAACATGTCAATAGTAGGGGGTAATGTGCAAATACGTATTATTACGGGGGTATTACGGGGGTTGACAGATGGGTTGAACTATGATAATAGTAAGTGTTAGTTCTTTGATATTTTAATGGTGCTTTTTACAGGCATAAACATACAGGAAAAAAACCTACAAAAAGGAGGAACACACATGAGCAAGATCGTCATACTCAACACACAGTTGGGTGCTCCGCAAGTTTTGGGAGATCTGCTTCAAAAGATCGGATGCAAGAATCCCGGCTTGGCCGAATGGGTAAGGCAAATTGACACCATTCCGATAATAAAGGAATGCGTCGAAAACGCTTTGACCAGACTCGGCCAGGTGAACGGAATCAGACAAGATTCGACCGTCACCGATTACTACGGCAAGCCTTACGCAGGGCAGCTGGACGGCTCTTTGAAGACCGACAAGTTTCCAAACGGACTTGGGTTCAAAGTCAATGATCAAGGAATGATTGAATTCGTCGCCGACGACTACAAACCAGAATGGAGGGAAGAGATCGAGCGCTTGCGCAAACTCTTCACTGACGCATTTCTGGCGGAAGCGACAATTTCAATTCTCTTGATTCTCGGCTACGAGGTCAAAGTTTCATCCACGATTACGAGTGGCGGAGAGTTGCTCTTCAACCTTGAGGGGGCGAAACAATGAAACGGGTAAAAATCGCGATCAAGGGCGGAACGGTAAATC
This sequence comes from Patescibacteria group bacterium, assembly GCA_041666425.1. Taxonomy (GTDB): domain Bacteria; phylum Patescibacteriota; class Patescibacteriia; order UBA11705; family JABHMO01; genus JBAYHA01. The sequence goes on from JBAYHA010000010.1 coordinate 19,542, forward strand.
TGGACTTCGACGGTTTCGCAGGCAAAACCTGCTCCGACGAAGAAGATGTAATCAGAGCACTCTATGGAAAGATGGGGGTAAAAAACGATGTCACATTTAGCGACAACAAGAGAGAAGAAGCTCCTAATGGAATTGCTGAAAGGGAAAAGAGTTGACATCGCTGCCCCGCAATTCATGGGTGTTCACATCCATCATGGCAGAATGGTCATATCTGACTATTCGCATAAAAATGATTACAACCTGGTATTGGCTTTCATGGGTGCAATCGGTTTGAAACCCGACGTGCAAACGGAAAGCTGGTGCGGATAACCAAAAAGGAGGTTATAATGATGGAAAAAAAACAAGTGCCTGTGCCTTATTGGCTCAGCGACTTGATGCTGAAGTTCAAGGCCGATATAGCGCACCTTTGCATTCTTTGGGGAAACATCTATGATTTTCAAAGGAATATGAGGGGCGAATATCTGACTTTGTATCAGTATCTTACCGATATTTTCGAGCAAAGAGATCTCATCATGTTTTATTCCCTGTCTTCCGGCTTACAGTTTGCAAGTGAGGATATGGAGAAGCTGTTCCGTTCCCGATATTTGGGAGCGGGCGCCACGACCGGCAATACCGCCGGACAATCGGCGGCGCAGAAAGCGGCTCTCGGTTTGCAACAGAATCAAGCTTCGAACGCTCCGCTGTCCCAGATTGTGGGAGAAAAACCGGAGCAGGTTCTGAAATTTATGGAGAGGGTGGTTTTCGACACAAGCGACGGGCATTTGAGTATCGTGCTGATTGTCGATTTCGCCCACAACATCGCTCCGAACCAGATCATGACGCACAACGCTGGCGACAGAATTTCAGTGGAGATGCTCGAGCGTTGGGCAAAAGACGGAAGGATCAAAGAGGCCGGCAACACGATTGTTCTAATAACGCCGTCACTCGCCAGTCTGGCGGAAGGTCTGCGCTCTCCGCAAGGAGAAGCGGTGGCCGTGCGTATTCCCAAGCCCAATGAAGATGAAAGGACAAACCGCTGGAGATATAACCATTCCTTGAATGGCGTGGTGTTCTCCGACGGGCTTACTCCTGAACGTCTGGGTCGAATTACGAATGGGTTGTCGTACAAGCAGATTGACGCCATCTACCGGCTCGCCAAGGAGAAAAAAATCCCTGTTTCGTTATCGCTCGTAAAAGAGAAGAAACAGGAAATTCTGGAAACCGAGTTCGGCGACCGCCTCAAGGTCAAGATGCCGAAGTGGGGATTTGACTACTTCGGTGGTAAGGAATACCTTAAGCGGTATGGTAGGGAGATTAATGACAACATTCTGAGCGGTATGTGGCGAAGATTGCCTATGGGTATATTGGCAAGCGGTCCTCCGGGAACAGGCAAAACATTTTTTTTCGAATGTTTGGCCTATGAGTGCGGTTTTAATTTTGTCGAGATATCCAATCCGAGAAGTATGTGGGTCGGACAGTCTGAAGAGATTGCGGAGAAAATATTTGCTTGTTTGGATGACTTGGCTCCGGTCATAGTCATCGAAGATGAAGCCGACCAAAGCGAAACGTCCAGGGACACTCCCAACGGAGACTCGGGCGTTTCCAACCGACTGAGGCAGATGAAGTTCAAATTCACCTCCGATCCAAAAAGGCGAGGCAAGGTAATCTGGGTGCGTATTTCCAATCGCTCTGACTTGATTGATACGGCGTATAAGAGAGAAGGCAGGAGCGACGATACGATACCGTTCCTCATGCCGAATCCGGACGAGTACGCCGACATCTTCAAGGTTATGTTCGCCCGTTACGAAATTCCGACCGACATCAAAGATTTCGCGCAGTTCGCCGCTGACGTATCCGCCAAAGGATATTGCACCGGCGCAAGCGTGGAGTGGATGGTGCTGGAAGCCGACAAGCATGCCGGCAGGGACGGTCAGGATCAGGTGAGCAAGAAGCATCTTGAGCAAGCTATTTCCGATTGGGAGATGAAACTCAATCCGCAGGAAGTCGATCGCCAGATAATTTTGGCTATCGAGGGGTCGTCAAAAAGACTCCGGCCTGACAACTGGGAAAAGATATTGGCCGATGCGAAGGGCAAGCTCCACGGAGAACAAGTACCTGCGCAAAGCTCGTCCGTTTTCCCCGGACTCAATAAAGTATTAATAAGATAATAACCAAAGGCGTGGAAGAAGAACATCGCTTCTACGCCCTTTTTCTTGAGTTTCTGTTCAAATAGAAATGAACGGATGTTCAAGTTAATGATTGAACTTTTACAATTTATGAAACAAACCAAAATCAAGGAGAATCGGCATGACAGTAAGGTTGATTACAAGCGACAAGGATTTGCGGATTGTTTTTAAGGTTTTACTTTGCGAATTAAGGGAAAAGATCAAAAGTGGGAAGTCTGTAATTTTTTTGCCATGGAAGTTTGTTTTGCCGGAAGATGAGATTGAGATCAAGGAAAAGGATGAATCTGTTGTAAATGAAACAGGTGAAAAATTAATCAATTTTTCCTTTGAAGCCGAAGACGCGGAAATCGATTCGTTCGAAGCTTTGCGCCTTTTGGGCGTAACGCTCTATCATTTGGTAACCGGCAAGTCAGAACTGACTCACGAAAGTTATCTGCTCGACGGTTATCGTCGACCGCTCAATTCTAGTCTGTGGCCTATCATTCTGCTTCTTCTCAAGGAAGAAGAACAGGATATAGAGAAGATCGAGGAGATGATCGATGCGGTGGATCCGGACGAAATAAAGTCCAACATTCAGCTACCGCAACCCGCCATCGGTGCTATTAAAACGGGCAAAACCAGAACGGCTGACGACATCATTCGCGAACTGGCCAAGGAGAAGATCAAGATTATCGGTCATGAGCGCGTAGCGAATTTCTGGGGCATATCTGTTCCGCAGGATGTTCGGATTCGCTACAGCGAGGAAACTCTTCGCGAAGCTATTGTTGCCAACCAGAGCGGCGAACAGTGGGCTTTGGCCTACTATGCCGGTCATTCCGCAAGGCAGATGAGAGCCAAATGGGGCGTCAACAAGAACACTCAGCCGTGCATTTACAACAACGACTGGTGGCTCAAGGACAAGGAAGATTACTGGGCGACCAAAACGCTGGAACCCGGGTATTATCTCCTCAACTTCAATGGCAAGTTCGACAGCAAGAAGTGGAGCGAACAGGAGAACCTGATTACCGGACTGGGGCCGATGTACGAAAGAGCTCACGAATTCGTAGTTGGTGAAACCGTTCTTTCCAACTTCAACATCCATAACGGAGAGCGGTTGTTGGAGAATTGGTATCACTGGGGGAAGGAGTCGTCCTCGGCCGACTATCGCGTCTGC
>JBAYHA010000011.1:0-22487 GCA_041666425.1 Patescibacteria group bacterium
AATTTGATATAAATATTATGTCCTAAGTAATAAGACAAAAATATGGATTTAATGGGATTAAAAGAATTTGGACTCAGTGATAATGAGGCAAAGGTTTACTCAGCTTTGTTTAATATTGGGAAATGTAAGGCGGGTGCTGTTATTAAAAAAAGTGGATTAGTTAGAAATTCTGTTTATTTATCGCTGGATTCATTAGTTAACAAAAAATTGATAAATAAAAGTAGCGAAAAAGGGGTTTTTGTTTTTGAAATTTGTGAACCGGAAGCCTTTTTGGATGTTATAAATGAAAAGAAGGCAAAAGCTGAGCGTTTAGTTGAATATCTGCAATTTTTTAAACCGAAAGTTAGTTCTGATATAAGAATTTATGAAGGAATGGATAATATTTTATTAGCGCGGGAAAAAATCTTAGGAAAATCCAGTTTTAAGGAAATGTTTTTATTTGGAGGTTCGAAATACGGTTCAACTGAAGAAATGGAGAAATTTTGGCGTCTTTTTCACAAAAAAAGAATAGAAAAAAAAATAATTTTTAAAATTCTTTATGACAGAACAGCTCCAATCGAAAATTTAGAGTGGCGTAAAAATTTGCCATATACTGAAGTTCGTTATTTGCCTGATCAAATTGAATCGCCTACTTGGTTTGAGGTTTATGGCGAGACTTCGGGGATTGGTATTCCTGGAAAAAATCCAATTTTGATTGTAATCAAAGGAGCAGAAACGGCCGAGAGCCTGAAAAAATATTTTAATTATTTGTGGGAAAGAGGAAAATATTTCATATAAAATAATTTATTGACGTCGATGGCTAAAGCCGTCGTAAAAAAATATCATGCGATATATCGCTGACCTACATATTCATTCCAAATATTCGCGAGCAACATCAAAACAAATGGATGTGGCGAATTTAGATCTTTGGGCAAAGAAAAAAGGTATTGATTTAATCGCGACTGGAGATTTTACTCATCCGAAATATTTGGCGGAACTAAAAAATGATTTAAAAAGTGAGGGAAATGGTTTTTTTGTGAAAAAAGAAAATTCTTTCGGGACGAAGTTCATTTTATCAACTGAAATTTCATGTATTTACAAAGATAAAGACAAAACCAGACGAGTGCATGTGCTAATTTATTTTCCGAATCTTGAAGATGTTGAAAAATTAAATGAAACGTTAACAAAATTTGGTTGTAATATAAAATCAGATGGTCGGCCAATAATTGGTTTATCAGTTAAAAAGTTGGCGCAAATTTGTTTTGATATTGATGAACGATGTGTTTTTGTTCCAGCGCATGCGTGGACGCCATGGTTTGCGATTTTTGGTTCAAAATCTGGTTATGATTCTCTGGAAGAATGTTTTGAAGAATTAACGCCAAAAATTTTTGCGATAGAAACCGGCTTGAGTTCAGATCCGCAAATGAATTGGCGACTTTCCAAATTGGACAATATTTCTTTAATTTCCAATTCTGATGCCCATTCACCACTGAATTTGGGTAGAGAAGCCAATGTTTTTGATTTAAAGGATTTAACTTATGATAATTTGTGGCAAGCGGTCAAGGATAGAGATAAAAAAAGTTTTTTATATACGATAGAATTTTTTCCGGAAGAAGGAAAATATCATTTTGATGGTCATGCTAACTGCGAATTTTCTTGTTCGCCGGATGAAGCAAAAAAGAAATATCATAATTTGTGCCCAAAATGCGGGAAAGATTTGATTCTCGGGGTTGATCATCGAGTTTTTGATTTGGCTGATAGAGAAATCGGTTTTAAAAATGAAAATCGGGTAGCGTTTAAAAGTTTGGTGCCTTTGGTGGAAATTATCGCGGAAGCGAATAACAAAAAAAAGAGTTCAAAAATTGTTTTGCGCAAATATGCTGAAATGATAAAAAATGATTCAGAATTTTCAATTTTGTTGGATTTGTCTATTACGGAAATTATGAAAATATCCGATGAGCGGACTGCCGAAGGCGTAAGAAGAGTCAGAGAAGGAAAACTTTCTGTAAATCCCGGTTATGATGGGATTTATGGTGTGGTAAAAATATTTTCTGAGAAAGAGCAAATAGTTTGGAAAGAGCAACAAAAATTATTTTGAAAAGATCCCTCCCTGTCATTCGACCTTATCATCCGATATGGTCTCGACAGGGCAAGCCATTCGCCATAAAGCTCGGCCGTGCCTCCGCCGAAGCGTTGCTCGGCTACGCACAGGCAGGTCGAGATGACAACAGTGGTAACGAAAGAACAAAAAAGAAAGCTTTTAACGGCTTTCTTTTTTTAGTTGGAAAAGAAATTACTTTCTTTTCTTGGCTTTCTTGGCCTTTTTGACAACTTTTTTCTTGGCAACTTTTTTAGTAGCCTTTTTCTTAGCTGGCATATTTTAAAGCTCCTTGTGAATTTTTTAAATTTTCATTTAAAAAATTCTTTTAATTTTTATTTTTTATTTTAACTTCGACTTTTATTCAATCTTATTATAAAATGTTTTTTATGTTTTAGCAATAATTTTTTTGCAAACTGGGGATAAGTTTTACAAATAATCAACAGATCAACTGACCAAAAGAACTCCGCCTTTGGCGGAAAAAGAACAAGGAATAATTTAATTTAGTAGTTTAGTAGCATTTGTAGAAATAGATTCGTAGATTAGTTGTTTGGTATTTTGTAAACATAAACTTTTTCAAATCTGGCGGGATCATTCCCGAGTTTGTAAGTTTCAATCGGACGCAGTTCCGGAAGATAACTTTCGTTGCAAATTATAATCGTGCCCGGTTTTAATTCTTTTTGGAATTTATTTTCCAATTTTGGCAAGAGCGAGTACCATAACCAAGTGTAGACAACATCAGCTTCGCTTATGTTTATTTTAAAAATATCATTTTTTATAAAATTAATATTCGATTTTTGCCAGCCGTTGAGCAATTTTGCCATGAGGATTCGCAAAAAACTGCTGTCAATGCCGGTGATTTGCATTTTTGGGAATGTTTTTTGCAGGCGCAGGGCAAAAGTCCCGCGACAGCAACCAAGATCATAGAATTTTTTTTCAGTAAGATTGTGTTTTTTTAAAATATCTTCAATTATTTTTTGTGTTTGTTTGTTGGTCGATAAATCATGACCAACGAACATGGATTCAAAAAAGAAAATAAAATAGATAATTGCGCTGATTAAAAAAATGACAGCCAAGAAAAATAAAAAACTGTTCATAAATAATATTTTTTTAATAATTGAAAAATAAATTTACCGAGATTAGGCGTGGTGGTGTTTTGCGCCAGTTCGTGAATTTCCAAACAGGGAAGTGAATTGATTTCCAAAATGGCGCCATGATTTTCAGTCCACGGAATGGAAATATCTCGGGACATAAAGTCAAGGCCAAAAATTTTTAAATCAAAAGTTTTGGCGATTTGCAAAAACATTTTTTTGTTTTCCGGTGAAGTTTGCTCAGTGACATCAAAAAAATCTCCACCAAGTCGCAAAAATGGATCTTTTTGCAAATAAATTTTTTGGTTTTCTTTTAAAATTGAATTTTTGTCAAGATTTTGTTCTAGCAAAAGTTTTTCTGAGGTTTCATCAAAAACAAGTGGATGATAAAAGTCGCCATGTCTAATCGGCTCGGAATTTTTTTGTTCAATCAGCGCAAGAATATTTTTTTTGCCATCACCGATAATGTGCGCCGGTTCTTGACGAGCGACAAAAATGTGTTCAGTGTCGATAATGGTGACGCGGTGAGCAAATCCGTTTTGGAAATATTTTTCAATCAGAAAAGTCGGGGAGTATTCCAGTGATTTTTTTATAGCTTTTTTTAGTTCGTCCAAATTTTGAATATTAGTCCTTACATGTCTGGCCACAGATCCGTATCGCGGTTTGACAACCAATGGAAAACCGATTTTTTGGCTATAAGCAAGTGCTTTTTTGCTTTGCCAAAACCAAAATGATTTTCCCGGTAAAATCGGGAAGCCGGCTTGTTGCAAAAGTTCTTTGCCATTTTGTTTGTCATCAAAAATGGAGCTTTGATTTTTTTGGATAAATTGGGGTGTCGGTAATCCGTCAAAATAAAGCGTTCGGCCGTTAATTTTTAAACGAAAATGATTGGTATAACCTAATTTGCTTTTTAAAATGGCGATTTGCGCATTATTTTTGCGCGCTTCGTTGATAAATGATCGACCACGGGGAAGAATGGCTGAATCTGGAAAATCGGTTTGCCATTTGACCAAACCGAAAAAACCAAAAAATCCGGCGAGAATTTTGTCGAGGTGTCGGTCGGAGAATCGATCAAAAAAACTGTGTTTATTTTTGATAAAAGAAAGTTGGGAAAAAATTTCTTCTACCCAGTGACCATAATGAGATGATTTTGGAAGTTCGCAGTCTGAACAATAATTTTGTTTATTCTTTTTCATACTAATGTATTTTAGCAAAAATTGAAGGAAATTGGAATTTTTTAATAAAAAAACACCGAGAACGGTGAATTTTATGATGATGATAATATAAGTTTTTTACAAGAAGCTAGACTCTAGAACCTAGTAACTAGATTCTAGTCCAGCTTTGCTGGAGTGGTGGACCCTACAGGGCTCGAACCTGCCACCCCCTGCTTGCAAAGCAGGTGCTCTACCAAATGAGCTAAGGGCCCAAAACAATAAATTAAATTTGCATAAATATCATAGCAAAAACAAAGAAGGCGGTCAAGCCTTTTGGATGAGTGTTTTTATTCAATTTTGGTTAATTTGTAAATATTGCGAATGACATGTTGATCATCTCGTTGCCAAATGACTTGGTCAAGGACGGTGAATTTGTTGTCCAGAATAAAAGGTAAATTGAGTTTGATGGTTTCGGTTTTGGTTTTGAATTCTGGAATAATAAAAATAACCACGCCGTCATCTTTTAAAACGTCATAGAAGTTAGCCAGAGCCTTTTTGTAAAGTTGGGTTAATTCGGAAATTTGTTTTTTCACAAATTCAGGTTTTTCTCGGCCGTCGAGAGGTACGCCCATAAAAGGTTCACTGACAATGGCATCAATGTTTTTGGCTTCGATATTTTGTGCCAAATCAAGGACATCAACCACATCAATAATTTCCTGTGAAGAAATTTTTAATTCTGATTTTAACCAAGAGAGATTTTGCTTTGTTTTTTCAACAGTGAGGGGATTTTTGTCAAAGCCGATAATTTTTCGGTAACCGAGGCGAAGCGCTTCTTGCAAAATTGTGCCGGAACCGCAGAACGGATCAAGGATAACGGCATCAAGTGGCCGGCCGGCCAAGTTGAGCATCATTCGTGCCAACTTGGGCGGAAGCATTCCGCTGCGCGCATCGCGCGCCGGCCGGCCAAAATCAAAATGTGATTCTTCGCCAAAAGCTTGCACTGCTAATGTTTGTCCTAAATATAAATTTTCCCCTTGCAAAATAACGATTTCCGCACCTTTGTTGAGAATTTCTTTTTGGACAATGACCGAGCTGAGTGGATATTCTTTTGATGTTACAAAACGGGCACTGGCGCCATTATTTTTGAGAATTTTTTTGATCGTAAAACCGGTTTTTTCTATACTGATATCCGCGCCATAGCCACTTAAACCAAAGACAAATTTGCTTTCGCTTGGTTTCAGATATTCGGCGATTTTTTTGGCCGTTAAATCGTTTTTTTCAATTTGTTCCAAAATTTTACCGATTTTAATTGTTCCGCCAAGAGCCTTGATTATTTCCGGAGCGATTTCATTTTTTGTTTCAATAATAATAAAAGTTGAGCCTTCATCAATTAAAGAAAAAGATATTTTTTGAGTTTGTAATTTTTGTTGGATTTCTTTTTTTGATAAATCTGCGGCCCGGCCGAGAATGAAGAAATAGCGCATAGATTATTGAAGGGGCTCGATGCATCGTGCCCGTACATTTAATAAAATTAATAATAGCATTTATTGCAAAATTAAGCAAGATTGGCTATAAGAGGTCAAAAATTGATTTGGTGATTTCTCCCATTTTTGTACGATCATTTTTTAATTTTGTTAAATTTTTTTTTTGTAATTCAACAGTTTTGCCAGAAATTGAGATACATGGCATCATATAAAATTTTTTATTTATAAATTTCCTTCTCTTTCTCTATTCCATCAAAACCCAACGCCCAAGCGTCGCGACCTTTTTTGAATACGTGAAAAGTTTTATGATTATAAATTAGTCTACATGGGTACTTACCTTCGAGCAAGGGCTTTTTTTTAAATAATTTTTGTTTGAAACAACTGAACGGCCGAATTCTTTTTCTAATTCTTTTTTTGCAATGCCGGCGATTCTGCCTCCGCGATTGGCATCTTTTTTTAATTTTGCAACACCAAAGGAATCTTCAATTCTATGAAGCTCAGTAGTAGATCTTTCGCCGAGCATGGTAAAAATCAATTCAAAATCATCCATATGATCTCGAAGATTTTGTTTTTTTAATCCTTTTAGATTTTTGTATTCTTCAGGAGTAACGCCAAAAGTTGCTTTTGATATTTCGGCGGTTAGAATTTCATAATCTCGTTGTTCGTTGGCTCCTCGATTTTGCCATTCGTTAGTTAATTCTTCACGAATAGCAATTCCACGCATTCTTTTTTCGATCCAAGAATCAGGATAGCCTTTTAATTTATATAACATTCTGGTTCTTTTTGTGGCTAATTCAGGATTTTCTATTTCTTGGATTCTTTCATATCCAACTTTTGCTAACCATCTTTTAAATGGTTCGGCTTTTGGTGAGGGAATTGACTGAATAATTCGAAACATGCCTTCTGGGGTGGCACAGTCGGTTGCGTATTTTTTGCCATCAGCGGCGGATAATTTCAGTTGTACCCAAATTGGGGACAACTGCTGATCGATAAATTCTCTTTGTTTAATTTTACCCCAATATTGTCTTGGAGTTGGGCTGTCTGTTAATGCTTGAATAACATCAATCACCGAAAACCACCACTCATTTTTGTGAAAAGTTTTACGAATGTTTTTTCCTTGGAAAATAGCCATCTGGTTGTTAGTCATAAATTTTGATTTTATTTGTAAATATTTATTGTATTTACAAATTATTTCAATTCAATAATGAACGGTCAATTCGTGGGGTGATTTTTTATTTATAAATTTCCTTCTCTTTCTCTATTCCATCAAAACCCAACGCCCAAGCGTCGTGGCCTTTTTTGAAAACTTGGAAAGTTTTATTCCAAATTGATTTTTTGGTAAGTTGACCTTGGAAGGGAATTGAATCGCGACTTGATGGATCGAGGCGATACCAAGTTTTGCCAAGTTTGATTTCAACAATGGAGTGAGTTTGTTTTTTGTCGAGAGTTACCAGTTTTACAAAGTGGCCGTTTACGCCAGCGCATTTGCAGAGTGCGAGAAAAACAACGGCCAAATCAGAACAGGCTTTGCCGAAATAAACAAATTTGTCGCAGATTATTTCTGAAGCAGTTCGTGTCCATTGAATGCTGTCGGCGTGTTTTTTTGTTTTTCGATTATAAGGGCGGAATTCAAGTGAATTTTGAATTAAATTGCGAAGAGTTACCAAATCATAAGGAGTTTTAATTTTTAACTTTCGAAGAAATTGAATAATGTTTTGATCAGTTTTGATTTGGGATTTTGTTGGCATAAAAATTACAGATCTATTTTAATTTTTTTATTTCCGTATTCTTTAATAACGACTTCATTTGAATTATTGCGGTGATGTTTAGCTGAGTTAAGCGCTCGCGTTGGTTTAGTCCCTGATGAATTAAAATAGAATTTATACTTTCCATGTTTGAAAGCACTACCAATTGTTCAATCGAAGCATGGTCGCGAATATTGCCTTTGAGTTTCGGGTTTTTTATTTTCCACATTTTGGCAGTGGTGCCAAATAGGGCGACATTTAGTAAATCTGCTTCGTCTGCGTATTTTAGATTAATTTGATCTTTGGTTAATTCTTGTGGTATAAGTTTTTCGGATATGGCATCAGTATGAATTCGGTAATTAATTTTTGCGAGAGTTCTTTGAAGATTCCATTCAAGTTTTAGTCGACTGTTTTCATCCTGTTTTAGCCTTTGGAATTCTTTAATCAAATAAAGTTTGAATTCAGCAGATAACCAACTGCCGAATTCAAAAGCAATGTCTTTGTTTGCAAAAGTACCGCTATCAAATCTTCCTGTTTTTGCAATTAATCCTATTGCATTTGTTTTTTCTACCCATTTTTTTACTGACAAAGTAAATCGATTCAATCCAGCTTCATTCATAATTCCCCCGAATTCGGGGGAATTAAAACCTGGGTTATTAATCTGTTCCCAAATGCCTATAAATTCAATAGTGTTTTTGTTGCGAAGCCATTTTTCAATCAAAACCGGGCCATCTTCAAAATTTCTAACCATGTCAGTTAAGGAAATATAATCATCACCATGGTATTTGATGATGGTTATTTCACTTCCTTTCACAATAATTTTTGTTTTCTTTGACATGAAGTTTTTCGAATTATGGCGAATTCGCCATATTTTTGTTGAGGCACTTCTTTTAAACTTGTCAGATTTTATGAGGTTGAACTTTTCTCCAAAGATAAGAATTCAATCGTGTTGGGCGTTTTTATTATTTCAATTCAATAATGAACGGTCAATTCGTGGGGTGATTTTTTATTTATAAATTTTCTTCTCTTTCTCTATCCCATCAAAACCCAACGCCCAAGCGTCGTGGCCTTTTTTTGAATTATTAAAAACTTCCTATTTTTTCAAAAAAGTTTAATTTGTCGAACTGTTCTTGGGTTAATATGATTTTAATTTATTTGTTCTATTTTTGACAAATCAGATACATGATGTTGTTGGAGATAATTTGGGGTCGTCGTGTCGTGTATACTAACTTTTGTATTTATGTAAACGTTCTTTTAATGTTCCGGTATGAATTTCAAAAAGATGATTGTCATAGTCGTAAAAATATATTGACTGAGCTTCACCGTTAACCCTTGATCGTGCTTCCTTAATTTCAATGTCAAGTTTTCTTATTCTTTGTTCATATATACCAAAATCTTTTTTTGAAACTTTAAATGCGACATGATTGTATGTTTTTTTATTCAAACTTTTTCCTTCCATAATTGCAATCCATATATTGTTAATTAGAAAAAATTTCTCACGTGATAAGGAGAAAGTAGCATCACCGCTGGAATAAACTTCTTTTGCATCAAAAATTTTCGAAAAAAAGTTAGTTGATTTTTTAAGGTCTTGCACGATATATGTAATATGGCTTATTCCTTTAATCATATTTTTGAATTAATCTAGTGTTAAAATTATTTTTAATAACTTATCATTATCTCAACTTCACTCTTAAATTCTACCACTTCACCCCATTAAGTCAATCAAAAAGGAGGTGAAATTAAACATTGACCTAATCAAAAAAAACTGCTAAAATAGAAACAAAGATTAATAAAAACAACTATGAATATCACCGAGTTAGCCCGACGATTGAATGTTAATGCCAATGAGTTGCGTGAAAAATTGCCGGAACTCGGTTTTGATATTGGCGCCAAAGCCATCAAAATTGAAGATAATTTGGCCAGCAGAATCAGCAAAGCTTGGCGTGATTTCCAAGATCGCGAAAAACAAAAACAGGCATATTTAAAAATGACCAAAAAAGAGGAACGAATGGCCGGAGAGTTGAACAAAAAGGTAAAAATTCCTTCTGTTTTGACAGTCAAAGATTTCTCGGTGGTGCTTGACTTGCCGATTAATGTGGTTATTACCGAACTTATGAAAAATGGCGTGATGGCTTCATTGAATCAACGTATCGATTATGATACGGCGGCCATTGTGGCTTCTGATTTGGGTTTTGATGCCGAAGAAGAAACTTTGGAACAAAAAGTTGAGTTGGACAAAGCACAAAAATTGGTGGATATTTTGGCCAAAGAAAAAAATGAAGATTTGCAGATTCGTCCACCGATTGTGGTTGTTATGGGACATGTTGATCATGGAAAAACAAAATTGCTTGATGCCATTAGAAAAACTAATGTCATGGGTGGCGAAGCCGGAGGAATTACCCAACATATTGGCGCTTATCAAGTGGAAAAAAATGGTCGCAAAATAACTTTTATCGACACTCCCGGGCATGAAGCTTTTACGGCTATGCGTTCGCGTGGAGCCAAGGTGGCGGATATTGCTATTTTGGTTGTGGCCGCGACTGAAGGCGTTATGCCTCAGACAGTTGAAGCATTAAAGATTGCCCAAGAAGCCGGAATTCCGATTCTTGTGGCTGTGAACAAAATTGATTTGCCTGATGCCAATCCGGAAAAAGTAAAACAGGAACTGGCGCAACATAATATTTTGGCTGAGGAATGGGGCGGAAAAAATATTTTTGTACCGATTTCTGCCAAAATGGGAACAAATATTGACAAATTATTGGATAATATTATTCTTTTGGTTGATCTTGATGCTGACAAGTTGCGTGCCAACCCGAATGGTGATTTTGCCGGTAGTGTTATTGAATCGCACGTTGACCAAGGTGCAGGGCCGGTGGCGACTATTTTGACTAGGAATGGAACTTTGCGCGTTGGAGACTGGTTGGCTATGAACGGTGTTCTTTACGGCAAAGTAAAAGTCATGCGTGATCATCTTAGTAAAGAAATGTTGGAAGCCGAACCGTCAATGCCGGCCGAAGTACTGGGGTTCAAAATTGCTCCCAAGGTTGGAGATATTATTGAAACGGTCAAAGATCCAAAAGATTTGCGTCGCGTAAAAAATTATCGCATGCAACAGGAAGAAAGTTTTATTAAGAAAAATAATGAAGATGGTGGTGATGAAAATGGTGAAGCCACCAAGATAAAAATTATTTTGCGCACGGACGTGCTTGGTTCGCAAGAAGCGATTATAGAATCATTAAAAAAAATTGAAAATAGCAAAATCAAAATTGAAATTGTCAGCAAAGGCTTGGGCGCAATCAATGAAAATGATATTTTGTCAGCTGATGCGACCGGAGCATTATTATTTGGTTTCAATGTTTTGCCATCAACCATGGCGAGCGGTTTGGCCAGAGATAAGGGTGTGGCTATCAAAACTTACAAAATTATTTATGAACTGTTGGATGAAGTAAAAAATAATATAAAAAAATTGGTAAAACCGGAAATTATCCGTCGTGATCTTGGCAAAATAACGGTTTTGCAGATTTTCAAAAAAACAGGGACGGTAATGATTGTTGGGGGCAAAGTGATTGATGGAAAAATAGAAGCTTCGTCAAAAGTGGCAGTTTTGCGCAATAATGAATTTATTACTTCCGGTAAAATAACGGCCTTGCAAATTGGCAAACAAGAAGTCAAAGATGCGGTCAAAGGACAGGAATGTGGAATAAAATATGAAGGTCAGCCGATAATTGAAGAAAATGATGTTTTGGATATTTATAAGGAAGAAGAAAAAAGAGTGTTTTAATTTTTACTTATAGAAGTAAAAAGTGGATAAAATAATGAAAACAAAAAATCAGCTAAACTTGGCTGTTTTTTTGTCTTTGTAAAAGGGCTTGACGAAAAAAAATAATGTATTACAATGTAATACAGATAGTTTTGCGTTGGTATTTTAAATCACTATTAATATTTAATTTATGCGTTGTGTCGTGACTTTGTCTTTACCAAGAGATTTGTGTCAAGAATTGGAAAAGCAAATGAAAAAACATAAGTTTGAAAATAAAAGTGAGTTCGTTCGGCATGTTTTGCGGTATTGGATAGAGAAGGAGCAACTGAACAACAGAGCAACTGAACAACAGAGCAACGGAGCCCTCCTTCGCTCTGCGAGCTACGGAAGGGCAAGCAACGGAGCAATGAAGCAACAGAGCCCTCCTTCGCTCTGCGAGCTACGGAAGGGCAGGCAACGGAGCAAAAGAACTCCGCCAAAGGCGGATCCGCCGCTGGCGGAAAAATAACAAAATAATTAATGAAAAATTTATGGAGTTTAATGACAACAA
This sequence comes from Patescibacteria group bacterium, assembly GCA_041666425.1. GTDB lineage: Bacteria > Patescibacteriota > Patescibacteriia > UBA11705 > JABHMO01 > JBAYHA01. The sequence continues at coordinate 11,862 of JBAYHA010000011.1, forward strand.
TTTTGAAAATGAGGTTATCAAGTCCGGCGCACCTGTTTTAGTTGATTTTTTTGCGCCATGGTGCGGGCCATGCAAAATTCAAGGACCAATTATTGATGAATTGAGCAATGAAATGAATGATGGCAAGGTAAAAATTGGCAAAGTTAATGTTGATGCCAATCAAGCGGTGGCGGAAAAATTCGGTATTATGAGTATTCCAACTTTGATGATTTTCAAGAATGGTGAAGTTGTCGAAGTAATGATGGGTTTGCAAAATAAGGAAAGTTTGAAAGAGAAGTTGCTGAAATTAATTTAGAATTCAGAATTAATAATTTAAAAGTTATTATGACGCTTGATTTATTATACAAACAATTTGAAAAAGTTTTGAATGAAGTTTTGCCATCGCTAGCATTATTGCAAAATCATGGAATCCCGATGAAAGAACTAAAAGAAAAAATAATGACCCTTTTTGAACAAAGCAGAAAAACTCCTCGTGGAGAAGATCTGGTGGGTGTTTTGTCTCATGTAAGCTATTTTCTCCATGGTTGGTTATATTATGAAAAGAACATAGAAGATGAGATGGCTCATGAGTTTTGTGATCAGATAAATGAAATTTTATTAGAAAAAATGAAAGATTCTTCAGAAAAATCAGAAAGTCTTGAGCCGACTAAAGAAACAAACATTATTCCTTTATTTAGAAAATAAATTTTTATTTTTGAATGAAAAATAAAATTTAAAAATTATGAATAATTACGATGTTATTGTGGTTGGCGGATCATGCGCAGGATTGACGTCTGCGATTTATGCCAATCGGCGAGCAATGAAAGTTTTGGTTCTGGCCAAAGATTTTGGCGGACAAATGGCGTTGACCATGGATATTGAAAATTATCCGGGGTTCAAAAATATTTCCGGACCGGAATTGACGGAAAAAATGGTCGAACAGGTTAAGTCTCTTGGAGTTGAAGTAAAAATGCAAGAAGTGACAAAAATTGAGAAAATGGAAAAGGGTTTTCAAGTTACCGCCGGCGCAGAAATTTTTGAAAGTAAGGCAGTGGTGTTGGCTTTTGGTTTGGCGCATCGTCATTTGAATTTGCCAAATGAAAAAGAGTTAACCGGTCGGGGCATAACTTATTGCGCCACTTGCGATGGGCCTTTGTTTAAAAACAAAATCGTGGCTGTTGTTGGAGGCGGGAATTCCGCTTTTGATGCGGTTTTGTATTTGTCCGGCATTTGCGAAAAAGTGTATTTGTTAAATCGTTCAAATAACTTTCGCGCGGAAAATTATTTAATCGATTCCGTGAAAAGCAAAAGCAATGTGGAAATAAAAACCGATGTGGGAATAAAAGAAATTATTGGGACTAATAAATTGGAAAAAGTTATTTTAAATAATGATGAAGAAATTAATTTAAATGGTCTTTTTGTGGAAATCGGTTATGTACCAAAAACTGATTTTATAAAAGATTTTGTGGAGCTTGATAAGTTTGGACAAATTATTGTTGATGAGGAAAATAAAACGTCAACGATTGGCGTTTTTGCTGCCGGTGATGTAACCAATGAAAAATGCAAACAAATGGTTGTCGCGGCCGGAGCCGGAGCAAAAGCCGGGTTAAGCGTAGCGAAATTTGTTCATGGGGGGAAATAGGCAACAGACCAACCGATCAACTGACCAACTGAACAACTGAACAAAAGAACCCTTCGACTCCTTTCAGTCGCTCAGGGCAGGAGCCAGAACAAAAGAATGGTAATTATTCGCAGATTAGTAGCATTTGTAGCTTATTTATTCGTAGATTAGTAGCATTTGTAGCTTAATTATTCGAAGATTCGTAGTAAAAAAACTTTATAAACTATATAAACTAAAGAAAATATGACTGCTTTTACAAATGCCATGAATCAATTGCACAAAACGGCCAGTTTAATAAATTTGGATGCTGATGTTTTAAAAATGTTAGAAACTCCTGATCGAGTTCTTCAAGTAAAAGTTCCGGTAAAAATGGATGATGGTAATTTAAAAATTTTTGAAGGTTATCGCGTTCAATATAACAATTGGGCCGGTCCTTACAAAGGCGGAATCAGATATTTCCCATCCGTTGATCTTGATGAAGTCAAAGCGTTGGCTTTTTGGATGACTATTAAATGTGCGGTTGCGGGAATTCCGATGGGCGGAGGAAAAGGCGGAATCACTGTTAATCCAAAAGAGTTATCTCATTCGGAGTTAGAAAGATTGTCGCGTGAATTTGGTCGAATGGTTGCGCCAAATATCGGGCCATTGGTTGATGTTCCGGCTCCTGATGTTTATACCAATTCGGAAATTATGAATTGGGTCAAAGAATCTTATATTGAATTTGAAAAAAATAAAGCGCAAGAAAATAATTTTTCTTTTTCTCCGGAACAAATAAAAAAAATGGATGCGGTTATTACCGGCAAAGCGGTGGAACAGGGTGGCAGTCTCGGACGAGATCGTGCTACGGCCATGGGTGGATTTTTTGTCTTAGAAAAAATGCGTGAACTTTTGAATAAAAAATCGGAAGAGTTAACGGTGGCCATTCAAGGTTTTGGTAATGCCGGCGGTGTTATGGCGAATTTAGTTTTTTCTGCTGGTTACAAAATTGTGGCGACATCTGATTCACGCGGAGGAATTTACAATGAAGCCGGTTTGGACGTAAAAGCCTTGGAAATCCACAAACAATCCACAGGCTCAGTGGCTGATTTTCCGGGGGCAAAGAACATTACCAACGAGGAACTTTTGACAACGAAAGTGGATATTTTGATTCCGGCAGCATTGGAAAACCAAATCACCATAGCTAACGCCGAACAGATTCAAGCCAAATATATTCTAGAGTTGGCCAATGGTCCGGTAACTCCTGAGGCTGATGAAATTTTGTTTAAAAATAGCGTAAAATCAATTCCTGATGTTTTGGCAAATTCGGGTGGAGTTACGGTCAGTTATTTTGAATGGGAGCAAAATTTAAAAAACGAAAAGTGGTTAGAAGAACAAGTTTTTTCAAAATTGAAGGAAATTATTGTTCCGGCTTTCACAAGTATTTGGGCTTTTGCCGAGAGCAAAAATGTTGATTTGCGTCAGGCTGCATTTGCTCGCGCTCTGGAAAGACTTTCTATGCTATGGTATAATAGAGAAGTAAGTAAAAATTAACTAACAAAAATTATGCCAAGAAAATTGAACCCGGCTCTCAAAAAGCCATTAAAGTTAACTCCTGAATTAGAGGCTGTTATTGGTAAAGGACCTATGCCACGTATGGATGTTGTCAAGAAACTTTGGGAATACATCAAGAAAAATAATCTCCAAGACAAAGTAAACCGACGCAACATCAATGCTGATGAAAAACTTTTAAAAGTTTTTGGTGGCAAGAAAACTGTTAACATGTTTGAAATGACAAAACTCGTTTCCAAGCATCTTACAAATATCTAATTGATATCAAAAAAAAATCGAGACGTGAGTCTCGGTTTTTTTTGCAATAAAATTTATTGATAATAAAAAAGACTCGCAGTGAGACCGTGAGTCTTTTTAAATAGTTTTATCCTCGAGGTGAACACGACAGGGACATTTGTCGTTGGTGCAATTTAAAGAATAATATTTTTCGATCAGCGCTTTTTTTCTTTGCCACAAGGTGGCTAGTCCTTCATTGATATGTCCGAGACGATTATTTATTTCGGGAAAGCCGGCGCAGGGAAGTGCTAATCCCTCAGGAGTAATAAAAATATAATTATCAAAAATCAAACATTCTTGATCATAAAAATTAATAACTTGTTTTGGCTGAATATTTAAATGAAATTTTTCAATAATGATTTGTAATTGTTGTAAAAGTTCGTCTATTTGTTCTCTGCTTGGTTCCAGGTCTTTATTTTCGGCTTGTCCGCTTTTTAAAATACCATCACAGAAATAAGCCCAATTATTTTGCAAAGCCAATTCAAAAATTTGCGGGATATTTAAATAATTGAATTTCGTTAAAACCGTGCTCAGCCCAATTCTTGGTAATGTGTCACTGTTTGTTTCCAAACGACTTTTTTGAGCAAGGAAGTCAATTGCGGTTTTTAAATATTGCGCGGATTTTTTATTTCCGGTAAGAAAATTTTGCCTTTGCGGGTTGAGAGAGTCGACCTTGATTACCACCGAAGAATTTTTTAAAGAAAATATCTTTTGGTAAGCGTTTGGATCAAGTGAAAATAATGAACCGTTAACAAAAGAAACGCTAAACAGCTCAAGTTCTTCAATTATTTTTAAAAGATCAAAATAAATTGGATTTAAACTGTTTTCATGTCCGCCAAGAAACCAAATTGTTTTTACTCCAAAAGTTTTCGCTTCTTTAAAAAGTTGCTCGTATTTTTCTATGGTTATTAGTGAATCATTCGAAGTGAATGAATCCGCTTTGCCATAACAATAGATACAGTTATAATTACAGGCATTCCAAATGTCTAGAACCAAAACGCGAAGTTTCGGTTCTTTTTGAAGAACATGTAATCCTTGGATGTATTTAAATCGGTGTTGCAGCGTTACCATTGATACCTCCCGCTTTTCCACCATTTCTCGCATTGATCGGGTCTCAAAATGGCTTTTTCCATTTTGGTTTTTTCGTCCATCAATTCATCCGCAGTGAAAAAATATGTTCCGTGTGGCGTGGCATTAAGTTGATAAAGTTCTGGATAATCGTTGACATGATATGGTAATAAGTTTGGGCGAGTAATCTCCCAAAGTCTTGTGCCCGGAAATAATGAATAAATAAATAGCGTTGGTAAAACTTCACAGCCATAACTTTCAGTCATTTGTTTGATTTCCAAAATTCTGGAAGTCGCCAGTTGCATTTCTGCCGGACCATCTCCCGGTCGGCCGATGATGCAAGAAAAAGTCAGCCATTTGACACCCTGTTCCAAAATGGCTTTTGTTACGGCGATTTCTTTTTCATAAGGTAAAAGTTTCACGGCAGCGGTTTCGGTTTTTTCTACTTGCAAAAATTCAAAAGGCACATATTCACCAGTGCAACCAACAAAATTACCATCAATAATTTCATGTTTAAAAAGTTCGGCGATCAATTTATAATCAGGTTCCTGTCTTTTTTGATCAAAAAGGTCTTTGGGGGAAATTCCTTGTGAAAATTCAAAGGAGAATCCCATTTTGCGAATCATTTTGACGAGTTTGATTAAATAATCTTTGCGATTTATTCTGACGAGCGAGCCAAGTGAATCATCCCAAAGACAAATAGTTTTGATTCCAAATGATTTAAGAAATTCTAGCTCACGACGAATGCTTTCCAAATTACGAATGCGCAGTTTGCCATATTTAATTGGCGTGTTGCAAAAATCACAAGCATTATTGCAACCGCGGGTTGCAAAAAGAAAAGCAATTGGCGCTTTGGCTCCGGTCGGTAAATTTCCTTCAATCGGCGTGTTCCAAAGTGGAATATCGTCGTGGCAAAGATCTATGGCTGGGATAGGAAAATGGTCAATGTTGCAATTTTTATTGATTTTAACATTGTCCCAAAATGTTTGCCAATTCAGGGGACAACAAAGTCCGGTACTCGGTGTAAACAGGTTTCGCAGAGCACGATTTTTTTCTTTTGAGGACAGATAACAGCTGTTATAATCATGTTTAACCAAATCGGCAACAAGATTTTCAGCTTCGCCCAAAATGATTAAATCAGCGCCGTTTTCCAGATAAAACTGATGACGCGCCATCGCATCAGTTCCGCCTATCCAAATTTTTACTTTTGGATTTGTTTTTTTTGCAAATTTAATAAAATCAATTGCAATATTCGCCCAACTGGTTGGATTGATGCTGAGCCCGATAACTTCGGCCCATTTAATTTCTTCAATTACTGATTCAAAAGGCATACCCATTCTGGAAGCAATCATTTTGCCGCCTTCGTAGGTAAATTCGCGGTAGGGAATTATACAGTCTTGGTTTCTTATTTTCATGTCAATCACTTTTACATCAGCGTAAGCGGATCGCATTAGCGCTGAAACATGAAGTAGTGAAGGCTTTGGATAATTTGTTCTAATTACCGAACAAACTCGGCTTTCGCCATTTTTTTCCCAAAGCAAATGGAGTGAGGGAAGTTCGATGTGTAAGTAGTTCATTCTATACCTCCATAAAAATCGGTTTTCCAAATATCAGAAAGAAATAGGCGAATTGTGTAAAAATAATCTCTACACCATAATTTAGTTTTTTTGTTGTAACGATATTTTTTGTCACGTTCCCTAATTGGCAAAAAAAGTAGATATAATGTTATACTTGGTAACAAAGCAATTATTTTCCAAAATGTTTCATATGGAAGACATAAACAAATAAAAATCATTGGCAAAATTGAGGCATAGAGTAAGAAATAACCAAAAAGAAACAAAGATGAAAAGGATAGTCGTAATAAAAAATTGTAAATGGTTTGTGTAAAAACAGAATCCGTTGATTTATCAAAGTAAGATTTTGGAACTTTAGTCATTGTTTTTGATCCTCCCAGTTTTATTGTCAAAGAACACTTCATAATACGATTTTCTTGAATATTGTAAATCTGCATTTGGTGTTTGTTTTTGAGTTTTTGTCTAAAATTAAATAGAATTGCCGTAAATAGCGATTATTGTAAATTTAGATTGACACATTTGTGAAAATTTGCTATGATGTTGCTATATGGAAATAAAGGATTTGATAGCCAAATCTGGATTAGATGAAACTGAAGCCAAAGTATATTTGGCTTTGCTTGAACTTGGACCGGCAACAGTAAGTGATGTAACCAAAAAAGCGCAAATAACCAGAACACTTGGTTATCATATTTTAGAAAAATTGGGGCATTATGGATTAGTTGATCGAGCATCGTCAAGCGGAAAGAAAATAATCTTTACGGCGTTACATCCAAATCGCTTAATTCAGTTTGTAAAAAATAAAAAAAATAAATGGCAACGTGCCTTGACTGAAGTGGAAAATAACATTTCCGAATTGGTTAATATTTATCGTGTGGCCGAAAAGCCGGTAATTAGATACAGTTCTGGCGCTGATGGACTCAAAAATTTATTTTTGGAAACATTGGATTCAAAAACGGAAATTTTATCTATACTTGATATAGAAGGTTGGGCCACGACGGATTTTAAAGAATATGCTCGAGAATATAATTGCGAAAGAGCAAAGAAAAAATTAATGGAAAAGATTTTGGTTCTTGATAATAAAATTGGTCGTGATTGGATGGCAAATTTTCAGGGATCGTTTAAATATACAAATTATCGTTGGATCAAACCGGAAATTTTACCGAATATTAAAAATTTTGGCGGTGAAATAAATATTTACGAAAATAAAGTCGCTATCGTGATTTTTAAACCGGCGCCAATGTGTATTATTATAGAAAGTTCGGTTTTGGCGGATATTTTGCGTAGTTTGCATCATTTGGCTTGGAATTCGGGTATAGAAATAAAATAATAAAATTTTGATAAAATAGTCGGCAAATTTGTTTTGAGATTGCAAAATATTTTGCTATAATAAAACCATAAAACGAATAATTTTTTTAATGTTTGATTAGTTATGAATAGTAATAAATTTGAAAAAATTTCTCGACCAAAAAACAAACAGATTTTGGAATTGGCTGAGGGCGAGTTGGATTACTTTGAAGACCAACCAAAAAAAATTGAACAAGCCCTGAATCATTTGTTGTCCGGATTACAGGAAGAGACAATTCAGAATAGATTAAAAAGACGAGAAGAGTTAATAGAAAAAAATAACGAGGATGGATTAGATTCTTTAGAGGGTGATGGATTGAGAAATCTGTCAGCCAGAAATAAGATTATTGAGTCTGAGTTGGCAAAAGTTGTGGAAGTTTTTGTCGAGAATCCGCAACTAAAAAAAAGTTTAACTCCGGAGATGAAAGAACTGTTGAGAGATCGAGTGTCTATTTATGTTAGAAATGGTTCATATGATCTTGTTTATAGAGGTGATTTTCGACTATTGAAGATTAGAAAAATGAGTACCGCTTTTGGTTTTACCAGAGACGAGCTTATGGAGGACGAACAGTTCATCCGTGAGGATGGGTTAGTTGATTATATTTTTGCTAATCCCGAGCAAAGATGGTTAGAATTGAACAAGGTATTAGGACAGCGATATCTTGATAACGTATTTGCTTTTTTAAAAGCTAGCGATGATTTAAAAACAAGATTTGTAAAAGAAAATAAAAATAAACTGATTGCTCTTGTCATAAAGTCAATGAGAGAAAGCCAGTACTCTGCTGGCCAGGCTATTCCAGAAGCGATTAGTCTTTTTGGAATTACGGCGGCGGAGTTGGAAGGCAGTGAAACTGCTATCAAGCTATTTTTGGGTAAATTTTGTAATAACTTTGGTGGTAGTCGCGATATTAAAAGTCGTGAAAACGCCCAAAAAAATAATGAGGAGGTTGAGGCTCAATTAAGGTCATATGGTTTGTCGGAAGATTTTATCAACAAAATTAAACAAAAAGCAGCGATGGATTGTCTTACTATGTGGTCATATGATAGGAGTTATAATTTGCGTAATTGTCTGGCGGTTGATTTGCCACAGGAGTTTCTTCAAAAACCGGAAATTCAAAAAAATGTTAAAGGTTTTTATGCAAAGGCAATCGGGGATTGGATCTCGGATTGTGAAAATTTATATGATTCCGTCGAGCTGGAATTTTTTGGCGCGGATCCGGAAAGTGATTTTAAGTTGGTCGGGTTGGGAAGCAATGAAATCAGGGAGTTGGGCGATTCTGGTTTGTCAAAGATCGGTTTTGGTCTATCGGCTAGCAATTTGTTAAAAGCGATTGCTCCGTTGCCTTATGTTAATGAACTTATTCTGGAACCAAAGCACAAAGAAAGAATTTTCAATATTGTTTGCCATAGCTTAGAAGAAAATAAGTTAAAGGTTTTTGTGATAAATTATTTTAAACAGGAAGTTTCTGCTGTTTTAAAAATCATGGAATTATTGAATATTCTTGAACAAAAAAAAGTGTCCAACTTAGCTGCGCCACCAGAAGTTCTGGAATTTCATTTTGTGGAAGATCTCGATTCGGAAAAGAAAAAAGAAATAATTAATTCTTTTGGACAATTTGTAAATTCTTGTTTTGATTTAGCCGAAGATCCCATATTCCATATATTTAAAGGTGAACTTTGTGATAATTTAGTCGAATTAAAAAAACAATTGATTTTCTACAATGAGTCACTAGTTGACGAGGATATTTTGATTTTGGTGGGAAAAAAGATCGAACAGGCGTTGGCTGTCATAAACGAAAAAGAGATTGCTTTCAATAACCATTATATTGATGATTTAGAAAAAGAAATTCCTCCTCAAGAGTTTATGTTTAGAATGGATATGCTAATTACTTTGGGCGAATATTTCCCGGAGAAGGCTTTTAAAAAAGGCCAAATTAAAAAAGAGCAAGTCCAGGATTATTGTGTCGTTAAGGGGATTAAAGCACTCGAGCAGATTGCTCAATTTGGTTATGACCCAGAAGAGATTCTTAATAAGGAGACCAAACTCAGAATGATTGATGAACATAATAATTATATTTTTGTGTTTGAGCAAGGGTGGGAGAATCCAGAAATGGTAAAATGGAATATTGATCCCAGCGTTGATTTTGCGCAGAAGTTAGGGGTTGCTTTGCCAGAATATTTTAATCAAAAACTGGATAAATATTTAAGAAACGGTTATTCATCGTGCCAGAGTTATCCAAAAGATTGGGATTTCAATAATGTGGAAAAAGTTTGTGCGGAGCTTGGTCTGTCACTTGATTGGCACCAGAAATTTGCCAAGATGGTAAATGGTAATAATTATGCGGTGGTAGTTAAGATGGGCAAAAATTTGCCGGAATGTAAGGCTGATTATGAGCAGGTCGTCGCCCAAAAAAAAGCGATTTTTGCACGGGGAAAACAGGACGAGAAGTGGCCGGAAGCGGTAGATTTTTTAGTGGGATTGTGTGAAAATGGCGTGCCCGAAATTGCCGATGAATATCTCGAACAAATTAAAAATTTTAATAAAGCTAGTGAAAAAAAACGGGCGCAGAATGATTTTCCAGAATCGGCTTTTCACTTTTTGTTGGGCTTAAACTTTGAAGAAGCAAACCTTGGGTTGTTGTCTATTTTAAAAAATGAAGCTGTTTCTACTGAAGACAAATTATTGGTGGTTCAATCTATTACTAGCGAGAAAAGAAAGATATTTAATCCAGAAATCAAAAAGGCGGTTCAAAAATGGGTAGCAAGAGATGGTGTTAACAGTGATTTTCGAGAATTGAATTATTTATTGGCGATTGAAAATATTCCGAGTACCGAGACAAAAAAATTAGCTTATAAAAAGATAGTTGAATGTTTGACCGTTTTTTGGGGTAATTCAAAAAAGCCTGTTTCCATAGAAAAATGGCAGGCCGAGCACAAAGAAGTTTTGCCGGAACAGGTTCTGCTTTTGGCAGGATTTTTGGGTGGGCTTGATGATCAGGATAATTTAAATCAGAACTTTTTTAATCTTTGTAAAAAGTTAAAGAAAAAAGAAAGTTTGCAAGATAAGTTAACTTATTTTCTGGTTCAAGCAAATAATTTTCATCCAGAAATAAAAAAAGTATTGCAACAAAAATTAAGAGAACTTGTTTTTGGAGAAGATCTTGGTGACGTGGAAAGTTTAGAAAAAATATGTTCCAGTATAACTTTTTTATTCGG